>NZ_JBICYJ010000038.1:0-88657 GCF_043200835.1 Kitasatospora sp. NPDC048365
GTGCGGGGCGCCCGGGGGGGGGGGGGGGGGGGGGGGGGGGGGGGGGGGGGGGTGGTGGGCGGGGGGGGGGGGGGGGGGGGGGGGGCGGGGGGGGCGGCGGGGGGGGGGGGGGGGGGGGGGGGGGGGGCGGGGGGCGGGCCGCCCCCCCCCCCCCCCCCCCCCCCCCCGCGGCGTGCCGTTCCGGATCAGCCGGTGTTGCGCAGGCCGGCCGCGATGCCGTTGACGGTGAGGAGCAGCGCGCGGGCGCGCAGCGGGTCCTCGGGACGCCCGGCGGCGGCCTCCTCGCGCTGCCGGCGCAGCAGCGCGACCTGCAGGTAGGAGATCGGGTCGAGGTAGGCGTCGCGGACGTTGAACGTCTGCTTCAGCACCTCGTTGTGCTCCAGCAGTTCGCCCTCGCCGGTGAGCCGCAGCACCTCGCGCATGGTGAGGTCGTGCTCGGCCACGATCTGGTCGAAGACGTGGTGCAGGTCGGCGGGGACCAGCTGCTCGACGTAGTGGCGGGCGATCCGCAGGTCGGTCTTGGCCAGCGTCATGGCGACGTTGGACAGGAAGTTGCGGAAGAAGTGCCACTGGCCGTGCATCTCGTTCAGCACGTCGCCCAGGCCCGCCGCGCGGGCGGCGGCGAGGCCGGAGCCGACGCCGTACCAGCCGGGCACGATCTGGCGGGACTGGGTCCAGCCGAACACCCACGGGATGGCCCGCAGGCCGTCCAGGCCGGCGCCGGAGTCGGGGCGGCGGGACGGGCGGGAGCCCAGGTGCAGCGAGGCGAGCTGGTCGACCGGGGTGGCCGCGAAGAAGTACTTCGGCAGGTCCTCCTGCTCCACCAGGGCGCGGTACGCGGTGTGCGCGGCCTCGGAGACCTGGTCCATCGCGGCGTCCCAGCGGGCCAGCTCCTCGGGGGCCTGGCGCGGGGCGGTGTGCAGCGCGGAGGCGGCCAGGGTGGCGCTGAGGGTCAGCTCCAGGTTCTCCCGGGCGAGCGAGGGCAGCAGGTACTTGTCGGAGATGACCTCGCCCTGCTCGGTCACCTTGATCTCGCCCTCCAGGGTGCCCCAGGGCTGGGCGAGGATCGCCTCGTGCGAGGGGCCGCCGCCGCGGCCGACGGTGCCGCCGCGGCCGTGGAACAGGCGCAGCCGGATGCCGTAGCGGTGGGCGACGTCGCGCAGCCGGCGCTGGGCGCGGTGGATCTCCCACTGGGAGGTGGTGATGCCGCCGAACTTGGAGGAGTCGGAGTAGCCGAGCATGACCTCCTGGATGTCGCCGCGCAGCGAGACCAGCAGGCGGTACGACGGGTCGGAGAGCATCTCGTCCAGGATCCGGTCGGCCTCCTGGAGCTCGTCGGTGGTCTCCAGCAGCGGCACGATGCCGATCTTGGCGATCCCGGCGTGCAGGTCGATCAGGCCGGCCTCGCGGGCCAGCACGGCGGCGGCGAACACGTCGTCGGCGCCCTGGCACATCGAGATGATGTACGACTCGACGATCTCGTCGCCGAACCGCTCGAAGCCCTCCCGGATGGTGGAGAAGACGCCGAGGGTCTTGGCGCCGGCCGCGTCCAGCGGGGCCGGGGTGGGGGCCAGCGGACGGCGCGAGCGCATCTCCTTGGAGAGCAGGCGCTGGCGGTACTCGCGCGGCATGTCGGTGTAGCGCCACGCCTCCTCGCCGAGCCGGTCGAAGAGCTGGCCGAGCGCGTGGTGGTGCGCCTCGGCGTGCTCGCGGACGTCCATGGTGGCGAGCTGCAGGCCGAACGCCTCGATGGTGCGGATCGCGCGGGCCAGCCGGCCGTCGGCGATCAGCCCGCCGCGGTGGGCGCGCAGCGAGTCCTGGATCAGCTTGAGGTCGGCGACCAGCTCGCGGGTGCCCACGTAGTCGCGGCCGACCACGTGCGGGGTGCCGGCGGCCAGGCGGTCGCGGGTGTTCTCCAGCTTGATCCGGATGCAGGTGGCCTTGAGCCGGTACGGCTCCTCGGCGTTCATCCGCTTGTAGCGGGGGCTGAGCTCCGGCAGCTCCTTGAGGTCGGCCTCCAGCGAGGCCAGCAGCTCCTCCGAGGCGCCGGCCAGCCGGACCGAGGTGGACATCGAGGCGCGCAGGTCGTCGACGGCGGCCAGGGCGTCCTTGATGCCGTACTCGTGCTGGAGGTTGAGCACGTCCCAGGTGACCTTGGGGGTGACGTTCGGGTTGCCGTCCCGGTCGCCGCCGATCCAGGTGCCGAAGGTCAGCGGGCGGACGCCCTCGGGCAGCGCGAGGCCGACCCGGGCGAGCTCCTCGTGCAGCTCCTCCAGGACCTCGGGGACCGCGTCGCGGTACAGCTCGTCCAGGTAGTAGACGGCGTTGCGGGCCTCGTCGGTGGGCTCCGGGCGGGCGATCCGCAGCTCGTCGGTCTGCCAGAGCAGGTCGATCACCTCGGCGAGGCGGCGGTCGGCGCTGCGGCGGGCCGAGGTGTGCCGGGCCGGGTCGGCCTCCAGCAGGCCGGAGGCGGCGTGCTCGCGGTGGATGCGCTCCAGCAGCTCGCCGACCCGGCGGAGCTTGTTCAGCACCGAGCGGCGGGCGGCCTCGGTCGGGTGCGCGGTGAAGACCGGGCGGACCGCGAGGTTGGCCAGGGTGTCGGCGAGGTGCTTGGGGTCCGCCTCGGACAGCTGGTCGACGGTCTGCGACAGCGGCGAGCCCTCACGGGCCCGGCGGGCGGCGAACTCGCGGCCGCGGTGCACCTGCTCGGTGACGTTCGCCAGGTGGAAGTAGGTGGAGAAGGCGCGGACCAGCTTGGCGGCGGTGTCCAGGTCGATCTCGCCGAGAAGCTGCGCGGTGGCCTCGCCGTCGGTGCGGCTCAGCAGGCGGACCTGCTCGACCAGGCCCAGCAGTTCGGGGCCCTCCTGGCGGACGAGCGTCTCGCCCAGCAGGTCGCCCAGGCGGCGGATGTCCGCACGGAGCGCTGCGTTGTCGGCGACGTTCGGCGATGGGTTGTCCGCCGAGTTGGGGACCGGAGCGGTCACGGCTGGCTCCCTGTGGTGGTGGGGTTCGGCAACGGCTCTGCATCACCCGGTGAGAGGTGACGTGTGCGGACCGCGCTGTCCGGACCGGACCAGCATAGGTGGCACCGGGTGCCGCGTCCGATGCCTGGCCGCATGGCGGACACCGAGCCTTAGTCTGTCTCCCATGAGCAAGACGCCGGAGGGGGACCGGAGCAGCGGGCTGTGGTGGTGGCAGCGCCGCCGCAGTGCCGTGCTGGACATCGGGCTGGCACTGCTGGCCGGGCTGGAGTGCGCGTTCGGCGCGTACGGGGTGGTGCACGACCGGCTGCATCTGGGGGTGCCCGCCGGGGTGGTCGCGGCGGCGCTGGGCGTGCTCGCCGGGCTGTCGCTGGTGGTGCGGCGGCGCTGGCCGGCGGTGCCGGTGCTGGCGGCGATGGTGTTCGTGCCGGGGCTGTTCGGCGTGGTGCTGCTGGTGGTGTCGCTGTACACCCTGGCGGCGACCTGGGAGTGGCCGTCGCGGCGGCTGCGGGTGGTGCTGCTCTCCGCGCTGGCGATGGTGGAGACCTTCGGCATGGCGCTGTTCGTGCTGTCGGTGCCGGCCGAGCCGGCCTCCGCCGAGCCGCTGCCGCCGTACTGGGTGTTCGTGCTGATCGCCGCCGTGATGGCGGTCGGCCTGGTGGTCGCCCCGGTCGCGACCGGCCTGTACGTCGGTGCCCGGCGGCGGCTGATCGAGTCGCTGAAGGACCGCGCCCACGGCCTGGAGACCGAGCTGGACCTGCTCGCCGAGCGGGCCCGGGAGCGGGCCCGCCGGGCCCGGCTGGAGGAGCGCACCCGGATCGCCCGGGAGATGCACGACGTGGTCGCCCACCGGGTCAGCCTGATGGTGGTGCACGCCGCCGCCCTGGAGCGGATCATCCCCAAGGACCCGGCGCGCGCCCAGGAGAGCGCCAAGCTGGTCGGGGACGTCGGCCGGCAGGCGCTGGACGAGCTGCGCGAGATCCTCGGCGTGCTGCGGATGTCCGAGGCCGCCGAGCAGCCCGGGCCGGCCGCCGACCCCGCCGACACCCTGGCCGAGCTGCCCCGGCTGGTCGACCAGTCCCGGGCGGCCGGCATGGCGGTCACCCTGACGGTGCGCGGCGACCGGCTGCCGTACGCGCCGGAGGCCGAGCGGACCGCCTACCGGGTGGTCCAGGAGGGCCTGACCAACGCGCACAAGCACGCCGGCGGCGCGGCGGTCGCCGTGGTGCTGGCGTACGTGCCGAACGGCGTGCGGGTGGTGGTGGTCAACGAGCGCGCGGCGCGCGGCGCCGTCGGCGTGGTGCTGCCCAGCGGCGGGAACGGCCTGGTCGGGATGCGCGAGCGGGTGCTGGCGCTGGGCGGCAGCTTCGTCGCCGGGCCGGACGGGGACGGCGGCTTCCGGGTGGAGGCGGTGCTGCCCTCACGCCTCGCGGTGCAGCGGGACCGGCTGGTCCCGTGACGTGCCCTCCGGGTGCAGCAGCCGGCCGAGCGGGGGCTGCACCAGCGGGGTGAACAGCCGCACGGTGCGCGGCAGCGCCAGCACCACCGCGAGGGCCAGCGCGCAGGCGCCGAGCAGCGGCAGCGCCGTCCACCAGTGGTGCAGCAGCCGGGCGTGGTAGATCCCGGACGCCTGGACCAGCTTCAGCGGCAGCCCGTGCAGCAGGTAGACGTACAGCGAGGCGGCGCCCAGCGCGGTGTACCGGGTGCGGCGGGCCGGCAGCACCGCGAGGAACGCGGCGCCGGCGACCAGCGCCAGCGCGGCCAGCGCGACCCGGACCGCCAGCCACACCGGGTAGCCGACCCGCAGCTGGGCGGCCGAGTCGGTGTACTCCAACCAGCCCGGGTTCAGCAGCTTCGGGCCGACCACCCAGAGCGTCGCCGCGACGCCCGCCAGCACCACCGGGGCGCAGCGGCGCACGGCCCGGCGGTGCAGCAGCGCGAAGTGCTCCGGGCGGAGCACCAGGCCGAGCACGAAGAACGGCAGGAAGCCGAGCGTCCGACCGAACGCCAGCTCCGCCGGGAAGGCGTCCACCACTCCGGTGGCGGCCGCCACCAGCACCGCGACCGGCAGCGGATGGCGCAGCGCCGTCCACAGCGGCACCGTCAGGCGCCAGATCAGCAGCGACAGCAGGAACCAGGTCAGCCAGCGCGGCTCCAGCAGGTGGATCGGCGCCAGCCGGCGCTCCAGCGCCATCCCGACCAGGTTGTAGAGCAGCTGGAACACCACGTACGGGACGGCCAGCTGGCCGATCAGCCGCGGTCCGTCCACCTGCGGGCGGCCCGGCCGGGGGCGCGCGAAGTACCCGCAGAGGGTGATGAACAGCGGCATCGAGAACGCCGCCACGGTGAGCACCGCGGCCGCCACCGTGCGGTCGTACGCCAGCAGCGGCATCCAGGTGTGGGCGCAGACCACCAGCGCGACGGCCGCGAACTTGGCGTTGTCGAAGAGCGGTTGGCGCTCACCCATCCGGATCTCCTCAAAAGCTCCACAACCGGGTGCGCCTCAGTGTGGCGGCAACCGGCCGGTGGCGGGAGGGGATTCACCAATCCGGTGACAGGGCCACGTCGTTGTGCTCGGGCCGGTCGGGCCGGTCGGGCCGGTCGGGCCGTCGGGCCGCGGTGGTCGGGCCGTGGCGGTCAGGCCCCGGTGGTCAGGCGGTGCGGGGCGAGGCCCAGGATCAGGGTGGCCAGCGCCTGGTCGATCGAGCGGCCCAGGAACCACTCGCCGGTGTGGTCCAGGCTGAACACCCGGCCGTGCTCGTCCACCGCCAGCAGCGCCTGCCCGTACAGCTCCTCGCCGAGCGGCGCCAGCTTGGTGCCCAGCGCCCGGCCCAGGTCCGCCAGGGTGCGCGGCTGGTGCAGGCCGGCGAGCGGGTCCAGCAGGAACGGCGTCCGCGCCAGGGTGCGGCCCGGCCCGGGCACGTCGAAGGAGAGGCCGCCGAACTCGGCCCACGCCTCGATCGCGGCCGGGAAGACCGCGTGCTGCGGGTCCAGCGCCCCGCCGTGGGCGACCAGCGCGTCGGCCCACCGTTCGGCCTGCCGGATCTCCCACCGGCCGGGGTGCCAGCCGGCCTGCTTGAGGGCGGCGGCGACGTCGGCGGGGAAACGGGGCTGGGTGCGCAGGGTGCTCGCGTTCAGGGTCGGCTCCGGTGACTGGGGGACAGGGGCGGTGCGGCGGAGGGATCAGCCGGCGGCCGGGCCGACGGCGACGCTCGCCACGTTCAGGTGCTCCAGCAGGGGAGCGCAGGAGCGGCACGGCGGCGCGTGCGTACCGTGCGCCGGGTCGCCCTCCTCGCGGATCCGCACCGTGGTCAGCCGGGCGCCCTTCAGCGACTTCCGGGCCTCCTGCACGGTCAGCGGCTTGCGCGCCGACCGCTTGGAACGGCCCGTGTCCACCGAGACCAGGTACTGGGAGAGCAGCGCCGCCTCCGGGCAGCGGCCCAGGAAGCGCTCCCGCTGCTCCACCGGAAGACCCGCCAGGAACTCCGCCACCAGCGGGTGCAGGGCCGGCGGCAGCTCCGACTTCTCGCCCGCCAGGGTGTGCACCTCGCCGCCGCGCAGCGACAGCGCGGCGGCCACCGCGGGCAGCAGGCTGTCCCGGTGGTGGCGCAGTGCCGGCGGTTGTGCGTCCGGCTGATCCATGGCTGTCTCCTCGGTCGTACTCGGTGCACCGGCAGTTCTCGGCTGCCGGGGGTCTGCTGATGGACGGTGATCTCCCCGTGAGGGGACCAGCCTGCCAAACGCCTCCGACAATCTCCGAGCCGGGGTGTACGGAGGGCCCGCACGCGGCCACGCGCACGCCTGGCACACGCTTCGCGCGCCGGTTTTGACCGCCCCCGGGTTTCCCCAATCGGCCCCTCGCCGCAGGCCGTGACCGGTAGCGTTCCAGTGAGCGCGGGCAAGGGGGGTCTTGCAATGACAAGCGCACCTAAGGACATGGCGCACGAAGCGCCGGGGGAGCACGTACCGACTCCGGGAGTCCCGGAACCGCGGTACGCCGAGAGGATCGGCCTGGCCGTGGTCGGCGCCGGGTACTGGGGGCCGAACCTGGTCCGCAACGCCCAGCAGACCGCCGCACTGCGGCTGCACTGGCTGTGCGACCTGGACGAGGCCCGCTCCCGGCGGGTGCTCGGCGAGTACAGCACCGTACGGTCCACCACCTCCTTCGAGGACGTGCTGGCCGACGAGCGGGTGCACGCGGTGGCCATCGCCACCCCGGCCGCCGCCCACTACAAACTGGTCCGGGCCGCCCTGGAGGCCGGAAAGCACGTCCTGGTCGAGAAGCCGATCACCACCACCGTCGAGGACGCCGCCGAGCTCGTCGAGATCGCCGAGGCGCGCGGCCTGGTCCTGATGTGTGACCACACCTTCTGCTACACGCCGGTGGTCCGGCGGATCCGGGAGCTGGTGCACGGCGGCGAGATCGGCGACGTCCAGTTCTTCGACTCGGTCCGGATCAACCTCGGCCTCGTCCAGCCGGACGTGGACGTGCTGTGGGACCTGGCACCGCACGACCTGTCCATCCTCGACTTCGTGCTGCCGCCCGGCGTCGAGCCCGTCGGGGTGAGCGCCCAGGGAGCCGACCCGATCGGCGCCGGGCGGGCCTGCGTCGCCTACCTGACCGTCAAGCTCAGCAACGGCGCGCTGGCCCACTGCCACGTCAACTGGCTCTCCCCGACCAAGGTCCGGACGACGATGATCGGCGGATCGCGACGCACCCTGGTCTGGGACGACCTCAATCCGCAGGCGCGGCTGGCGATGCACGACCGCGGCGTCGACCTCACCCCGCCCGACGAGCTCACCGACGCCATCCGGCACCGCGCCCTGATCTCCTACCGGGTCGGCGACATGGTCGCCCCCGCGCTGGTCGAGCAGGAGGCGCTGCGCAACGTGATGGCCGAGTTCGCCGCCTCGATCACCGAGGGCCGGGCACCGCTCACCGACGGGCGCTCCGGCCTGCGCGTCCTCCAACTGCTGCACGCCGCCTCCCGCAGCCTCGAACTCGGCGGCGCCACCGTCCCGGTCGGTGCCGGCTCCGATGTGCAACTGATCACCGAACAGGAGAGGGCAGCCGCCCGATGAACGCCGTCACCGTCGAAGGATCCCGCTGCCTGGTCACCGGCGGCGCCGGCACCATCGGCTCCACCGTCGTCGACCAGCTGATCGAAGCCGGCGCCGGAGAGGTCGTCGTCCTCGACAACTTCGTCCGCGGCCGGATGGAGAACCTCGCCCACGCCCAGGCCACCGCCCGGCCCGGCCAACTGCGCGTCGTCGACGGCGACATCCGCGACCGCGCGCTGCTCCGCGAGCTCCTCGGCGACGACACCGACCTGCTCTTCCACCTCGCCGCCATCCGGATCACCCAGTGCGCCGCCGAACCCCGGCTCGCCCTGGAGATCATGGTCGACGGCACCTTCGACGTCGTCGAGGCGGCCGCCGAGAAGGGCGTCAAGAAGCTCATCGCCTCCTCCACCGCCTCGGTCTACGGCCTCGCCGACGTCTTCCCGACGCCCGAGACCCAGCACCCCTACAACAACGACACCCTGTACGGCGCCGCCAAGGTCTTCAACGAGGGCCTGCTGCGCAGCTTCCACGCGATGTACGGGCTCGACTACGTCGCCCTGCGCTACTTCAACGTGTACGGCCCCCGGATGGACGTCCACGGTCGTTACACCGAGGTCTTCATCCGCTGGATGGAGCGCATCGTCGCCGGCCAGCCCCCGCTGATCTTCGGCGACGGCGCCCAGACCATGGACTTCGTGTACACCGAGGACATCGCCCGGGCCAACCTGCTCGCCGCCGCGGCGCCCGTCACCGACCGGGTGTACAACATCGCCTCCGCCACCGAGGTCTCGCTGCGCGGCCTCGCCGACGCGCTGCTGCGCGCCATGGACTCCGACCTCGACGTCGAGCACGGGCCCGCCCGCGGCACCGCCGGCGGCGTGGTCCGGCGCCTCGCCGACATCTCCGCCGCCGAACGCGACCTCGGCTGGAAGCCCGAACGCGACCTCGAAGAAGGCCTCCGCCAGCTCGTCACCTGGTGGCGGGCCAACAGCTGACGGAAGCACCGTCAGGGGCGCGTGGGGGCACCTCCCGGCCGGAGGCTGGGGGAGAACTGCGCGAGCAAGCATCACCACTCCGTCAGATCGCGGCACGTGCAACTCACCCGGGTGAGGGCGATCAACGGCGCCGTACCTTCCGATTCGCGCAGTTCCCCGCGCCCCTGCCAGGAGTTCCGTACATGCAGACGATTCCCGTGATGATTCCTTGGCTCGGTGAAGAGGAAGCCCAGGCCGCCGCCGAGGCCGTGCGGTCGGGGTGGGTGGCGCAGGGGCCGCGGGTCGCGGAGTTCGAGCGCGCCTTCGCCGAGCACCTGGGCGTGCCGCACGCGGTGGCCGTGTCGTCGTGCACGACGGCGCTGCACCTGGCGATGGTCGGTGCCGGGGTGGGCCCGGGCGACGAGGTGGTGGTGCCGTCGCTGTCGTTCATCGCGACGGCGAACGCCGTCACCTACGTCGGCGGGACGCCGGTGTTCGCGGACGTGGACGCGGCGACCGGCAACCTGACGCCGGAGACGGTCGCGCCGCTGCTGACGGAGCGGACCAGGGCGGTGGTGGTGGTCGACCAGGGCGGCGTCCCGGTGGACCTGGACGCGATCCGGGCGCTGGTCGAGCCCCGCGGCATCACCGTGGTCGAGGACGCCGCGTGCGCGGCCGGCTCGACGTACCGCGGCCGTCCGGCGGGCGCGACCGCGGAGATCGCCGCGTACTCCTTCCACCCGCGCAAGCTGCTGACCACCGGCGAGGGCGGCATGGTGACCTGCCAGGACGGCGAGCTCGCCGCCCGGCTGCGCCGGCTGCGCGAGCACGGGATGAGCGTCTCGGCCGCCGATCGGCACGCCTCGGCGGGTGGCGGGGCGAGCCTGGTGGAGACGTACGACGAGATCGGCTTCAACCACCGGATGACCGACATCCAGGCGGCGGTGGGCCTGGTGCAACTGGGCAAGCTGCCCGCGATGGTGGCCCGCCGCCGGGAGCTGGCGGCCCGGTACCGGGAGCTGCTGGGCGACCTGGCGTCCGGGCTGGTGGCGGAGCCGGAGCACGGGACGGGCAACTTCCAGTCCTGCTGGCTGCTGCTGCCCGAGGGCGCGCCGGAGCGCACCGAGGTGCTGGCCGGGCTGGCGCAGCGCGGTGTGTCCGCGCGGCGCGGCATCATGGCGGCGCACCTGGAGCTGCCGTACAAGGGCAGTGCCCGGGTGCCGCTGCCGGCGACCGAGCTGCTGACCGAGCGGTCGCTGGTCCTGCCGCTGTACCACTCGCTGACCGAGGAGCAGCAGGACCGGGTGGTCCTGGCACTGCGGGAGTCCCTCGGGTGACGTCGATCCGGCACCTCGGGCACGCCGGCTTCGTGGTCGAGCACGCCGGTGTGCGCGTCCTGATCGACCCGTGGTTCCACCCGGCGTTCCTGGAGGCGTGGTTCCCGTACCCGGACAACCGGGAGCTGCTGCCCGAGGTGGTGGCCGGGACCTACGACTACCTGTACGTGTCGCACACCCACGAGGACCACTTCGACGCCCGGCTGCTCGCCCGGCTCTCCCGGGACGTCACCGTGCTGGTGCCGGACTTCCGCAGCCGGGAGCCGGCCCGGCGGCTGCGGGCGCTGGGCTTCGAGCGGCAGGTGCGGCTGGGCCACCGCGAGGAGCACCGGCTCGGGCCGGACCTCGTGGCGACCATGCTGCTGGACACCAGCCACAAGGAGGACAGCGGGCTGCTGCTCGACCTGGGCGGCTACCGCTTCCTGGACCTGAACGACTGCAACACCCCGATGTCCGAGCTGCCGTCCGGCGTGGACCTGCTGGCCGCCCAGTACTCGGGGGCCATGTGGTACCCGAACGCGTACGACTACCCGGCGGAGGCGATGGCCGCCAAGACGGCGGCGGTCCGCGCCGACCTGCTGGACACCCTGGCCCGCAAGGTCAAGCTGACCGGCGCCCGGGCGTACCTGCCGTCGGCCGGTCCGGCGTGCTTCCTCGACCCGGAGCTGGACCGGTTCAACGACCGGGCGGCGACCATCTTCCCGCAGTGGGAGGACGTCGCGGACGCCTTCGCCGCGGCCTGCCCGGAGACCAGGGTGGTCCGCACCGCGCCCGGGGACCGGGTGGACGCCCCCTCGCCGCCCGGGAGCTGGGCCACCGACCCGGCCGGCTACCTGGCCGCGTACCGGGAGCGCCGCCGGGACGAATGGCGGGCGTGGCACACCGAGCCGTGCGCGCCGGTCGGGGCGGACGAGGTCGCCGCGTACTTCACCCGGCTGCAGCGGCTCAACCGGCCGCTGCTGGCCGACTACCGCACCGGGATCCGGGTCGAGGCCGGCGGTGCCGCGTGGGGGCTGACCCTGGGCGAACTGGCCGAGCGGGTCGACCTGGAGGACCCGCCGGTCGACCCGGCGTACACCATCCGGATCCCGCCGCGCGCCCTGCGCGCGGTGCTGGACGGCCGGGCCGGCTGGGAGGAGGCGCTGCTCTCGATGCGGCTCAGCCTGCACCGCGACCCGGACGTCTTCGACCTGACCCTGCTCGGCCTGCTGCGCTACGGCCACCGGCCGGCCCAGACCCGCCAGTTGGTGCGCGAGCGGTCCGGCCGCGGCGGCGAGACGATCAGCCGCGACGGGCTGCGGCTGCAGCGCTGGTGCCCGCACGCCGGCGAGGACCTCAGCCACGCGGTGATCGCCGACGGCGTGGTCGAGTGCCCGCGCCACCACTGGAAGTGGTCCACCGCCACCGGGGCCTGCCTGGAGGGCGGCGCCCTGCCCCTGCACGTCGAGCCCGAACCCGGCGATTCAGCGCCGGTCCTACCGGAGGAGCCCAGCGCATGACCGACATCCCGCTCGTCGACCTGCACGCCGCGCACGCCGAGATCGCCGCCGAGGTCCGCGAGGGCTTCGACCGGGTCCTGGCGAGCGGCGCGTACATCAAGGGCCCGGACGTCACCGCGTTCGAGCAGGAGTACGCCGAGTTCTCCGGCGTCCGGCACGCGGTCGGCACCGCCAACGGCACGGACGCGCTGGAGCTCGCCCTGCGCGCCCTCGACCTGCCCGAGGGCGGCGGCGTGGTGCTGCCCGCCAACACCTTCGTCGCCACCGCCGAGGCGGTCGTCCGGGCCGGGCTGCGGCCGGTCCTGGTCGACGTGGACGAGGACCACCTGCTGATGGACCCGGAGCGGGTCGCCGACGTGGTGGCCGACGCCGTCGCGCTGATGCCCGTCCACCTGAACGGCCAGCTCGCGCCGATGGCCGAGCTGCTGCAGGCCGCCGGCGGCCGCCCGGTGATCGAGGACGGCGCCCAGTCGCAGGGCGCCCGGCAGGACGGCCGGGTCTCCGGCTCCTGGGGCCGGATCTCCGCCACCAGCTTCTACCCCGGCAAGAACCTCGGCGCGTACGGCGACGCCGGCGCGGTCGTCACCGACGACGCCGAACTCGCCACCGCCGTCCGGCTGATCGGCGACCACGGCTCCGGCCGCAAGTACGTCCACGAGCGCTTCGGCTTCAACTCCCGGATGGACACCCTGCAGGCCGTCGTGCTGCGGGCCAAGCTGCGCCGGCTGCCCGGCTGGAACGAGGCCCGCCGGGCCGCCGCCGAGCGCTACGACAAGCTGCTGGCCGGGCTGGAGGGCCTCACCACGCCGCGCGTCCTGCCCGGCAACGAGCACGTCTGGCACCTGTACGCGGTGCGGGTCGAGCGCGGCCGCGACGCGGTCCTCGCCGCGCTGCACGCGGCCGGGATCGGCGCGGGCGTGCACTACCCGGTGCCGGTCCACTTGCAGCCCGCGTTCCGCGGACTCGGGTACGGCGAGGGCGCCTTCCCGGCCACCGAACGGGCCGCGGCGGAGATCCTCACCCTGCCGCTCTTCCCGCAGATCACCGAGGGCCAGCAGACCCGCGTCGCGGAGACGCTGACCGCGGCGCTCAAGGCGAACGGCTAGGGAGGCAGGGGCTCGGGGGCGGCCTCGCCGTTCCCCGAGCCCCTGGAGGCATCCGCGTTCCGAGCCCCTGGCGAATCTGCTGTTCGTGTCCCCTAGGCTGGTGGTCGAGGTAATCGCCTTCTGCCAGTGGGGGAACCCAGATGACGACAGGTCGGCCCGGCATCGCTGCCGCCGTGCCCAACTCGGCGTACGCGGGTCAGGTGGTCCGGTTCCCCGACCCGGTGCGCAGCGGGCTGCACCCGGCGGGCGTCCGGATCGACGAGTACGGCTTCCCCGACTTCGCCTCCTACGCGGCGGCCGCCGCCGAGGTCGCCGACCCGCCGCAGGGCTTCGGCGTGGACGAACTCCGGCTCACCGACTACGTCTCGGCGAACGCCGCGCTCTACACCCAGGGCCACCAGCTGTGGGCGGACGTGGAGAGCGCTGTCGCCACCCCGCCCGGCTGGACGTGGCACCACGCGGTCGGCCGGGCCGCCCCCGGCTGGCGGCGGATGGAGCTGATCCCGGTCGAGGTGAAGGCACTGCTGCGGCACCACGGCGGCCTGGCCCGGTCCAGCGCCGACCACGGCCGCCGCGGCACCCGCCCGTTGCAGGAGCAGCGCCCCGCGCACTTCGGCCTGGCCAGGGACGGCGGCGACCCGATCGCCGTCACCGAGGACCTGGTCCAGCGCGCCGAGCAGCGCCTGGGACACCCGCTGCCGCCCGCGTACCGCGACTTCCTCAAGCTGGCCGGCGGCCGCGCCCCGGTGGGCGTGGCACTGGACGTCGAGCTCGGCCTGCTGCTCGACCAGCCGTTCCTGACGCTCAGCGAGGAGTACGGCGTCCACGACCTGGTGTACGCCAACAAGTGCCTGCGCGACCACCTCACCAAGGACTACCTGGGCATCGCCTACGTGCAGGGCGGCCTGCTGGCGCTCAAGGTGCGCGGCGAGCGGACCGGCTCGGTGTGGTTCTGCCCGTACGACGACGCGCGCGACAACGGGGCCGACGCGTCGGCCGAGGCACGGGTGGAGCGGCTGCTGCTGCCCTGCGGCGACGGGATCGACGAGTTCCTGCTCCGGCTCGCGGGCAGCCCGCCCGAACTGGAGACGGTGGCGGAGCTGATGGTGGACGGCGGGTTCGCCCGCGCCGTCCCGGTGGACTGAGCCCGGCGCAACGCACCGGCTGTTGGCAGAACGAAGGGGTGTGGCGTTCGTGACGACGACGTACGCGCAGGCGCAGGAGATCGCCGAGGACTGGATCAACGCCGGGGTGCCGCGCTCCCAGCAGCGCGAGGTCCGGGTGCGGGAGTTCGACCTGGGCTTCGTGTGCTGGGCGGTCGCCCGCGAGGCCGGACAGGCCGGGCACGCCGCCGGGCACGACGGACCGGACGGGTCGACCGGGCAGCCGGGCCCCGGTGAGCTGCGGCTGGTGATCGCCCGGGACAGCGGCGCCAGCACGCTCTGGCCCGCGCTGCCCGTCAACGAGGTGGTCCGGCAGTTCGAGGAGCTGTACGGCACCCGGGTCGAACCCAACCCGGCCGGCGCGGCCAAGCCGGTGCGCGGCGCGATCGAGGCGACCTCCTTCCTGCTCAGCCCGCCGCAGTGGCTCCAGGAGGCGGGCGAGGCCGCGATCGCGGCGGAGTCCGCGCGCCTGGGCGAGGGCGGCGACGGCCCGGCCCGGCTGACCACCCCGCCCGAGTCCGGCCGCCCCGCCGGGGACGCCCCCACGATGCTCGCCCCGCCCGCCGTCGTCCCCGGACCGGCGCACGGCGCGGAGGACGCGACTGTCCGGATGCCCGAGGTGCCGCCGCTCCCGGTCGGCCCGGTCGGCCCGGTCGGCCCGGTCGGTCCGGTTGGTCCGGTCGGTCCGGTTGGTCCGGTCGGCGCCCCGGCCGTGCCGCCGTTCACGCCCCCGGGCGGGACGCCGACCCCGCCGTTCGCGCCGCCGGGCGGGACACCGGTGCCCGGCACGCCCGTGCCCCCGTTCGCGCCGCCCGGTCCCGGTGCCGCGGTGCCGCCGTTCACGCCCCCGGGCGGGACGCCGACCCCGCCGTTCGCGCCGCCGGGCGGGACGCCGGTGCCCGGCACGCCCGTGCCCCCGTTCGCGCCGCCCGGCGGCGGGATCGAGCACGCGGCGACGATGCTCGCCGCGCCGGACGGTCCGCCGCCGGGCGCGGGCGGTCCGTCGATCGACTACGCGCCGACCGTGCTGGCCACCGACGGCCCGCCCGGCCTGATGGGCCTGCCCGGCGCCCCCGGCATGCCTCCGGCGGCGCCCGCGCAGCCCGGACCGGCCGGCGCCGGCCGTGGTGGCCCGGGTGTCCCGCCGCCCCCGCCGCCCGGTGCCCTGCTGAACCCCGCCGCCGGTCCCGCCCACGGCGTGGCCGGCCGGACCGCGCCGACCGCGCCGCCGCCCCCGCCGCCGGGCGAGCTGCTCGGCGGTGCCGGTGGCCCGGCGGGCTCGGGCGCCGGCCGTGGTGGCCCGGGTGTCCCGCCGCCCCCGCCGCCCGGCGCCCTGCGGGGGGACGGCGCGGCGCCGCCCGCCCCGGCCGCGCCCGGCCCGGACGCGGCCAATGTCGCCCACCAGGCCACCCAGCTCGCGCCGGCCCTCGACCTGCCCGCCTCGGGCCCGTTCGCGCCCGGCGCCCCGGGTGCTCCGGGTGCCCCCGGTGGCGCGCCGTTCGGCCCGGGTGGCCCCGGCGGCCAGGCCGCGCCGTTCCCGCCCGGCGGCCCGTTCCCGCCGCCGGGTCCGGGTGCGCCGGCCGGGTACGGCTTCCCGGCGGCGGGCGCCCCGATGGGCGCGCCGCCGGCGCAGGCCGCGCCGCCCGCCGCTCCGGCTCCGGCCGCGCCGGTGCCGCCGTCCGGCGTGCCCGCGATCGGCCCGGGCACCCAGGCGGTGGTCAGCTACCGGGGTCCGGACGGCTCCGAGCAGACCGTGATCATGCGCAGTGAGCCGGGCACCCCGCACCCGGAGTGGAAGGCGCTGCACGAGATGCGGCGGCTGAACGTCCCGCCGGACCAGGTGCTGGAGCTGCACACCGACCTGGAGCTGTGCGACCTGCCGGGCGGCTACTGCGCCCGGATGGTGCAGGCGTCCTGGCCGAACGTGCGGATCAGCCACACCGTGCCGTACGGCAAGGACGTCGCGGGCCGGCAGTCCGGCATGGCGCTGCTGCACGACCACCTGGACCAGCTGCACCAGCTGGCGTCCGCCCCGCAGCGGCCGCGCGCCGTCCGGGTGCCGCTGCCCGCGCCGGGGACGGTCCCGCCGATGCCGCCGGTGCCGCCGCAGCAGCTGGCGGCGGAGCTCGGGCAGGAGTTCGGCCCGTCGGTGTTCCGGTTCGAGCAGCGCGCGGTGGCCCGGCAGGGCGTGCCGGAGGTGGTCGCCCAGACGCTGATGTGGGCGGGGCTGCCGCGCGAGTTCCCGCCGTTCTTCTGGGCGCAGGCCCAGGAGGGCCGGCCGATCCCGACGCTGGCCGAGCTGGCCGCCGAGCGCGGGCTGCCGGGCGGTCCGGACTTCGGCGGCTACCTGGTGCTGGGCAACGACTACGGCCGGCAGCTGTGCGTGCAGTACGGGACGGCGGCGGTGGTCGCGGTGGACCTGGAGCGGGCCGGCGAGCCGCCGCGCTTCGTGAACAGCGGGGTGCCGGAGTTCGTCCGCAGCCTCGCGGTGCTCGGCCGGATGTGGCGGCTGCGCTTCGGGCTGACCCCGGAGCAGGCGGGACGCTGGACGACCGACCTGCAGGCGCAGCTGATGGCGGTCGATCCGGCCGCCGTGCACACCCCGGAGTCGTGGTGGGGCGTGCTGCTGGAACAGATGTGGGACGGGCTGATGTAACGACCCGCCATAAACTTGCGAAAAGGGGGCCGTCCCGGTGGTCGGCACGGCCCCTTCGCGTGCGTCACGGCGGGATGCTGTTTGGTTTGGTGCGTTATCTGCGCAAAATAGGTCAAGAGGATGGAGCGATTCATCCGATCTGATCACCGCACGAGGGGCCCCGGAGCCCGCGCGTACGAGGGGAAGAGCCGATGAGTGACGCCGTCTCCCAGAACGGCTTCAGCGTTGCCCGCCGCGGTTACGCGCCCGACGAGGTCGACCGCGCCCTGGAGGCGCTCAGTGGTGAACGTGATGAGGCCTGGGACCGGCTGAGCGTCCTCGGCGCCGGCATCCGGGAAATGGAGAAGCGGCTCGCCGACGTCCGGCAGGCCGCCGAGGACGCGCCGGACCCCGACTTCGGCGTGCTCTCCGAGCAGGCCGCCGGCCTGATGAGGACCGCCCAGGCCGAGGCGCTGGCGGTGCGCACCGCCGCCGAGACGGCCGCCGAGGACGCCCGCGACGCCGCCTACGACGCCGGACAGGCCGCGGGGGAGGAGGCGAAGGCCTTCGGCCGGACCACCCGCGAGGCGGCCGACGAGGCGGCCCGCCGGACGGACGAGCGCAGCCGCGCCGAGGCCGAGCGGATCCGCGCCGAGGCCGACCGGGAGGCCCGCTCGCTGCGGGACGCCGCGACCTCGGAGGCCGCGAAGACCCGGCTCGCGGCCGCGGAGGCCGAGGAGAGCGCCGAGATGGCGCTCGCCGACAAGCGCCGCAGGGCCGACGAGGAGGCCGCCGCCAAGGAGACCGAGGGCGACGCCGCCGAGGCCGCGATCACCGCCAGCTCGGACCGGAAGGTCCGGGAGGCGGAGCAGCACCGCGAGACGATGCTCGGCGAGGTCCGGCGGATCGACGCGCAGGCGCAGGCCGAGGCGGACGAGGTGGTCGCCCGGGCGCGGCGCGAGGCGGAGCGGATCAAGGCGGAGAGCGAGCGTGAGCAGCGCGACTTCGGCGCGCGGCTGGACAAGGTGCAGGAGCACCTCGACCACATCAAGCGGAACCTCGCCGAGCTGACCGGCTCCGCGGTCGGCGCCCCGGAGACCGCCGTGGACGCCGCGGACGCCGCGGACGCCGGGGCGGCGGACGCCGACGAGGAGGACGGACCAGCCGCTGCCGCGCCGTCCGCCGCCCCGCCGAAGCCCGCGATCGCCCCGGGCACCCCGCCCCCGCCGCCCGCGCCCTGGGCGAAGCCGGTCGTCGAACCGCCGGCCGCCCAGGCCCGGACGGCGATCGTCCCGAAGATCGTGATCGTCGACGACGGCTCCGAGTACGACGAGGACGCCCACCGCATCACGCGGCGGTAGTCGTCAGGGGCTGATCAGAGCACTTCGACTGCCGCCCCAGTGACCCGGCGGCGGCAGTCGAGGACGTACCGGGAGTGCGCGACCACCGCGTCGTAGTCGAATTCGTCGTGGTCGGCGAGCAGCACCACCGCGTCGGCGGCGGCCAGCTCCTCCGGCGTGGCGTCGACCCGGCGGACCGAGGCGAGCGGACCGCCCTCGTGGTGGTCGGCGGTGCGCTGGCCGGGGATGGTCGGCTCGGCGACGTGGACGCCCGCGACCACGTGCGGGTCGGCGGCGCGGACGTCGGCGCCCATCCGGGTGAGCAGCTCGACGATCCGGGCGGCCGGGGTCTCCCGGGCGTCGCCGGTGTTCTTCTTGTACGCCAGGCCGAGCACCAGCACGCGCGAGCCGTTGACCGACAGGCGCCGCTCGTTCAGCGCCTCCGACAGCCGGCCGACCACGTAGTCCGGCATGTGGCTGTTGACGTCGTTGGCGAGCTCCACGAAGCGGAAGGACCGGCCGAGCGCCCGCTCCACCCGCCAGGACAGGTACGAGGGGTCGATCGGCAGGCAGTGCCCACCGACGCCCGGGCCGGGGGTGAAGCGCAGGAAGCCGAACGGCTTGGTGGACGCGGCGTCGATCGCCTCCCACACGTCGATGCCGAGGTCGTGGGCGAACATGGCGAGCTCGTTGACGAGGGCGATGTTCACGTGCCGGAAGGTGTTCTCCAGCAGCTTGGTCAGCTCGGCCTCCTTGCAGGAGGAGACCGGGACGGTCCGCTCGACCAGCTGCGAGTAGAAGCCGTCCACGGCGGCGAGGCCCTCGGGGGTGGTGCCGGAGACGACCTTCGGGGTGTTCTCCAGCTTCCACTGCGGGTTGCCCGGGTCGATCCGCTCGGGGCTGTAGCCGAGGTGGAAGTCGCGGCCGGCGGTGAGCCCGGAGCCCTCCTCCAGCAGCGGGGCGAGCAGCTCCTCGGTCGTCCCCGGGTAGGTGGTGGACTCCAGCACCACGGTGGCGCCGGGCCGCAGGTGCCGGGCGAGCAGCCGGGCCGAGGACTCGATGTACGAGAGGTCGGGCACCCCGTCGCGCAGCGGGGTCGGCACGGTGATCACCGCGATGTCGAACCCGGCGACGTCGCCCGGCTCGGCGGACGGCAGGTACGCGCCGCCGTCCAGCAGCGGACGCAGCCGCTCACCCGGGATGTCCTCCACGTAGGACTCGCCGACGGCGAGCCGCTTGATCCGTCGCTCGTCCACGTCGTACCCGACGACCTGGTGGCCGACTTCCGCGGCGCGTACCGCCAGCGGAAGCCCGACATAGCCCTGACCTGCGATGACGACGCGCATGACCGAAGTACCCCCTGCATCGCGAACGGTGTCCCCACACCTTCTTCACATGAGGGTACGGAGGCGCCGCGCCGCGCGGGCGGCTTCCGGCGAAGTGGGTCGGACCGGGGCCGTCCGGGGTCGTCCACGGCCGTCCGGGGCCGCAGACAGCGGCGCCGAGACCTGCGGCGCCCGTGCAGTGGGCGCCGCGGTCCCGGCGAAGGTGGCACGGGCGCCCCCACCCAGGGTCGCCCGGCCTCGCACACCCGACCCCCATCGGGGGTGCGACTTGCGCTGCCACAGCCATCCCCCACGGTTGGATGCGGCGTGCGCTGAGACCATCTTGCGCGGCGACCATGGACGGACAGTGACAGGAGTATGTCCGATTCATGATCTCTGGTGTCGGCCTGACCGGACACCTCGCCACCCGGCGGACACCGGCGGGCACCGACGGTGCCGCCGCGCCGCGTACGCACCGGCCGTGCGGCGTAGGCTGGGAACCCCCGGGGCGCACCGCGTACCGGGCCGTTCGCGCTGCCCGGCCGGCCGTCGCCGCCGGGCCACTCCGGCCGTGGAGAACTTGACGTATGAGCCTGTCCGGACTGCTCGATGTCGTCGTACGCGACGCCGCTCTCGCCGAGGCGATCGAGGCGGCCGCCACGGGACACAGGCAGCACCTCGACCTGGTCGGCCCGCCCGCCGCCAGGCCGTTCGCGATCGCCGCGCTGGCCCGCTCGCTCGCCGCCAAGGGCGGGGAGCTCGGCCGGCCGGTGCTCGCGGTGACCGCCACCGGCCGGGAGGCCGAGGACCTGGCGGCGTCCCTGCGCTCGCTGCTGCCGCCCGACGCGGTCGCCGAGTTCCCGGCCTGGGAGACCCTGCCGCACGAGCGGCTCTCCCCGCGCTCCGACACCGTCGGCCGACGGCTCGCCGTGCTGCGCCGGATCGTCCACCCGCGGGCCGACGACCCGGCGGCCGGGCCCGTCCAGGTCGTGGTGGCGCCGGTGCGCAGCGTGCTGCAGCCGCAGGTGAAGGGCCTGGCCGAGCTGGAGCCGGTGGCGCTGCAGCGCGGCGAGCAGCACGACCTCGGCGAGGTGGCCCGCAAGCTCGCGGCGGCCGCCTACTCCCGGGTGGAACTGGTCGAGAAGCGCGGCGAGTTCGCGGTGCGCGGCGGCATCCTGGACGTCTTCCCGCCGACCGAGGAGCACCCGCTGCGGGTGGAGTTCTGGGGCGACGACGTCGAGGAGATCCGCTACTTCAAGGTGGCCGACCAGCGCTCGCTGGAGATCGCCGAGCACGGCCTGTGGGCGCCGCCCTGCCGCGAGCTGCTGCTGACCGACGAGGTCCGCGCGCGGGCGGCCGAGCTGGCGCAGGACCACCCGGAGCTGGCCGAGATCCTCGACAAGATCGCCCAGGGCATCGCCGTCGAGGGCATGGAGTCGCTGGCCCCGGTCCTGGTCGACGACATGGAGCTGCTGCTGGACGTGCTGCCCAAGGGCTCGGTCGCGGTGGTCTGCGACCCGGAGCGGGTCCGCACCCGGGCGGCCGACCTGGTCGCCACCAGCCAGGAGTTCCTGCAGGCCTCCTGGGTGGCCGCGGCGGCCGGCGCCGACCGGCCGATCGACATCGAGATGATCGACGTCTCGGCCGCCTCGCTCTGGCCGCTGGCCTCGGTGCGCGAACACGCCGCCGACATCGGCCTGAACTGGTGGTCGGTCAGCCCGTTCGCCACCAGCGACTCCTCGGTCAGCGCGATTCTCGAATTCGACGCCGACACGCTGACCCTCGGCATGCACGCGGTGGAGGCGTACCGGGGCGACACCGCGCGCGCCATCGCCGACGCCAAGGAGCGGCTGAACGCCGACTGGCGGGTCGTGATGGTGACCGAGGGTCACGGCCCGGCGTCCCGGCTCGCCGAGGTGCTCGGCAACGAGGGCATCCCGGCCCGGCTGGTCGCCGACCTCGCCGACGCCCCGACCCGCGACGTCGTCCACGTCTCCTGCGGCTCCATCGAGCACGGCTTCGTCGACGAGACGCTCAAGCTGACCGTCATCACCGAGACCGACCTGTCCGGCCAGAAGTCCTCCACCAAGGACATGCGCCGGATGCCGTCCCGCCGCCGCAACGCCATCGACCCGCTCGCCCTGGCGGCCGGCGACTTCGTCGTCCACGAGCAGCACGGCGTCGGCCGGTACGTGGAGATGGTGCAGCGCACCGTGCAGGGCGCCACCCGCGAGTACCTGGTGCTGGAGTACGCGCCCGCCAAGCGCGGCCACCCCGGTGACCGGCTGTTCGTGCCGACCGACCAGCTCGACCAGGTCACCAAGTACGTCGGCGGCGAGGCGCCCACCCTGCACCGCCTCGGCGGCGCGGACTGGGCGAAGACCAAGCAGCGGGCGAAGAAGGCGGTCAAGGAGATCGCCGCCGACCTGATCAAGCTGTACTCGGCCCGGATGGCCGCGCCCGGCCACACCTTCGGCCCGGACACCCCCTGGCAGCGCGAGCTGGAGGACGCCTTCCCGTACGCGGAGACGCCCGACCAGCTGACCACCATCGCCGAGGTCAAGGCGGACATGGAGAAGTCCGTCCCGATGGACCGGCTGATCTGCGGCGACGTCGGCTACGGCAAGACCGAGATCGCCGTCCGGGCGGCCTTCAAGGCCGTGCAGGACGGCAAGCAGGTCGCCGTCCTGGTGCCGACCACGCTGCTGGTGCAGCAGCACTTCTCCACCTTCGCCGAGCGGTACGCCAACTTCCCGGTCAACGTGAAGGCGCTGTCCCGCTTCCAGACCGACACCGAGGCGAAGGCCGTGCTGGAGGGCCTCTTCGAGGGCTCGGTGGACGTGGTCATCGGCACCCACCGGCTGTTCTCCTCCGAGACCCGGTTCAAAGACCTCGGCCTGGTCATCGTCGACGAGGAGCAGCGCTTCGGCGTCGAGCACAAGGAGCAGCTGAAGAAGCTGCGCGCCAACGTCGACGTGCTCACCATGTCCGCCACCCCGATCCCGCGCACCCTGGAGATGGCGGTCACCGGCATCCGCGAGATGTCCACCATCACCACCCCGCCGGAGGAGCGGCACCCGGTGCTGACCTTCGTCGGCCCGTACGACGAGAAGCAGATCTCGGCGGCGATCCGGCGTGAACTCCTGCGCGAGGGCCAGGTGTTCTACATCCACAACCGGGTCGAGTCGATCGACAAGGCGGCGGCGCGGCTCAAGGACCTCGTCCCCGAGGCGCGGGTCGCCACCGCGCACGGACAGATGGGGGAGACCCAGCTGGAGAAGGTCGTCGTCGACTTCTGGGAGAAGGAGTTCGACGTCCTGGTCTCCACCACGATCGTCGAATCCGGCATCGACATCTCCAACGCCAACACCCTGATCGTCGAGCGCGGCGACACCTTCGGCCTCTCCCAGCTGCACCAGCTGCGCGGCCGGGTCGGCCGCGGCCGCGAACGCGGCTACGCGTACATGCTGTACCCGCCGGAGAAGCCGCTCACCGAGACCGCGCACGAGCGTCTCGCCACCATCGCCCAGCACACCGAGATGGGCGCCGGCATGTACGTCGCCATGAAGGACCTGGAGATCCGCGGCGCCGGCAACCTGCTCGGCGGCGAGCAGTCCGGCCACATCGCGGGCGTCGGCTTCGACCTCTACATGCGGATGGTCGGCGAGGCGGTCGCCGAGTTCCGCGAGTCGCTGGAGGCCGGCGGCGGCGAGCCGGAGGAGGAGCCGCTGGAGGTGAAGATCGAGCTGCCGGTCGACGCCCACGTGCCGCACGACTACGCGCCGGGGGAGCGGCTGCGGCTCCAGGCGTACCGCTCGATCGCGGCGGTCAACTCCGAGCAGGACATCGTCCAGGTCCGCGAGGAGCTCACCGACCGCTACGGCAAGCTGCCCGAGCCGGTGGAGAACCTGCTGCTGGTCGCCGCCCTGCGGCTGTACGCGCGGCGCTGCGGGATCGGCGACATCACCCTGCAGGGCAACTTCGTCCGCTTCGGGCCGGTCGAGCTGCGCGAGTCGCAGGAGCTGCGGCTGAACCGGCTCTACCCGCGCACCCAGATCAAGTCCGCCGCGCAGCAGCTGCTGGTGCCCAAGCCCGCCAGCGGCGGGCGGATCGGCGGCAAGCCGCTGGTCGGGCGTGAACTCCTCGCCTGGTGCACGGAGTTCCTCACCACTATGTTCGACGACCTGGCGGGCGCCAAGCGCTGACGCCGCCCCGCGCTCCTCGGCGGTCTCGGGCCCTCGGGCCGGAGGCCGCCGTTGCGTCTGTACGGGGCCCTGCGTGCCGGTGGGTCAGCCGAGCTTCCACTGGCCGGTCTGGTCGGCGATGCCGCTGTCCAGGCTGAACTGGGCCTTGGCGAGCACCGCGTCCTTCGGCACCTCGAAGGTGAGGAAGCCGAGCGCGCTCTCCCCCGGGGCGATGTTCGCCGGGACCTGGAACGACGGGCCCGCCTTGGTGTCCGCGATCGCGGTGCCGAACGCCTGGCCCTGCGCGTCCAGCAGCTTGGCGCTGTTCATCGGGGCGTCGCTGTAGGCCTTGCTGCCGGTCGCCTTGATCCGGAACTGCACCGCGACGAAGCGCTTGCCGTCGGCCGGCTTGGTGAACTCGTCCTCCCCCTCCGCGTTGTCGACCACCTTCACCAGGGTGACGTCGGCGGTGTTGCTCTTCTCCATGCCCTTCAGCGCGATCGTGTCGCCCACCTTGGCGGCGGCCGCGGCCGGCTTCGACTCGGCGGCACCGGCACCGGCACCGGCACCGGCGGCGGCGCCGGCGGCGGACGCCGGAGTGCTCGGCTTCGCCTCGGTGGACACCCCGCTGTCGGACGGGCCGCAGGCGGTGGCGCCCAGGACCAGCAGCGAAGCACCCAGCAGGAACGCGGCGCTACGGCGGGCGGTGGTGGTGACGGCCATGACTGACTCCTCGGTCTGTTCGGTCTGTTCTGTCGGTGCTGCCTCTCGCCCGGGGTCTCCCTGGCGATGACTAGATCAGACCATGCGACTGTGAACAGTGTCAACGGCTATTCATAAAACGTCTCTGTTCACGTGTGAACGGAGCGGGTGGAGGCCGATCGCTATGCTGTGTGGTCACAGTCGGTCGTGAACGTGAGGAGCCAGCGATGCCGGACCGCCCCGAGGTGACCGCCGTCGAGATCGCCCGGCTCGCCGGCGTCGGCCGGGCCGCCGTCTCCAACTGGCGCCGCCGTCACCCCGACTTCCCGCGCCCGGTCGGCGGCACCGACAGCAGCCCGACCTTCCCGCTCGACCAGGTCGAGCAGTGGCTCCGTGACCAGGGCAAGATCGCCGAACTGCCGCCGCTGGAGCGGGCCTGGCAGCAGCTGGAGACCCTGCGCGACCCCGACGGCCCACCGGTCGCCCCGCTGATCGGCGCCGGCGCCTTCCTGCTGCTGCTCCACCGCGACCCCGCCGCCTGGACCGCGCTCGCCGACCGGCCCGACACCCGGCTCGCCACCGACCTGCCCCGCGCCCTGCGACACGCCGCCCGCGCCGCGATCGGCCCCGACGCCACCGACCGCCTCGGCCTCCCCGCGCTGGTCGGCCCCACCTACCTCGACCTGGCCCGCCTCCTCGCCCGCCTCGCCGACACCCACGGCGCGCCGGCCGCCTACGAGCAACTGCTCACCCGCCACGCCGAGGCCAACACCCGCCAGCTCGCCCCCACCCCGCCCGAAGCCGCCGCCCTCCTCGCCGCCCTCCCGCAGGCCGACACGGCGGCGCCCCAGGCCGCGCCGCACGCCGCCGAGACGGCAAGCGCCGCTACGGCCCGGCCGCACCGCGCCGCGGACACGAGCGGGACGCCGGTGGACGAACCGGCCGCCGCGCCGTGGCACACCGGCGCCGTGTCGCGACCCGCCTCCGGACCGGCCGACGCGCCGTCCGGCGCCGCCGCCTCGGCCTGGCCGCACTCCGCTGCCGGTGACCCGGTGGTTCCGTCCGTCCCGGGCTGGCCGCACTCTGCTACCGGCGCAGCGACCGGCGGCCCGGCGGTTCCGTCCGGTCCTGGCGTCCCGCCCGGTCCGTCGGCTGCCGGGGCGGTGACGGTGTTCGACCCGGCGTGCGGGCTGGGCGCGCTGCTGCTGGCGGCCGGGCCGGGGGCCGTCCGGGCCGGGCAGGACCTGGACGCCGGGTACGCCGCGCTCGCCGTGCTGCGGCTCGCCCTGCAGACGCCCGCCGCGTGGCCCGGCCCGCTCGCGGTCGACCTGCGTCCCGGTGACGCGCTGCGGGCCGACGCGCACCCCGGCCTGCTCGCCGACGCGGTGCTCTGCCAGCCGCCGTACAACGAACGCGACTGGGGACACGACGAGTTGCAGTTCGACCCGCGCTGGTCCGGCGGCGTCGTCCCGCCGCGCGGCGAGTCCGAACTGGCGTGGCTGCTGCACTGCCTGTCGCACACCCGCCCCGGCGGCCTCGCCGCGCTGCTCCTGCCGCCGACCGTCGCCTCGCGCCGGGCCGGCCGCCGGGTCCGCTCCGAGCTGATCCGCACCGGCGCGCTGCGTGCCGTGGTCGCGCTGCCCGCCGGCACGGCCCCGCCGTACGGCGTGCCGCTGCACCTGTGGGTGCTGCGCCGGCCGCGGCCCGGCGACGACTTCCGGCAGGTGCTGCTGCTGGACGCGGCCGCCGCCCACCCGGCGGCGGAGGGCGGCCGGGACCGGATCGACTGGCCTGCGCTCACCCGGACCGTCCTCGACACCTGGTACGCCTTCGACGCCGCCGCCCGCTCCGGCGGCCCGCTCCCGGCCGACCGCCCGGGCGTGCACCGCACCGTCACCGCGCTGGACCTGCTGGACGACGAGACCGACCTGTCGCCCGCCCGCCACCTGCCGGCCGCCCCCACCGCACCGCCCGACACCCTCTCCCACCTGCGCACCCGGGTCGGCGAGCTGCTCGGCGCGCTCGCCGACCTGGACGCCCGGCTGCCGGAGGTCGCCGCCGTCGCCGAGCCGGTCGTCCCGCCGTCGGTCACGGTCGGGGAACTCGCCCGGGCCGGTGCCCTGGAGGTCCACTCCTCCGGTCAGGGCCCGGCCGCCGGCACCGGCACCGCCCCACTGCTCACCGACCAGGACCTGCTGGCCGGCCGCCCCCCGTCCGGCACCACCGACGCCACCGACGCGCCGACCGCGCGTCCCGGCGACGTCCTGCTGCCCGCGCTGGGCGGCGAGACCGCGCACGCGGTACGGGCGGGCGACCCGTACGACGGCGCGGTGCTCGGCCCGCGCCTGCACCTGCTGCGCCCCGACCCCGAGCAGGTCGACCCGGACTACCTGGCGGGCCGGCTGCGGGCCACCGGCGCCGCCCGCCGGGCCAGCAGCTACGCCTCCACCACCACCCGCCTGGACATCCGGCGGCTCGAACTGCCGCGCCTCCCGGTCGAGCGCCAGCGGGTCCTCGGCGCGGCGTTCCGCCGCCTCGCCGACTTCCGGACCGGCCTGGCCCGCACCACCGAGCTGGCCGACACGCTCACCCGGACCCTCACCGACGCCCTCGCCGCCGGCACCGTGGAACCCGCCGACGGCGGTGGGGAGAGCGACGGATAAGCGATCCCGGCGTGTCGCGCGGGGGCGGTACGGTGTGCGAAGCACCGTCACCGTCCGCCGCCGCCACCGTTGCTGAGGAGCGCGCATGCCCGGCCCCGCCGCGTCAGGTCCCTACCGCGTCGGCCCGACCGTCCTGTGCTGCGCGCTCCCGCTCCTGACGCTGGGAATCCTCGGCATGGTGCCGTCCACGGTGCTCGCCGTCGGCCGCCGCCGGCCGGTGGACATCGTCGGCGCGGTGGTCTTCGGCCTGCTCCAGCTGACCCTCTACGTGTCGGCCGCGCTGGCGCCGAAGGCCGGCGGCTCGGTGTGGGACACGCTCGGCATGATCGTCGTCATGCCGATGTGGATCGGCGCGCCGCTGCACTTCCTGCTGATGAACCGTCGGAGCATGTGGCCCGGCCCGAAGCCGCTCGCGCAGCCGTACCCGCAGGCGTACCCGACGTACCCGCCGACCTACCCGACGTACCCGCAGCAGGCGGCATACCCGCAGGACGCGACGGCGTACCCGCAGTGCACCCCGTACCCGCAGCCGTACCCCGCGCAGCCCACCTACGGCTACCCGCCCGCGGCGGCGGCGCCGGCCGCGACAGCGGTACCGGCCGCGCCGACGCCCGCCGCACCCGTGCCCGGGCAGGCCCCGGCGCAGGCCCCCGCGCCGTCCGCGACCGGCGAGGAGCTGCGGCAGCTCGGCGAACTGCTCCGGCGGCAGGCGCAGGAAGGCCGCCCGTGACGGCGGGCCGGGTGGTCGACGGCCGTTACCGGCTCGCCGAGAAGATCGGCCACGGCGGGATGGGCCAGGTCTGGGCGGGCTTCGACGAGCGGCTGGAACGACACGTCGCCGTGAAACTGCTGCGCACCGACCTGCTGGCCGACCCGTCCGACGCCGCCGCGAGCCGCGGCGAGGAACTGCGCCGCCGCTTCCTGCGCGAGTGCCGGGTCAGCGCCGCCCTCGACCACCCCGGACTGGTCACCGTCTTCGACGCCGGCTCGGACGGCGGCGAGCTGTACCTGGTGATGCAGCGGGTGCCCGGCCTCAGCCTCGCCGACCTGATCGCCGAGGACGGACCGCTGCCGGTCGAGCAGGCCGCCGCCGTCGCCGGCCAGGTGTGCGCCGCGCTCGCCGCCGTGCACGCCGTCCCCGTGGTCCACCGCGACCTGAAACCCAGCAACGTGATGGTCCGGGACGACGGCCGGGTGGTCCTGCTCGACCTCGGCATCGCCACCGCCCTCGACCCCGACGCCACCCGCCTCACCCTCACCGGCAGCCCGATCGGCAGCCCCGCCTACATGGCCCCCGAACAGGCCCTCGCCGCCGGCGCCGACCCGCGCAGCGACCTGTACGCGCTCGGCTGCATGCTGCACGAGATGCTGACCGGCCAGGCACCGTTCCCCGCCCCCACCGCGCTCGGCGTCCTGCGCCGGCACGTCGACGACCCGCCGGTACCGCTGCGCGCACTGCGCCCCGAACTCCCCGCCGCCGTCGAAGCCCTCGTCCTCGACCTGCTCGCCAAACGGCCCGCCGACCGGCCCGCCGACGCCCAGCAGGTCCACGCCCGACTGCTGCCGCTGCTCCCCGCCCCGACCGTCGCCCCGCAACCGCCGCACGGCGCCGTCCCGGACCCGACCCGCCCCTACCGCTACCCGCACCACCCGCAGCCGCCGTCCGGTACGCGGCCGGGCCCACCCTGGCCGGACCACCGGCCCGGACCCGGCACACCGCCACGGGCCGCCGCCTCCGTCCCCGTCGTGATGCCCGCACTGCCCGACCCCCGCCTCGCCCACAGCGGCCCGGCCGCCGCCCCGGTCCCCGCCCCGGAGGCCGGACCCGCCGGCGGGGCGGAAGCCCTGGCCGAAGCCTGCGCCCGGCTCTCCGACCTGGTCGCCGCCGGCCGGCACGGCGAGGTCCTGGCCCTCGCCGCCGACCTGCTGCCCCGCGCGGTCGCCGAACTCGGCCCCGACGCGCCCCTGGTCCTCACCGTCCGCACCATCCGGGCCCGCACCCTGCTCGCCGCCGACCGCCCCGCCGACGCGCTCGCCGAGTACCGGGCGCTGCTCGCCGCACACCCGGCCGACTCCCCGGCCGTCCCCGGCCTGCGCGAGCGCGCCGGACTCGCCCAGGTCGCCGCCGGCGACCGCGAAGGCGGCTGGCAGGCCCTCCTGGAACTGCTGCTCGACACCGAACGCCGGCTCGGCCCGCACCACGAGGACGTCCGCCGCCTGCGCCGGCACCTCGAACAGCTCGGCGCCACCCGCACCACCAGCGGCAACCCGTACACGGCCTGAGCCCCCGACGGCCCGTTGCTGCGGCGGTCTGGGCAAGGGCGGGCGGTGCGCTCTACTGTTCGTCCCAGCTCGTCGAACCACCCCAGGAGTACCACCGGAACGCACCGGCCCCACCCCAGCCCCGGGAGGCACCTCGTGATCCGCACCAGCTCCATCCGCCGCCGCACGCGGACCGCCGTCGGCGCCGCGGGCCTCGCGCTCGCCGCCGCCGCGCTCACCGCCTGCGGGACGCAGCCGGCGCACCAGGGCGCCGCAGCGGTCGTCGGCGGCCAGCGGATCAGCATCGCCGCGGTGGACGCCCGGGTCGCCGAGGTCCGGGACGGCGTCGCCGCCGCGCAGGGCCAGAACGGCGGCGCCCGCAACGAGCGCGCCGGCCTCGCCCGCAAGACCGTCTCCGACCTCGTCCTGGACCGGGTCATCGCCCAGGCCCTCACCGACCACGGCCTCAGCGTCACCGACACGGAGATCGCCGACGGGCGCAGCGCCGACGCCAAGGCACTCGGCGGCGAGACCCAGCTCGCCCGGGAACTCCTGCTCCGGCAGGCGGTGCCGAGCGGCGGCATCGACGCGTTCTACCGGCAGCAGCTCGGCATCCAGAAGCTCGCCGCCGCGCAGGGCGAGGACCCCCGCACCGACGCCGGCAACGCCGCCATCCGCAAGGCCCTGGTGGCCGCCGGCACCGAACTCGACATCCAGGTCAACCCCCGCTACGGCCACTGGGACGTCCAGCAGATCGGCCTCGCCGACACCGTCGACTCCTGGCTCCCCCAGAACACCAACCCCGCCTGACCCGCACGCCGCCCCGGCCGCCGGGCCGGTGCTGTCCGCGCCCCGCGGGGCCTGGCGGCAGCCGTCGCGAGCCGCCCCGCCGGAGGCGGCCGTCGGGCCGGTGCCGTCCTCGCCCCGCGAAGCGTCCCACCGGAGGCGTTCGTGGGCACGGTCACGCGCAGCGCCCCGCCGGAGGCGGTCGTCGGGTGTCTGCCGTTCGTGCGGCGGTCCCGCCGGGGGCGTCCCTCGCATCCCGCCGTCGCGCAGCGCCCCGCCGGAGGCGGTCGTCGGGCGTGTGCCGTTCGCACGGCGGTCCCGCCGGGGGTGTCCCTCGTATCCCGCCGTCGCGCAGCGCCCCGCCGGAGGCGCCTGGCGGGAGCCGGTTCGCGGAGCGCCCCGCCGGAGGCGCCGTCGTATCCCGCCGTCGCGCAGCGCCCCCGCGGGGGCGGTGGGCGGGGGGTGCGGAGGGCCGGGCGGGGGGTGGGGGAGCGGGTAGGTTCTGGGGTGTGGACACTCCGAAGCTGACGCTGCTCACCACTACTCACCGCGTGGCCCCCGGGCTGCTCTCCTGGCCCGCGTGGGAGGCGCTGCGGTCCGCGCCGCGGGTGCTCGCGGGCGACGCCTCGCATCCGCAGCTGCCCGCCGTCCGCCAGGCGGGCGTCGTGGTGGAGGTGGTGGAGCGGGGTTCCGCTCCGGCGCTGGCGCGGATGCTGGTGGAGGCGGCGCCGGTGCTGTGGCTGGGTGGTGCGGACGGTGACCCGGGGCTGACGGACGCGCTGGCGCGGATCTCGGTGGAGGAGGCGGGCCGGGTGCCGGAGATCGAGGTGCTGCCGGGCTCGTACGACCTGCCGGGTGCGCGGCTGCTCGACCTGGCGTCGGTGATGGACCGGCTGCGCTCGCCGGGCGGCTGCCCGTGGGACGCCGAGCAGACGCACGCGAGCCTGGTGAAGTACCTGGTGGAGGAGGCGTTCGAGCTGGTCGAGGCGATCGAGGAGGGTGATCGGGAGACCTTGCGGGAGGAGCTCGGCGACGTGCTGCTCCAGGTGTTCTTCCATTCGCGGATCGCCGAGGAGCACCCGGACGACCCGTTCTCGATCGACGACGTGGCCGGCGACATCGTGGAGAAGCTGATGTACCGGCACCCGCATGTCTTCGGTGACGTGGAGGCGTCGGGTGCGGCGCAGGTCGAGGCGAACTGGGAGCAGCTGAAGGCGGCCGAGAAGCAGCGGGAGTCGGTGCTCGACGGGGTGCCGGCGGGGCTGCCGGCGCTCGCGTACGCGGCGAAGCTGGTCTCCCGGGTGCGGCGGGCGAATTTCGCCGGCGTGCCGGACGGCGCGTACGAGCTGCCGGCGGAGCTGACCGAGCGGTCGGCGGGCGACCTGCTGCTCGCGGTCGCCCAGCGCGCGTACGACGCGGACGTGGACGTGGACGCCGCCCTGCGGGCCGCCGCCCGCCGCTACCGCGCCGCGGTGCGACAGGCCGAGGGCCTCAACCCGTAGCGACCCGCCGGGCTGCGGTCGTCGGCGCAGCCCCGCGTCCCACGCCCCGGGTGCTAGGCGGCGGCGGCCGGTTCCGGGCTGCTGCGCCGCTGCTGCGGGACGACCTCGCCGATCGCCTCGCCGAGCAGGGCGAGGAGGTCGGCGAGCGGGTCGAGGTGGTCGGGGAGGTCGGCGAGCTGGACGATCCGCTCGCCGTCGGGGCCGGCGACCGCGAAGAGGTCGATCGGGCCGAGGTGCTTGACGGCGGTGGAGACCAGCGCGGCGATGTCGCTGGGGCGGTGGATGTCGCCGGAGACGCCGACGACGTGGCAGTCGGGCCGGTCGAGTTCGGTGGCGAGGTCCTCGGCGACGCCGGGCCGCAGGTCGGCGATGAGGAGGCGGGCGGCGCCGGCGGCGGTGAAGCGGCGGGCGAGTTCCGCCCCCGAACCTCCGTCGAGTACCGCGATGACCACCACTGCCCCGGTTACCCGCATGGACTGCTCCTCCTTGAGACGCCCGGTGGCCGGTCCGCACGCCGCCCACCAACGGTTGTCGGAGGATCGTAGGCACGCCACGACCCTCCGCAACAGGGATTACCCGCCAGGTGACCAGACTCACGCAGGTCGGGGCACCGGATACCGTCAAGGCATGTCCCACACGCCCGAGACCACCCGCCCGGAGCTCTTCACCTGGGAGTTCGCCGCCGATCCGTACCCCGCGTACGCGTGGTTGCGCGAGCACGCGCCGGTGCATCGGACGACGCTGCCGAGCGGGGTGGAGGCGTGGCTGGTGACCCGGTACGCGGACGCGCGGCAGGCCCTCGCGGACAGCCGGCTCTCCAAGAACCCCGCGCAGCACAACGTGCATGCTCATCGCAGCGGCCGGGTCGGCATCCCGGGCGAGCGCCAGGCGAACCTGATGACGCACCTGCTGAACATCGACCCGCCGGACCACACCCGGCTGCGGCGGCTGGTGTCGAAGGCGTTCACGCCGCGCCGGGTGGCGGAGTTCGAGCCGCGGGTGCAGCAGCTCACCGACCGGTTGATCGACTCCTTCGCGGAGCGCGGCTCGGCGGACCTGATCCACGAGTTCGCGTTCCCGCTGCCCATCTACGCGATCTGCGACCTGCTGGGTGTCCCGGCCGAGGACCAGGACGACTTCCGGGACTGGGCCGGGATGATGATCCGACACCACGGGGGGCAGCGCGGGGGTGTCGGCCGGGCGGTGAAGCGGATGCGCACGTACCTGGCCGAGCTCATCCACCGCAAGCGGGCGGACCTCGGGGACGACCTGATCTCGGGGCTGATCCGGGCCAGCGACCACGGCGAGCACCTCACCGAGAACGAGGCCGCCGCGATGGCGTTCATCCTGCTCTTCGCGGGTTTCGAGACCACCGTGAACCTGATCGGCAACGGCCTGTACGCGCTGCTGCGCAACCCGGGGCAGCGCGTGCTGCTGCAGGAGTCGCTGGCCCGGGGCGAGAGCGGGCTGTTGGAGACCGGGGTGGAGGAACTGCTGCGCTACGACGGACCGGTGGAGCTGGCGACGTGGCGGTTCGCGTCGCAGCCGCTGTCCATCGGCGCGGTGGACATTCCGGTCGGCGACCCGGTGCTGGTGGTGCTGGCGGCGGCGGACCGCGACCCGGCCCGGTTCGCCGAGGAGAACACCCTCGACCTGGCCCGCGCCGACAACCCCCACCTGGGGTTCGGGCACGGCATCCACTACTGCATCGGCGCGCCGCTGGCCCGGCTGGAGGGGCAGCGGGCGCTCGCCACGGTGCTGACCCGGCTGCCCGATCTGCGTCTTGCCGCCGACCCGTCCGAACTGCGCTGGCGCGGCGGCCTGATCATGCGTGGCCTGCGCGAACTGCCGGTCTCCTTCACTCCGGTGGACGCCTGACGGCGCGTCGTGTCGCGAGATCTGAATGCGGATTAAACCGGACATACCTGCATGGTTCGTGCCCGAGTTGTGACGCGTCGTAATTCTTGCGTGATACCGGTGATATGAGCTTGTGATTGATCGTCGGATCTGCCTACTCTCCCTCTGCCCGCAGCCGCGGGCCCCGGGTGCGGAACGCCGAATCCTGTCCGCCGCGCTGCAGGGAATCCGACAACGACCCGGACAGGGGCGGGGGAACCAGGTTTGACGCCGTCCCCCACGGCTTGGGGTGAAGCCGCCTTCCCGGCGGCCGGGCCACCTCCCGGTCCGAACCCGACAGCTCACCTCGCAGGCGTGCGGAGAGGATTCGTCATGCTGTTCACCGGTTCCGGCCGCCACCGTCGCAGTACCAAGGCCGAGAAGGCCATCGCCGCCGCGGGCGTCGCGGGCGTGGGTCTGGCCCTGCCCCTGCTGACCGCCACCGGCGCCCAGGCCGCCCCGGTCTCCATCTGGGACAAGGTCGCGCAGTGCGAGTCCGGCGGAAACTGGTCGATCAACACCGGCAACGGCTACTACGGCGGGCTGCAGTTCAGCTCCTCCACCTGGAAGTCCTTCGGCGGCGGCCAGTACGCGCAGCGCGCCGACCAGGCCAGCAAGGGGCAGCAGATCGCCGTCGCCGAGAAGGTGCTCGCCTCGCAGGGCCCCGGCGCGTGGCCGGTCTGCTCGAAGCGCGCGGGCCTGACCAGGGGCGGATCGTCGGCCCAGACGGACACCGCCTCGCGCTCCGAGACCCGCGCGGCGGCCCCGAAGGCCGCGACGCCCAAGACCGCGACGCCGAAGACCGCGACCCCCAAGGCTGCGCCGCAGGGCGCGACGTCGCAGAGTGCGCCCCGGGTTGTGCCGCAGGGCGCCCAGGCCCCGGCCGCGCCGCCGGTCGCCGGCGGCGGCTACACCGTGCGCCCCGGTGACACGCTGTCCGGCATCGCCGCCGCCCAGCACGTGTCCGGCGGCTGGCAGAAGCTGTACGAGTCCAACCGTCCGGTGATCGGCGGCAACCCGGACCTGATCATGCCGGGTCAGGTGCTGTCGTTCTGACGGCTGCGGGAGCGGGCACTCCGGACCGTCCGGGGTGCCCGCTTTTGCGGGACATTCAGATGAACTACCAGCGAGTAGCGCGCCACACGGTGAGACGGGACGAAGGTCAACGTGGACCGGAAGCCCGGGGCGGTTAGGCTCTGGTCGTAACGACTACACATCCGCTTCCGCTAGGAGATGCCTCGTGCCGTCCATTGATGTCGTCGTAGCCCGCGAGATCCTCGATTCCCGCGGCAACCCCACGGTCGAGGTCGAGGTCGGCCTCGACGACGGCAGCACCGGCCGTGCCGCTGTCCCGTCGGGTGCGTCCACCGGCGCCTTCGAGGCGCTGGAGCTCCGCGACGGCGACAAGAACCGCTACTTCGGCAAGGGCGTCGAGAAGGCCGTCCTCGCCGTGATCGAGCAGATCGGCCCGGAGCTGGTCGGCTACGACGCGACCGAGCAGCGCCTGATCGACCAGGCCATGCTGGACCTGGACGCCACCCCGGACAAGTCCTCGCTCGGCGCCAACGCCATCCTCGGCGTCTCGCTCGCCGTGGCGCACGCCGCCTCCGAGGCCAGCGACCTGCCGCTGTTCCGCTACCTGGGCGGCCCGAACGCGCACGTCCTGCCGGTCCCGATGATGAACATCCTCAACGGCGGTTCGCACGCGGACTCCAACGTGGACATCCAGGAGTTCATGATCGCCCCGATCGGTGCGGAGTCCTTCTCCGAGGCCGTCCGCTGGGGCGTCGAGGTCTACCACACCCTCAAGGGCGTCCTGAAGGAGCGCGGCCTGTCCACCGGCCTCGGCGACGAGGGCGGCTTCGCGCCGAACCTGGACTCCAACCGCGAGGCCCTGGACCTCATCACCGAGGCCATCAAGAAGGCCGGCTACGTGCCGGGCAAGGATGTCGCGCTCGCGCTGGACGTCGCCGCCTCCGAGTTCTACAAGGACGGCGCCTACCAGTTCGAGGGCAAGGCGCTCTCCGCCGCCGAGCTGATCGAGTACTACGCCGAGCTGGTCGCCGCGTACCCGCTGGTCTCCATCGAGGACCCGCTGGACGAGTCGGACTGGGACGGCTGGAAGGCCATGACCGTCAAGCTGGGCGACAAGGTCCAGCTGGTCGGTGACGACCTGTTCGTCACCAACCCGGCCCGCCTGGCCCAGGGCATCGAGACCGGCACCGCCAACGCGCTGCTGGTGAAGGTCAACCAGATCGGTTCGCTGACCGAGACCCTGGACGCCGTCGAGCTGGCCCAGCGCAACGGCTACCGCTGCATGATGTCGCACCGCTCCGGCGAGACCGAGGACGTCACCATCGCCGACCTCGCCGTCGCCACCAACTGCGGCCAGATCAAGACCGGCGCCCCGGCCCGCTCCGAGCGCGTCGCCAAGTACAACCAGCTGCTGCGCATCGAGGAGATCCTCGACGACGCCGCCGAGTACGCCGGCCGCGGCGCCTTCCCGCGGTTCAAGTACGAGGGCTGAGTCCACGAGGGCTGAGCCAGCCTGACCGGTGCCCCGGCTCCCACCGCGTAGGGTGGGGCCGGGGCACCGGCATGTGCAGGAGGGGTACGAGATGGCCAAGTGGAGGATCCCGGGGCTGGCGGCGCGGCCGCGCTTCACCAGCCGCGCCACCGTGCTGGTGCTCGTCCTGTGCTCGCTGATCGCGATACTCGCGTATCCCACCCGGCAGTTCATCGCCCAGCGCTCGGAGATCGCCGCGCAGCGCGCCAAGGCCGAGCAGGCCCGGCAGCAGGTCGAGGAGCTGCGCCGCGAGCGGGCCCGCTGGCAGGACCCGGAGTACGTGAAGGCGCAGGCCCGCGAGCGGCTGCACTACGCGCTTCCGGGCGAGACGCCGTTCGTCTCGGTGGACCCCAAGCCCTCCTCGGACGGCCGGCCGCCGGCCGCCGGTGCCTTGGCCGGTGTCCGGCCGAAGGCCGCCAAGCCCTGGTACGCCGAGCTCTGGGATTCGGTCGATCTGGCCGACACCGCCCAGCCGGGTACCGAACCCCCCGCATCCCACTGACAGACAGACCGCTGATGACCAACGAACCCGCTGCCGTTCCCGACTCCGACATCGCCGCCATCGCGGCCCAGCTGGGCCGCGTCCCGCGCGGCCTGCGCGCGGTGGCGCACCGCTGCCCGTGCGGCAACCCGGACGTGGTGGAGACCGCGCCCCGGCTGCCGGACGGCACGCCGTTCCCCACGCTGTACTACCTGACCTGCCCCAAGGCGGCCTCGCTGATCGGCACCCTGGAGGCCGAGGGCGTGATGAAGGATCAGACCGCCCGCCTCGCCGAGGACCCGGAGCTGGCCGCCGCCTACCAGAAGGCCCACGAGGACTACATCGCCCGCCGGGACGCGATCGAGGTGCTGGAGGGCTTCCCGAGCGCCGGCGGCATGCCGGACCGGGTGAAGTGCCTGCACGTGCTGGTCGGTCACTCGCTGGCCGCCGGCGAGGGCGTGAACCCGCTCGGCGACGAGGCGCTCGGCATGCTGGAGGACTGGTGGGCCAAGGGCCCGTGCGTCTCCCCGGCCGAGGTCGAGGCGGCGGGCGCGCGGGTCCTGAAGAACCGCGCCAAGGACGAGGACCACGCGGCCGTGATCGCCGCCAAGCAGCAGAAGACGGCCGAGCGCGCCGAGAAGAAGCGCCAGGCGGAGGAGGAGCAGAGTTGACCATGACGCGTGTGGCCGCGATCGACTGCGGCACCAACTCGATCAGGCTGCTGATCGCGGACCTGGACCCGGAGACCGGTTCGATCACCGACCTGGACCGCCGGATGATCATCAACCGGCTGGGCCAGGGCGTGGACAGCACCGGCCGGCTCCACCCGGAGGCGCTGGAGCGGACGTTCGCCGCCTGCCGCGAGTACGCGGCGCTGATCGCCGAGCACGGGGTCGGTCCGGACCGGATCCGGATGGTCGCCACCTCCGCGTCCCGGGACGCCGAGAACGCCGCCGAGTTCACCGACGGCGTCCGGGAGATCCTGGGCGTCACGCCGAGTGTGGTGAGCGGTGACGAGGAGGCCCGGCTGTCCTTCACCGGCGCCACCAAGGAGCTGACCGCCGGCCCGCACAAGCCCCCGTACCTGGTCTTCGACCTGGGCGGCGGCTCCACCGAGTTCGTGCTGGGCGCCGAGGACGTGCAGGCGGCCCGGTCGGTGGACATCGGGTGCGTGCGGCTGACGGAGCGGCACTTCGCCGGTGCCGGGCTGCCGACCCAGGCGCAGATCGCCGCCGCGCAGGCGGACGTGCTGGCCGCCCTGGACGAGGCCGCGAAGACGGTGCCGCTGGACGCCGAGGCCACCCTGGTGGGCCTGGCCGGCACGGTCACCACGGTGGCCGGCATCGTGCTCGACCTGCCGGAGTACCGCTCCGAGCGGATCCACCACGCGCGGCTGACCGTCGAGCAGGTCCGGGAGACCACCGCCCGGCTGCTCTCCTCGACCCACGACGAGCGGGCCGCGATCCCGGTGATGCACCCGGGCCGGGTGGACGTGATCGCCGCCGGGGCGCTGGTGCTGCTGGAGATCATGGAGCGGACCGGGGCCTTGGAGCTTCTGGTCAGCGAGCACGACATCCTGGACGGGATCGCCTGGAGCATCGCCTGACGCGTGTCGGCGGAAAAGGTTCGTGAATTTCTTCACATGGCGAACCATGCTTTCGTCGCACCCAGGTGTCCGGTCCGTCCGATATGTGGGACCGAAGGCTCTGTCGGCGGGTCTGCCAGCGGATCGCAGGCCAGGCCCGCCGACGGCCGGGTAAATCGAAAAAGCGACCGGGAACCCGCGCCCCACCAGGATCGTTGCTGCTCAGCGGGGCTCCGTGTGTCCGACCGCTCACCGCGGGCGCCCGGCGGCGGTGAGCCGAAGGCCCCGACCGGCTTGTGTGGGCGCGTAGTGTAGCACCCGCTGTCCAGCACCTTGTGACTCCCCTCACGAAGTGCCGGTCGGGAGGGGGTGGATACTTTCGGATATGAGCACCACGGAGCGTCCTCGCATCCTCATTGTCGGCGGTGGTTACGTCGGCCTGTATGCCGCGATGCGCATCCTCAAGAAGATGCGCTACGGCGAAGCGACCGTCACGGTCGTCGACCCGCGGTCGTACATGACGTACCTGCCCTTCCTTCCCGAGGCGGCCGGCGGCAACGTCGCGCCTCGCAACCTCGTCGCGCCGCTGCGCAGCGCCCTCAAGAAGGCGGAGGTGCTCACCGGTGCTGTCACCGGTGTGGACCACGCCCGCAAGGTCGCCACCATCCAGCCCGCAGCCGGCGACTCCTACGAGCTGCCCTTCGACTACCTGGTCGTCGCGGCCGGCTCGGTCTCCCGCACCTTCCCGATCCCGGGTCTGGCCGAGCACGGCATCGGCATGAAGACGGTCGAGGAGGCGATCACCCTCCGCAACCACGTCATGTCGCAGCTCGACAAGGCCGAGTCCACCACGGACGAGGGGGTCCGCCGCAAGGCGCTGACCTTCGTGGTCATCGGTGGCGGCTTCGCCGGCATCGAGACCATCGCCGAGATCGAGGACATGGCCCGCGACGCGGCCAAGCTCTACAAGACGGTCTCCCGCGACGACATGCGCTTCGTCGTGGTCGAGGCGGCCAACCGCATCCTCCCCGAGATGGGCCCGGACCTCGGTCTGTGGACCAAGGAGAAGCTCGAGGAGCGGAACATCGAGATCTACATCGAGACCTCGATGGACTCCTGCGTCGACCAGCACGTGGTGCTGAAGAACGGCCTGGAGATGGACGCCTCCACCATCGTGTGGACCGCCGGTGTGAAGCCGAACCCGGTGCTGAACAACTTCGGCCTCCCGCTCGGCCCGCGCGGCCACGTCGACACCGCCGCGACCCTCCAGGTCCAGGGCTTCGACTACGTCTGGGCCGCGGGCGACAACGCCCAGGTGCCGGACCTCGCCGCCGGCGAGGGCGCCTGGTGCGCGCCGAACGCCCAGCACGCGGTCCGTCAGGCCGCCGTCCTCGGCGACAACGTGGTGGCCGGCATGCGCGGCTTCCCGCAGTCCGAGTACAAGCACAAGAACCTCGGTGCGGTGGCCGGCCTCGGCCTGCACAAGGGCGTGGCGATCCTCTTCGGCAAGATCAAGCTGAAGGGCCGTCTGGCCTGGTGGTTCCACCGCGGTTACCACGGCGCGATGGTGCCCACCATGAACCGCAAGGTCCGCGTCTTCACCGACTGGACCCTGGCGGTGTTCCTCAAGCGCGAGACCGTCGGCCTCGGCGAGATGGAGAAGCCGTTCGCGGCGTTCCAGGAGGCGGCCGGCCCCGCGCCGAAGCCCGCCGTCGTCGCCCCGGCCGAGCCCGCCAAGGAGCTCGCGACCAGCAAGTAAGCGACCAGACCCGACAGATTCGGGTACGAGTCGGAGGCCCTCCGCCCGGCAGCGCTGCCGGACCACGACCTCCGTGGTGCTCAGCCGGTTGTGCGAACCGGGCGGAGCAGAAGTGCCGAAGGCCCCCCACCCCGCGAGGGTGGGGGGCCTTCGTGCGTCACCGGCCGCGGACCGCCAGCTCGGCGGGCAGGTCGGCGGCGGTCAGCACGTCCGGCAGGTGGTGCACCCCGGGCGGCAGGCCGGCCGCGGCGGTCGCGGCGCGGGCCGCGACCAGGGCGGTGGCGTGCGACTGGGTCCGCCCGTGCGCCCAGCGGACGGCGCCGTCGGCGGCCCGGGCCAGCACCCACCAGCGGTCGGTGCCGGGCAGGTGGCCGCCGCGCGGCAGCCGGTCGGACCCGGGCACCCGGGTCAGCACCGCGAGCGCGCCGGTGGCGGTCCGCGAGTCCAGGCCGAAGAAGGTCCGCACCGGCACGCCGAGCCGCCGGGTGAGGGTGTGCTGGTCGGCGAAGTCCGTCCGGTAGAGCCGCCGCTGGCCGAGCAGCGGCACCTCGAACCGCTGCGGCGCCGAGTAGTTGAGCACCGGCCGGCCGCCGCCGGTGTCCGCGAACCGCTGCCCGAGCAGCCGGTAGCTCCAGTCGGTGGCGGCCGCGCCGTGCCGCTCCCCGGCGCCGAGCACCACCGCCAGGTCGACCGGGCCGGGGGCGGCGGCCGCGGCCTCGGTGGCCAGGATCCCGCTCAGCCCCGGGGCCAGGCCCACGCTGAGCAGGACCGGCGCGGCGGGCCGCAGCGCCTCGACGGCGGCCACGTACCGGGTGTCGGCGGTGATGTCCACGTACGCGGTGCCGACCGCGGTCGCGGCCAGCGCGAGGTGCGGGTCCTCGGCGCCGGAGGCGTTGACCACCACGTCCGCCGCCGCGGCCGCCTCCCGGTAGGCGTCGTCCCCGCCGGGCCGTACCTGCCGCAGGTCGAGCACCCGGTCGGCCCGGGCCGGGTCGCGGCCGGCGGCCAGGGCGACGTGGCCGCCGGCCCGCAGCAGTTCGGCGATCCGGGCGCCCACCGCGCCGTAGCCGCCCAGTACCAGGAACCTCATCTCCCGCACCCCTCCGACTTCGCTGGAGTCCATCTCTAGAGTCGTACTCTAGTGAACATGGTCGAGTTAAGCTCCCGTCATGGCGGAGGTCAAGAGCGGGAACCGGCGTGCCGAGAAGGCCCGGGAGACCAGGCGACGGATGCTGGAGGCCGCCCGGGAGCTGTTCACCGAGCAGGGGTACGGGGCGACCACCCTGCAGGACGTGGCCGGGCGGGCCGGGGTGGCGGTGCAGACGATCTACTTCACCTTCGGCAACAAGCGCACCCTGCTCAAGGAAGTGGTCGACGTGGTCGTCGCCGGGGACGACGAGCCGGTGCCGACCATGGAGCGCCCCTGGTTCCTGGACGCCCTGGCCGAACCCACCGCCGAGGGCCACCTGCGGGCGCACGTGGCGGGCGCCACGGCCGTCCTCGGCCGGATGGCGGAGATCGACGAGCAGGTCCGGGTGGCCTGCGCCACCGACCCCGAGGTGGCCGCGCTCTGGCCGACCGACCCGGACCCGCGGCTGGCCGTGCAGCAGGCCGCCGCCGAGGTGCTGGTCGGCAAGCCCGGCATCCGACCGGGCGTCACCGCCGCCCGGGCCGGCGACCTGCTCTACGGGCTGCTCTCCACCGAGCTCTACCTGGTGCTGGTCCGCGACCGGGGCTGGACGCCGAAGAGCTGGGAGCGGTGGGTCTTCGAGACCCTCCGCGCCCAGCTCTGCGGTGGTGACGGGTGACCGGCCGGGGCCGGTCGACGGGGCGTCAGTCCGTCTTGATGGAGGTCAGGATGTCCAGCCGGGACGCCCGGCGGGCGGGCCACAGGGCGGCGATCATGCCGACCAGCGCGGCGAGCGCCAGGAAGATCATCATCTGGCCGTAGGGGATCACGGTGGTCAGTCCCTTTAGATCCGGGGCGATGGTCTGGTTGGCGGCCCAGGCCACGAAGCAGCCGAGGCCCACGCCGATCAGGGCGCCGAAGACGGAGATCACCACCGACTCCAGCCGCACCATCCGCTTGATGCCGCGCCGGTCCAGGCCGATCGCGCGCAGCATGCCGATCTCGCGCTTGCGCTCGAACACCGACATCGCCAGCGTGTTGATCACGCCGAGCACGGCGACCAGGACGGACATCGCGAGCAGGCCGTACATGAGGTTCAGGACGAAGGAGATCTGCCGACTGAACTCGTCCTGCATGTCCTGCTTGGTCTTGACCTCGATCACCGGGTTGTTGCCGGTGGCGTCCTTGATCGACTGCTTGAGCGCGCCGGTCGCGCCGTCGGTGCCCTTGACCAGGATGTCGCTGATGTAGGCCTCGGGCTCGTGCTTGAGGACCTCGGCGTTGGCCATCAGCACGGGGGAGAGGGTCTCGGCGCGCTGGAACACGCCGCCGACCGTCACGGTGCCGGTGGTCTCGTCCGGGTACGCCACCTTCAGGGTCGAACCGACCTTGAGGTTCGCGCTCTTCGCCACCTCGTCGTTGACCAGGATCTGGCCCTGCGCGAGGGCCCCGGTGGACCCGGAGTCCATGGTGACCTTCATCAGCTGGTCGAGGGCGGCCGCGTCGAAGCCCTGCACCGCGCGGGTCTTGCCGTCGAAGTCCCAGTACACGTTGGCGACCGGGCTGGACGCGGCGACCCCGGGGGCCTTGGCGACCAGCTTGCCGACCTCCGGCGAGAGCTGGCCCGCGCCGCCGGCCATGGCGACGTCGTAGTCGGCCTTCATCGAGCCGGTCACCGAGCGGGCGACCGCGTCGTTGACCGAGGTGCCCAGCACGGTCAGCGCGCTGACCAGGGTCAGACCGATGGTGAGCGCCGCCGCGGTGGCGGCGGTGCGGCGCGGGTTGCGCACCGCGTTCAGCCGGGCCAGCCGACCCGCCGTCCCGTACAGCCTGCCGAGCACCGGGCCGACCACGGAGATCACCGGGCGGGAGAGCAGCGGCAGCAGGATGAAGATGCCGATCAGGGTGATCGGGGTGCCGGCCTCCAGCAGGGTGCGGCCGTCCTTGCCGGCCGAGGCGCCGGCCAGGATCAGCGCGATACCGCCGGCCGCGATCAGCGAGCCGATCGTGTTGCGGATGATCAGGCCCTTCTGGGTGGCCGGCTGCTCGCTGCTGGCCATCGCCGCGCCCGGGGGGATCCGGGCGGCGCGGACGGCGGGCAGCACCGCGGAGAGCACGGTGACCAGGACACCCACCACCAGGCCGGTGACGACGGTGGCCGGGGCGACCACCAGCGAACCGGTCGGGAAGTTCGGGTTGAGCAGGGTCATGCCGCCCTGCAGGCCGGCACCGATCCCGACACCGGCGAGCAGGCCGGCCACCGAGGCGGAGACACCGATGACCAGCGCCTCGGCCAGCACCGAGAGGGTGACCTGGCCGCGGCCCGCGCCGACCGCGCGCAGCAGGGCCAGCTCACGGGTGCGCTGGGCGATCAGCATGGTGAAGGTGTTGGCGATGATGAAGATGCCGACGAAGAGCGAGATCCCGGCGAAGACCAGCAGGACGGTCTTGAGCACCGTGGTGGAGCTGGCCACCATCTCCTGCTGCCGGTCGTCGAGCTGCTTGCCGGTCTGCACCACGAACTGGGTCTCGCCGGGCACCTTGGCCAGCGCCTGGGTCTGCAGCGCCTCCTGGGTGACGCCGGGCTTGGCGGCGAGCACGATCGAGCTGTACTGGCCGGGGGTGAGCAGCGCCTTCTGGGCGCTGGCGGTGTCCATCAGGGTGAGCGTGCCGCCGGAGCTGACCTCCGGGTCGTCGGTGGTGAAGACACCGGTCAGCTTGGCGTCCTGGGCGGCGGCGTTGCCGGCGATCCGGACGGTGTCGCCGACCTTGTACCCGCCGGCCTTCGCGGTCTCCTGGTCGAGCGCGATCTCGCCGGCCGCCTTCGGGCCGCGACCCTCGGCCATCGGGTAGCGCGGGTCCTTGCCGGCCGCGTCCGGGGCGAAGTTGGTGCCGCGGGCGCTCCACGCCTGGCCGATCAGGTTGCCCTTCTTGTCGGCGACCCCGGTGAAGCCGGAGACCACCGGGCGCACCGACTGGGCGCCGGGCAGGGCGGCGAGCTGGGCGACGGTGGCGTCGGTCAGCCTGCCGGCCGCGCCCTCGCTCTTCTCCCGGGCGGAGGCGTGGCCGCCGGCGGCGTTGTCGGTGACCATCACCGAGACGTCGGAGTAGCTCTTGGAGAAGCTGTTCTTCATGGCCTGGCCGGCGGTGTCGGAGAACACCATCGTGCCGGCGACGAACGCCGTGCCGAGCATGACGGCCAGTGCCGTCATCAGCAGTCGGCCCTTGTGGGCCAGCACATTGCGCAGTGCGGTGCGATACATGGGGTCAGTCCTGGGTGGTCGGGGCGGCGGCCTGTGCTGTCAGGGCGTCAGCTCGTCCGGCCCTTGGCGTCGAAGCGGCGCATCCGGTCGAGCACCGCGTCGGCGGTGGGGGCGGCCAGCTCGTCGACGATCCGGCCGTCGGCGAGGAAGACCACCCGGTCCGCGTACGAGGCGGCGACCGGGTCGTGGGTGACCATCACCACGGTCTGGCCGAGCTCGCGGACCGAGTTGCGCAGGAAGGAGAGGATCTCGGCGCCGGAGCGCGAGTCCAGGTTGCCGGTGGGCTCGTCGGCGAAGATGATCTCGGGCTTGGAGGCCAGCGCCCGGGCGCACGCCACGCGCTGCTGCTGGCCGCCGGAGAGCTGCGACGGGCGGTGGCTCAGCCGGCCGGACAGGCCGACCGTCTCGACCACCCGGTCCAGCCACGGCTGGTCGACCTTGCGGCCGGCGATGTCCATCGGCAGCGTGATGTTCTCCAGCGCGGTCAGCGTCGGCAGCAGGTTGAACGCCTGGAAGACGAAGCCGATCTTGTCGCGGCGCAGCTGGGTCAGCTGGCGGTCCTTCAGCCCGACCAGCTCGGTGTCGCCGATCATCGCCGAGCCGGAGGAGACCGTGTCCAGCCCCGCCATGCAGTGCATCAGGGTGGACTTGCCCGAGCCCGAGGGGCCCATGATCGCGGTGAACTCGCCGCGCGGGAACACCACGCTGACGTCGTCCAGCGCCACGACGCGGGTCTCGCCGTCGCCGTAGACCTTGTTCAGGCCGGTGGCGCGGGCAGCCGCGAGGCCGGTGGCGGCGGGCCGTGCGGTCGTCGTGGTCATCGAGGGCACTCCTGTCGGGAGGGGGCGTCGGAACGTCTGGGCGGTCGGGCCCGGGGCTCCGACCGCTGTTCCATCCTCTGTCGCGCGATCATGGTTTTCCGTCGCTCCGGCGGACGGTTGGACCCACCCCGCCAGGCGTACTCCGACGCGCCGGTCTCCTCCTGCGGTATGACACCGCCCCCGACCCGGCCGGCCCTGGCCGATTCCGGTTCACCGCTGGCCGAATCACAGACGGTTCGTCAGAAGGCAAGGAAGCATGACAACTTCCGCAGCCGGAAATATGCGAAACGGGCAGGAAGGCGACTAGGCTCAGGGGTAGCCCGTACAGGGGCGGAGAGTGGTTCGCCCGGGTGGTGGAACGCAGACACGGGCAGCTTAAAACTGCTTGGCCGCGAGGCCGTGCCGGTTCGAGTCCGGCTCCGGGCACCAACTCCGCCACCGCGGCCCCGCGAGATCGTTCTCGCGGTTGAGGTGGATCCTTTTGCCAAACCATTACCCTGGTGTCCGTGGGCGGCGACGTGCCGTCCCGGAGGGAATGTGATGAGAAGCAGCAACCCGGTCTTCTCGCGGGAGGGGTCCTTCACCCGCGACGCCGCCTACGCCGGCTTCGGGTCGACCACGACCCAGCAGCAGCCGTACGGCGCCAACCCCTACGGCAACAACCCGTACGCGCAGCAGACGATGACCGACGGGCAGCTCGCCGAGATGTACCAGCAGCCGGCCGCCGGCCCGCTGCAGACCGGCCGGATGACCATGGACGACGTGGTCGCCCGCACCGGCCTCACCCTGCTCACCCTGGTCGCCGCCGGCGCCGTCGCCTGGTTCACCGTCCCGGTCGAGACCTACGGCATCGCCTTCGGCGCCGCGCTGATCGCCATGGTGGTCGGCTTCGTCATCACCTTCAAGCGCAGCGTCAGCCCGCCGCTGATCCTGCTCTACGCGGGCCTGGAGGGCTTCTTCCTCGGCGCGGTCTCCAAGGTCTTCGAGACCCTGTGGCCCGGCATCGCGATCCAGGCGGTGCTCGGCACCACCGCGGTCTTCGCCGCCACCCTGATCGCCTACAAGAGCGGCCGGATCCGGGTCACCTCCCGGTACGCCAAGATCGGCATCTCGATCGCGATCGGCTTCGTGCTCCTGATGCTGGTCAACTCGGTCGCGTACGCCTTCGGCGCCGACCTCGGGCTGCGCTCCGGCCCGCTCGGCATCGTGGTCGGCCTGATCGGCATCGCCCTCGGCGCGTTCTTCCTCACCCTGGACTTCGCCGAGATCGAGGAGGGCATCCGCTGCGGCGCCCCGGAGAAGGAGGCCTGGCGGGCCGCCTTCGGCCTGACCCTGTCGCTGGTGTGGATCTACCTGGAGATGCTGCGGCTGATCGCCATCCTGCGCGGCGACGACTGAGGCTCCTGCTGTGACCGTAGCCCCCGGGAAGTCCGCTTCCCGGGGGCTACGCTCGTCCCCATGCCTGATCAGACGCCCTTCACGGCCGCCGTCGACCGCCTGGCGGATCGTTTCCGCTCGATGCCGCAGAGCCGCCTGCTGGGCGCCGTGCCCGGCCACCCGTCGCGCGCCGCCGCCGGCCTGGCCCTCGCCCGCCGGCTCGCCGCCACGGCCCTCGCCCTGGAGGGCCGCCCCGCGCAGGACGTCCCCGACGTGGGCCCCTTCGCGATCGGCGACCAGCTGGCCGTCACCGGCCACGACCTCGCCGCGGTCGCCGACGCCGAGGCCCTCGCAGCGGCCCTGGCCGACGTCGAGGCGACCGAGGCCGTTCTCTAGCCGCGCCCGGGGCCGTCCGCTAGATCGAGGCGACCACGCGGTCGGCGAGGACGTAGACGGCTTCCTCGTCGGTGGAGAAGGTCAGCGAGTACGAGCCGCTGAAGCGCGAGCCGCCGAGCAGCCGGACGTCCTCGCCGGCCCGGACCGCGTCGATCAGCCGGTAGGCGGCCTCGCGGTCGCCGGGGGCCACGCACAGGGTGGTGCCGTCGGCGAAGGCGTACACGTCGAGGGTGCCCAGCGGGCCGGGACGGACGTCGATCAGCGCGACGCACTCCTCGGCGAGGGCGGCCAGCCGGTCGTCGGTCCACTCGCGGGACGGCGTCGGGCTCGGCACGAAGTCCGGGTGCGAGGGGTGCCGGCGCGGGTCGGGCTTGGCGGCGGGCTCGGTCTCGGCGTCGAGCAGCCCGGCCTCCAGGCCGGTGGCGAGCAGGTCGGCCTCGCGGCGGGCCCGGGCGTCCCCGGCCGGGTCGACCGGGACCGGGGCGCCGCCGCCGGCCGCCGGGTGCGACGGGTGCGCCGGCCGGACGCCGCCCTCGTCGGAGCCCGCGGCGGGGGCGCCGCCGTTGCCCTCCTTGATCAGGTCCTCCAGGGCGCTGCGCAGCGCCTCGCCGAACTCCGGGTCCATCGTCCCGGCGTTGTCGGCGGCGTCCTGCGGCCCGGTGGGGCGCGGGAAGAAGAGCGGCCAGTCCTCGCCGATGGTGGTGAGCGGGGCGTCGAAGAGCGGTGCGTCCTCCGCGGCGCGGGCCTCCTGCTCGGCCCAGAACGCGCGGGCCTCGGTGATCTCGCGCTCGCGGTCGGCGGCGAGTGCCTCGGTGACGGCGCGGCGTATGAGTGCCTCGTCGACGCCGTCGGTCCGCTCCGCCCCCAGGCCGGCGTCCAACTTGCGCGTCAGGGCGCGGACGTGGATCAGGGCGGCGGTCGACACGGCGATCAGGATCAGCAGCAGGGAGGTGTAGACGACGCTCACGGAACGTACTCCCAACGAGGGGCGGAACGGGGTTACGTCTCCACACTGCCGTATGTGCGTCCGTAACTGCAGGGGCTGATGTCCGATTTGTTCTGGACTTTCTGCCTTGTCCTCAAATTGTTAGGTAAAGCCCCTCTACGCTGCGGAGTTGATCCAATCCGGACCGTCGACAAATCGGTATTCGGGGGTGTGGAAGAGGGCCGAATCGCATCGCGGATGTGATTCGGCCCTCAATTACGCAGCGTGACTCCACATGGGTGAGTCGATCAGCTCAGGCGCTCGATGACCATGGCCATGCCCTGGCCGCCGCCGACGCACATGGTCTCCAGGCCGAACTGCTTGTCGTGCCACTGGAGGGAGTTGATCAGGGTGGTGGTGAGGCGGGCGCCGGTCATGCCGAAGGGGTGGCCGACGGCGATGGCGCCGCCGTTGACGTTCAGGCGGTCGAGGTCGATGCCGAGGTCGCGGTAGGAGGGGATGACCTGGGCGGCGAAGGCCTCGTTGATCTCGACCAGGTCGATGTCGGAGATCGACAGGCCGGCGCGCTTGAGGGCCTGCTTGGAGGCCTCGACGGGGCCGTAGCCCATGATCTCGGGGGAGAGGCCGGAGACGCCGGTGGAGACGACGCGGGCGAGGGGGGTGAGGCCGAGCTCGCGGGCCTTGGTGTCGGACATGATGACCAGGGCGGCGGCGCCGTCGTTGAGCGGGCAGCAGTTACCCGCGGTAACGGTGCCGTCGGGGCGGAACACCGGCTTGAGGCCCTGGACGGCGTCGAGGGTGACGCCGGCGCGCGGGCCGTCGTCGGTGCTGACGACGGTGCCGTCGGGGGTGGTGACCGGGGTGATCTCGCGGGCCCAGAAGCCGGACTTGATCGCGGCCTCGGCGAGGTTCTGGGAGCGGACGCCGAACTCGTCCTGCTCGGCGCGGGTGATGCCCTTGAGGGCGGCGAGGTTCTCCGCGGTCTGGCCCATGGCGATGTAGGCGTCCGGGAGGAGGCCGTCCTCGCGCGGGTCGTGCCACTCGCCGCCGCCGTGCTCGGCGCGGTGGGCGGTGCGGGCGATCGCGTCGTCGAAGAGCGGGTTGGTGGTGCCGGGGATGCCGTCGGAGGAGCCCTTGGCGAAGCGGGAGACGGTCTCGACGCCGGCGGAGATGAAGACGTCGCCCTCGCCGGCCTTGATCGCGTGCAGGGCCATCCGGGTGGTCTGCAGCGAGGAGGAGCAGTAGCGGGTGACGGTGGCGCCGGGCAGGTGGTCCATGCCCATCTGGACCGCGACGATGCGGGCCAGGTTGTGGCCCTGCTCGCCGCCGGGCAGGCCGCAGCCGAGCATCAGGTCTTCGATCTGCCGCGGGTCGAGCTCGGGGATCTTGGCGAGGGCGGCGGTGATGATCTGGGCGGTCAGGTCGTCGGGGCGGACGTCCTTGAGCGAGCCCTTGAACGCGCGGCCGATCGGCGAACGGGCGGCGCTGACGATGACGGCTTCGGGCATGGCGGGCTCCTCGCTGAACGGCCTGGTGGTCGGGTGCCCGGCCCCGGCCGGGCACCCGCGCGCCAAGTTACCGCTTGGTAGCTCCAACGTCACCGGTCCCGGAGTGTGAGCTCGGCGACGCGCTCCGCGTCTCCTCCGCGCCCGGAAGTCCGAGCCGCAGCCGGTGCTTGAGCAGGGCCCAGCGCCAGGCCCCGGCCTCCGGTCCGGCGGCGGCCACCTCGGTGCCCGCGCGCCCGGCGGCCGCGGCGGCGGCGATCGCCACCGGCAGCACCGCCTGCGGCTCGATCGGCTCCGGCCCGGTGGCCGGCTCCTCCGGCCACAGGTCGAGGATCGCGCAGAGCGAGGGCAGCAGGGCCATCGCGGCGGTGGCGTACCCCTGGGCGGACGGGTGGTAGCGGTCGGCCGCGAACATCTCCGGCCGGGCGGCGAACTCGGGGCCGAGCAGCGAGCCGAGCGAGACCGTCCGCCCGCCCGCCTCGACCACGGCGATGGTCTGGGCGGCGGCCAACTGCCGGCTGAGCCGCCGGGCCACCCAGCGCAGCGGCGGCCGGACCGGCTTGATGGTGCCGAGGTCCGGGCAGGTGCCGACGACCACCTCGCAGCCGCCCGTGCGCAGCGTCCGGACCGCGTCGCCCAGCTCCCGCACCGAGACGGCGGCCGGGCTGTGCCGGGTGACGTCATTGGCGCCGACCATGATCACCGCGAGTTCGGGCCGCTCGGCCAGGGCCTGCTCGACCTGCTGGGCGAGGTCGCAGGAGCGGGCGCCGGACTTGGCGACGTTGACCAGCCGCACCCGCCGCTCGGCGATCGCGGCGAGCCCGGCGGCGAGCAGCGCGCCGGGGGTCTCCTGCGCCCGGGCGACGCCGAGCCCGGCGGCGGTGGAGTCGCCGAGGAAGGCCAGGGTCAGCGGCGGCCGGGTGTCGTCGGCGTCGGCGAAGGCGGCGCCGTACACGCCGTCGGCGCGCGGCGGGTCGCCGTCGAGTATGCCGATCGCCCGGATGGCGAGGCGGCTCTCGGTCAGCAGCACCCCGGCCAGGCCCACGCCGAGCAGCCCGAGCCCGCCCCCGCCGTACGCGGCGGCGGTGGCGATCCTCCGGGCCACCCGGGCCCTCGACGCCTGTGCCCCTGGCATCCCGCACCCCCTTGGATTCGAGGCGACTGACCTTGCGTACCCCACTGGTACCCGTCCGCGCGGCGCGCTACCGGCCCGCATCGGCCATCCGTGGCCATAGGCTTTCCGTACCCACAGTCACAGAAGCCACACACCGGGAGGACCCCCGTGAGGTACCACAACTCGATCATCGACCTGGTCGGCAACACGCCCCTGGTGAAGCTCAACAAGGTCACCGACGGGATCAGCGCCACCGTGTTGGCGAAGGTCGAGTACTTCAACCCCGGCGGGTCCGTGAAGGACCGGATCGCGATGCGCATGATCGAGGCCGCCGAGGCGTCCGGCGCCCTCAAGCCCGGCGGCACCATCGTCGAGCCGACCTCGGGCAACACCGGCGTCGGCCTGGCGATCGTGGCCCAGCAGAAGGGCTACAAGTGCATCTTCGTCTGCCCGGACAAGGTCTCCACGGACAAGATCAACACGCTCCGGGCGTACGGCGCCGAGGTCGTGGTCTGCCCGACCGCGGTCGCCCCCGAGCACCCGGACTCCTACTACAACGTCTCCGACCGCCTGGTCCGGGAGACCCCGAACGCCTGGAAGCCGGACCAGTACTCCAACCCGGACAACCCGGCCTCGCACTACCACTCCACCGGCCCCGAGCTGTGGGAGCAGACCGACGGCCGGATCACCCACTTCGTGGCGGGCGTCGGCACCGGCGGCACCATCTCCGGCACCGGCAACTACCTGAAGGAGGCCTCCGGCGGCAAGGTCCAGGTGATCGGCGCCGACCCGGAGGGCTCGGTCTACTCCGGCGGCACCGGCCGGCCGTACCTGGTCGAGGGCGTCGGCGAGGACTTCTGGCCGACCGCCTACGACCGTGACGTGGCCGACCGGATCGTCGCGGTGTCCGACAAGGACTCCTTCCAGATGACCCGCCGCCTGGCCAAGGAGGAGGGCCTGCTGGTCGGCGGCTCCTGCGGCATGGCCGTGGTCGCCGCGCTGGAGGTGGCCCGCGAGCTCGGCCCGGACGACGTCGTCGTGGTGCTGCTGCCGGACGGCGGCCGCGGCTACCTGTCGAAGATCTTCAACGACGACTGGATGGCCGACTACGGCTTCCTGCCCACCGCCACCGACGAGGCCCACATCGGCGAGGTGCTGGCCCGCAAGGACGCGCTGGAGCACGAGGGCATCCCGCAGTTCGTCCACATGCACCCGGGCGAGACCGTCGCCGAGGCGGTCCGGGTGCTGCGCGACTTCGGTGTCTCGCAGATGCCGGTGGTCTCCCCGGGTGCCGGGCACCCGGACATCATGGCCGGCGAGGTGGTCGGCTCGGTGGTCGAGCGCGAGCTGCTGGAGGGCCTGTTCGCGCAGCGCATCCAGCTCACCGACGCGCTGGACAAGGTGATGTCCAAGCCGCTGCCGGTGGTCGGCTCCGGCGAGTCGGTCACCAACCTGATGACCGTGCTGGAGAACTCCGACGCCGTGGTGGTGCTGGTCGAGGGCAAGCCGCAGGGCATCGTCACCCGGCAGGACCTGCTGGCCTTCCTGACCGCCCGGGCCGGCCACTGAGGCAGCGTCACCGGCTGTACGCCGAACGGGTGAACAGATGCCGCCCCGGCTGGTTGGTACGCGGACGTCACCTCCGCGCATCACCCGGTTAACAACCGTTCGGCAATGTAGTGGTCGACGGCGAGAACGCCGAGCAGGACGACAGCGAAGACCGGGAGCGGCTCCCCGGCACCGCGGCCGTCCCGGACACGTCGGTCGGCCCTGACCCGGCCCACCGTGTCCGCCCGCGGGGGCTGCCGTCGTCCCGCCCCTGCCCGGCACTGCCGGCGGCAGGGTGCGGCGGCTCCCGCGGCAACCGTCGCGCCGTGAGGCGCGGCTCCGTACCGGCTCCCGGGTGGGGGTGCCGCTACGGAGCGGCAGGGCCGGTCCCGGTATCCGGGACCGGCCCTCGCCGTATCCCGGCGCCGACGTTTCCGGATACCTGTCCGAACCCCTACGCTCGCTGGCATGACCAGCACTGACCTGCCCGAGCAGGACGCACCGCGTTTCGTACGCCTCACCATCGAGCTCATCGCCGAGATCACGGACGAGAAGGCGCTCAAGGCCGCCGCCCTGTCCCAGGTCACCGAGGACGAGTACCTGGACGACGAGGAGCGCGCCCAGGCCGTAGAGGCGATCGAGGTCGACCCGTCCGGGTCGCTCGCCCACTTCGTCGACCCGGTGGCGCTGCTCGGCGACGTCCCGGGCGTCGAGCTGGCCTCGGCCACCTGGGAGTCCGCCACCACCGACTTCGACCCGGACGACGAGAGCTGGGACGAGTACGAGGTGCAGTGAGCCCTGCGTCACATCGAGAACCCGGTCCGGAACCATCCGGACCGGGTTTTTGTCCGTTATGGCGACCGTATGGGTAGTCTCGTACGATCTGAACACTTTCGTACGAGTCCAGGGAGCGTGACGTGACGGCATCGGAGAAGCGGGACCGGCCGCGCGGCGGCAACTGGACCCGGCGCGGCGTCATCGGCGGGCTGCTGGGCGCCCCGATCCTGTTCGTGGCGGCCTGCAGCGGTGACAAGGACACCCCGTCCGGCGGAACGGGCGCCGGAGCCGGCGGTACCGGCGCCACCGACGCCTCGCCCAGCCCCGAGCTCTCCATCGCCAAGATCACCGTCGTCCCGGCCGACGGCACCACCGCCGCCCCGTTCAACCAGCCGGTCAAGGTCACGGTCGCGGACGGCATCCTGCAGACCGTCACGGTCACCGGCGGGAACGGGAAGAAGATAGTCGGCCAGCTGGGCCTCGACGGCACCAGCTGGACCTCCACCGACCCGCTCGCCAGCGGCACCAAGTACACCGTCGCCGTCGTCGCCCTCGACAAGAAGCAGCGCGAGGCCGACGCCAACACCGTCTTCGGCACCTCCTCGCCCGCCAACACCTTCGTCGGGTACTTCACCCCGGAGGACGGCACCACGGTCGGCGTCGGTATGCCGGTGTCGATCAACTTCAACAAGGCGATCACCGACCGCGCGGCCGTCCAGTCGGCGATCACCGTGGTCGCCGAACCGGGCGTCGAGATCGTCGGCCACTGGTTCTCCAGCACCCGCCTCGACTTCCGCCCCGAGACCTACTGGGCCAAGGGCACCAAGGTCACCCTCAAGCTCCGGCTCAAGGACGTGCAGGGCGCCAAGGGCGTCTACGGCACCCAGTCCAAGGACGTCACCTTCACCGTCGGCCGCAGCCAGGTCAGCGTCGCCGACCTCAAGGCCGACACCCTCACCGTCACCACCGACGGGCAGGTCACCGCCACCTACCCGGTGATCGGCGGCGCGCCCGACCACACGACCTGGGCCGGCAAGATGGTGATCTCCGAGCAGTACAAGGAGACCCGGATGAACTCCGCCACCGTGGGCCTCGGCAGCGAGTACGACATCCCGGACGTCCCGCACGCCCAGCGGCTCACCACCTCGGGCACCTTCATCCACGGCAACTACTGGTCGCCCGCCTCCCAGTTCGGCAACGCCAACACCAGCCACGGCTGCATCGCGCTGCGCGACGTCCAGGGCGCGAACGACCCGACCACCAACGCCGCCAAGTTCTACGCGAGCTCGATGATCGGCGACGTGGTCGAGGTGGTGAACTCCGGCGACCGGACGGTCGACCCGGCCAACGGCCTCAACGGCTGGAACATGCCCTGGGCCCAGTGGAAGGCCGGCAGCGCGGTCTGAGCCGCGACCGGTCCGACCTGCGAAGTCCCGCGACGGCCCCGGCTCCGGGGGCCGTCGGGGGCTCCCGGTAGTTTGTTCGCGACACTCGGCGAATAACCAGGTGTGGGCACCGGTGCCGCCGTGGTTGGCTGGCGCCGCCGCCCAGCCTTTCCACAGGAGCCAGCCATCAACACCGCCATACGCCGCACCGCCCGCCTGACCGTTGCGGCCACCGCGTGCGCCCTCGCCCTCACCACCGGCCTCACCGCCTGCGGCACCGTCAAGCAGCTCACCGCCGGCGAGAAGATCGCCGACGCGTTCGACAAGCTCGGCGACGGCAAGACCTTCAAGGCCGAGCTCTCCGTCGACGCCACCGCCGACCAGCTGGTCGCCTTCGGCAAGGCCGTCGACGACCCGATCGAGCGGAACGCCGCCGAGGCCCTCGCCGACCTCAGCCTCACCGTCTCGGTCAGCGCCAAGAAGCCGCTCAAGGACGTCGAGGACTTCAAGAAGGCCCAGGCCGGCGGTGACTACAACGCCCTCGCCACCAGCAAGGACGTCGACCTCGCGTACGAGATCGGCGGCAAGAAGAGCGGCAAGAACTACCTCGACTTCCGCATCGTCGGCGGCAAGGGCTACCTCAAGGTCGACGCCCGAGGCGTCGCCCAGCTGGCCGGCGAGCCCACCACCGGGATCGATGAGATGTCCGCCGCGATGCCGCCGTCCTTCAAGGTCGCCAAGGACCTGCTCGACGGCAAGTGGATCTCCTTCGACCCGGCCCTGATGGAGGAGCTCTCCAAGCAGGCCGAGAGCGCGACCGGCAAGGCCTCCGCCTCGCCCAGCGCGGTCCCGTCGCTCGACCCGAAGGCCGTCGAGGGCTTCGGCAAGGCGCTCAAGGACGTGTTCGCCAAGAACGTCACCCTGGAGGACCGCGGCGCCAGCGCCGGCCTGCAGCAGATCCACGTCTCCGCGAACGCCCGCCCGATCGTCGAGGGCTTCCTCAAGGCCGCGAAGCCGCTGGTCAAGGACCTCCCGACGGACACCCCGCTGCCCGACTCGGCGCCCGCCACCGTCCCCGACCGCAAGGTCGGCGCCGACGTCTACCTGCGCGACGGCGCGCTCTCGCACGCCACCTTCGACATCGCCCAGCTCACCGACAAGGCCGGCCCGGAGATCCACTTCCCGATCCGGATCGGCTTCGGCCGCGACGTCCCGGCGATCGAGGCCCCCGGCGGCGCCACCGAGGTCACCAAGAAGGACATCGAGGACCTCACCAAGGGCTTCGGCGAGATGGCCGGCGGCGACCTCGAGGACGGCGGCCCCACCACCGCCCCCGGCGACGCCGCACCGCTCACCGACGCCCAGCTCGCCGAGCTCGCCAAGCTCGGTATGAACCGCGAGCAGGCCAAGGCCATGAACGAGGCCGGCTTCACCTTCGAGGAGCTCAAGGAGTTCGTCCAGCTCAAGAGCTGACCGACCCCGCACCCACGGGCCGCCCTCCGGCGGGGAACGCGACGTCCGTTTCCCGCCGGACGGCGGCCCGCGCGCCGTCCACGATGGACCGCATGACCGAACTCGACGTCCGCCCCATCGCCCCCGCCGTCCTCACCGCCCTGCGCACCGCCGACGACGCCGGACGGCCCCCCGTCCACTCCGTCGACACCACCGGCGGCGCCCCGCTGCGCTGCTGCCTCGACCGCGCCCGCCCCGGTGACCGGATCGCCCTGCTCGGCTACGCCCCGCTGCGCCGCTGGGCCGCCGAGACCGGCACCGACCCCGGCCCCTACGACGAACTCGGCCCGGTCTTCGTGCACGCCGACCCCTGCCCCGGCCCCGCCGGCGGCTGGCCCGGCGCCATGCACAGCGGCCCGCGCGTGCTCCGCGCCTACGACGCGGCCGGCCGGATCCTGCGCGGCGTCCCCGGAGAGCCCGACGAGCTCCCCGCCCTGGCCGCGGAACTCCTCGCCGACCCGGACGTCGCCGTGGTCCACGTCCGGGCCCTCGCCTTCGGCTGCTTCATGCACGAAGTGCGGCGCGCCGCACCGGATCAGCCCCGCGCGTAGTCGGCGAAGCCGGTCCAGTCGATGACCACGCAGGCCTCGTCGCCGACCACCCAGGCGTCGTGCCCCGGCGCGCAGATCATCACGTCACCCGGGCCGAACTCCTCGCTCTGCCCGTCGTCCATCACGACCTTCATCCGGCCCGACACCATGTACCCCATGTGGGACGCCTGACAGCTCTCGGTCTTCGCGATCGGCTTCACGTGCTTCGACCACTGCCAGCCCGGCTCGAACACGGCGCGCCCTACCGCGCCGCCCTCCAGGTTCACCAGCGCCAGCTGCCCGGTCCCGCCCTCGAACGGGCGGACCTCCTCCGGCTCGTCAAGACTCATCCGCACCAGCCCGGCCATGACCGCTCCTCACCCTGTCACGAAGGGCGCCGCCACCGGCCGCGCCGGCATCCACGCGCCCCGCCGACCCCTCCAGTCTCCGCCCGCCCCCCGGCCCCCGCGAGGCGACGGGCCGACTGCAGCCGCCCCCCTCGCGCGATCGTCCACCGCGGGAGAGCACCGGCGCCACCCCGCCCGCAGGGCCGTAATCCCTTGCCCCCGGGCGGAGTTGCAGGACGTCGTACGCGCCGCCTCGTCCCGGGCCGACGACGAGAGTTCGACGTACGGACATGATCACGCGCGGAGGCTGTCGCAGCGGCGCCGGCCGGGGTACGGCTCGGTGGTTGTGCAGCGGGCTGTGGGGCCTCGGGGCCACTAGGCTCAGGAGTATGACCGAGCACCAGCTTTCCCAGGGCTTCGAGACCCTCGCCATCCACGCGGGTCAGGAAGCGGACCCCCAGACCGGGGCCGTCGTCACGCCGATCTACCAGGTGTCCACGTACAAGCAGGACGGGGTGGGCGGCCTGCGGGGCGGCTACGAGTACAGCCGCAGCGCCAACCCGACCCGGACCGCGCTGGAGGAGTGCCTGGCGGCGCTGGAGGGCGGCGCCCGGGGCCTCGCCTTCGCGTCCGGCCTGGCGGCCGAGGACACCCTGCTGCGCACGATCCTCAAGCCGGGCGACCACATCGTGATCCCCAACGACGCGTACGGCGGCACCTTCCGGCTGTTCGCCAAGGTGCTGACCCGCTGGGGTGTGGAATTCTCCGTCGCCGACACCCACCACGTGGAGAAGGTGCGCGAGGCGATCCGTCCCAACACCCGCGCGGTGTGGGTGGAGACCCCGTCCAACCCGCTGCTGGGGATCACCGACCTGACCGCGGTCGCGGAGATCGCGCACGCGGCGGGCGCGCTGCTGGTGGTGGACAACACCTTCGCCAGCCCGTACCTGCAGCAGCCGATCGCGCTCGGCGCGGACGTGGTGGTGCACTCCACCACCAAGTACATGGGCGGCCACTCGGACGTGGTCGGCGGTGCCCTGGTGGTGGCCGAGGCGGGCCTGGCCGAGGAGGTGGCCTACCACCAGAACGCGATGGGCGCGGTGTCCGGCCCGTTCGACGCGTGGCTGGTGCTGCGCGGCATCAAGACGCTGGGTGTCCGGATGGACCGGCACAGCTCCAACGCCGAGCAGGTCGCCGAGCTGCTCACCCGCCACCCGAAGGTCAGCCAGGTGCTCTACCCGGGCCTGGCCGAGCACCCGGGGCACGATGTCGCCGCGAAGCAGATGAAGGCGTTCGGCGGCATGGTGTCGTTCCGGGTCGCGGGCGGCGAGGAGGCGGCGGTCGAGGTCTGCAACCGCGCGCAGCTGTTCACCCTGGGCGAGTCGCTGGGCGGTGTGGAGTCGCTGATCGAGCACCCGGGCCGGATGACCCACGCCTCGGCGGCCGGCTCCCCGCTGGAGGTGCCGGCCGACCTGGTGCGCGTCTCGGTCGGCATCGAGTCGATCGACGACCTGCTCGCCGACCTCCAGCAGGCGCTCGGCTGACGGGGGGGTCGGCTCTCGGGCCGAGGGTTCGCCGGGTTCGCCGGGTGCGGTTCAGCTGCGCCCGGCGAAGCGGTTGAGCGTCTCGGCGAGCCGCTCGGTGGGTGGGGCCGCGATGCCCGCCTCGCCGTGGTCGTGGGTGGAGGTGGTGACCAGCAGGTCGACCTCCTGGGCGAGCCGTTCGGTGGGCGGGGCGGCGTTCTGGGCGATCTTCGCCATCGCGGCGAACAGGTTGGCGGCGTCCGGGCCGGTGGCCTCCATCCGGGAGGCCTGCTCGTACCAGAGCTGGGCCTCGCGCAGTTCGCCCCGGTACAGGTGGTGCAGGTAGAGGCAGAAGGCGGCGGTCCGGTCGTCGGCGCCGCCGGCGAAGCGCCACCAGTACTGGGCCCGGACCGGGTGGCCGGTCAGGTAGAACAGGCAGCCGAACACCCGGGCGCCCTGGCGCTCGATGGGCGAGTCGTCGGACCGGGCCAGCCGGGAGAAGTTCCCGGCGGCCATGGGTTCGTTGATGACCAGCCGGGAGACCTTCTCCAGGGTGTCGCGGACGTGCTCGCGCTTGTCCCACCAGTGCGGCGGCCGCTGGCCGCCCTCCGCCCGGCGCCCCGCGTCGGCGGCGAGCCGGCGCAGCCCCGCCGGGGCGTCGGCCGGGCCGGGCGGGGCGGCCCGCAGGCGTCGGACGAGGAGTTCATCGATCCTGCGGTCGTCGTACGTCTTCATCGTGGTCCCCCGGGTAGTGGTTGTCCGACAGGTGCAGCTCGGGCACCAGGACGGCGAGCCGTTCCCGCGCCTTGCGCGCGTGGTAGTCGACCGTGCGGGTGCTGAGGCCGAGCAGCCAGGCGATCTCGGTGACCGGCCGGCCCATGACGTACTTCAGGACGACCACGTCGAACTGGCGCGGGGGCAGCTCGGCGATGCGGCGGAAGAGGTCGTGGTCGCCGACCTGGGCGGCGAACCACTCGCGGCTGAGCAGCATCGCCCGGGCGAAGGTGATCCGCTCGGTGAAGGTCGGGTCGGCGGTGGAGCGGCGCAGCTCGTAGCCGATGGCGGAGCGCAGCACGTCCCAGCAGTGCGCGGACAGGTTGGGCTCGACGAGGACCTCGTCCCAGGTGCTGAGCAGGTAGAGGAAGACCTGGTGGACGAGGTCCGCGGCGGTCGCCGGGTCGCCGATCCGGCGCTGTGCGTACTCGAGGTAGACGTCCAGGTGCCTGAGGTAGAAGGCCTCGAAGTCCAGCGGGAGTTCGGTGACCTGGACGGCGCCGGGCCGGTGCGGCGGCCGACCGGGCGCAGGGGTGCTGTCCATCTGACTCATTTCGCGAGCGCGGCGCCGGGTTCCGCGGTTTCCGCGGGTTCCGTGCGCCGGAGTCGGGTTGTTCCTCCGTCCCAGCTAAGCGAAATCGTCGGTCCTGCACTCATGCCCACCAGTCGTTTCTCTGTTCCCTTCGTGCGCGTGGGCACGCTGCGTCACCGGCGCCCCGGGGCCCGCCGGGAGAGTGCGTGGTGGCGGGCGCCGGGCGCCGTTCACGCAGTGATCGTCACCGCTCGCGCTGCGTCACCGGTGTGGCGCAGATCACAGCTTTCGGTCGGTCGAGTACGACTCGAGGGAGTCGTTGAAGCGGGCCAGCAGCCGGCAGAACGCCCGCTGCTCCTCGGACGGCCAGTCGGCGGTCAGGCTGCGGATCAACTCCTCGCGGTCGGCCCGGACTTCGGCGAGCCGGCGGCCGCCGAGCGGGGTCAGGGCGAGCCGGACGGTGCGACGGTCGGCCGGGTACGGGACGCGGCCGACCAGGTCGGCGCGGACCAGCGGGGCGGCCTGCCGGGTGACCGTGGAGGAGTCGATGCCGAGCGCCTCGGCCAGGGCCTTGACGTTGGCCGGGCCGTGCCGGGCGAGGTGGTCGAGCAGCAGGTAGCCGGCCCGGTCCAGGGCGCCCACCGCGCCGTGCCGGGCCTGTTCCATCCGTCGGGCGAACAGCGCCACCTGGTACTGGAGTTGGGTGTGGAGGGGGTCGTTGCTGCCGGGGTCGTGGGGCGAGGGTGTCGTCATCGCGGCTCACGTTCGGGGGTGCGGTGAGGGTGCTTCGTACGGCGGGACCGGGCGGCGCGGAGTGCGGGGTTCGGCTGGCGTGTGCCCAGCAGCGTACGCGCGGCGGGCAGCGGCGGGAACAACCCGCGCTTCACGGGCCCGGGGCCCGGACCCGGCTAGCCTGAGCCGCATGCAGAGTTGGCCGATCACCGTGGACGACGTCCGGGGCGCCCAGAAGATGCTCGCCGGGATCGCCCGGGTCACGCCGATGGAGAGCAGCCGGTACCTCTCCGGGCTGGTCGGTGCGCCGGTGCACCTCAAGTGCGAGAACCTGCAACGCACCGGTTCGTTCAAGCTGCGCGGCGCGTACGTGCGGATCGCCGGGCTGTCGCCGGTGCAGCGGGCCGGCGGGGTGGTGGCGGCGAGCGCCGGCAACCACGCGCAGGGCGTGGCGCTGGCGGCCTCGCTGCTGGGGGTGCGCTCGACGGTGTTCATGCCGGTCGCGGCGCCGCTGCCGAAGGTGTCGGCGACCCGGGACTACGGCGCCGAGGTGCGGCTGCACGGCTCCACCGTGGACGAGGCGCTGCAGGCGGCGCAGCGGTACGCGGACTCCACCGGCGCGGTGTTCATCCACCCCTTCGACCACTGGGACGTCATCACCGGCCAGGCGACGATGGGCCTGGAGATCCTGGAGCAGTGCCCGGAGGTGCGCACGATCCTGGTCGGGGTGGGCGGCGGCGGGCTGCTGGCGGGGATCGCGGCGGCGGTGAAGCCGCTGCGGCCGGACGTCCGGGTGGTCGGCGTGCAGGCGGCCGCCGCCGCGGCGTACCCGCCCTCGCTGGCGGCGGGCCGGCCGGTGTCGCTGGAGCAGTTCTCCACCATGGCGGACGGGATCATGGTGGGCCGTCCGGGCGACATCCCGTTCGAGGTGATCAACACCCTCGCGGACGGGGTGCGGACGGTCTCCGAGGACGCGCTGTCGCGGGCCCTGCTGGTCGGCCTGGAGCGGCTGAAGCTGGTGGTGGAGCCGGCCGGGGCGAGCCCGATCGCGGCGCTGCTGGAGCAGTCTGAGGCGTTCGAGGGCCCGGTGGTTGCGGTGCTGTCCGGCGGCAACATCGACCCGCAGCTGATGCAGCGGGTGCTGCGGCACGGCCTGGCGGCGGCCGGCCGGTACCTGTCGCTGCGGGTGCGGCTGGCGGACAAGCCGGGCGCGCTGGCCGACCTGCTGGGCGTGCTCACCCGGGTGGACGCCAACGTGCTGGACGTGGCGCACGTGCGGATCGACCCGCGGCTGGGCCTCACCGAGGTGGAGGTGGACCTGCACCTGGAGACCAAGGGGCCGGAGCACTGCGCGTCGGTGGTCTCGGAGCTGCGGGACGCCGGGTACGTGGTGGGCCAGTAGTCGGTGGGCCGGCAGCCGGAAATCGCTTGACGCGATATATCGCGTACTGCCAGCATCTCGCGATGTATCGCGAGCTTTGGCATGCGCCGGTTCGGGTACCACAGATCAGGACAAATCACCCTAATCAGGAGATGAGGCAGGTCCATGGCGCCAGCCATCCAAGCCGAGAACCTGGTGAAGACCTTCGGCGACGTCCGCGCTCTCGACGGAGTGAGCCTGGACGTCCCCGAGGGCACCGTGCTCGGGCTGCTCGGCCCGAACGGCGCCGGGAAGACCACCACCGTCCGGGTCCTCACCACCCTGCTCCGCCCGGACTCCGGGCAGGCCGTGGTGGCCGGCGTCGACGTGCTCAAGCACCCCAACAAGGTGCGCAGCCTGATCGGCCTCTCCGGCCAGTACGCGGCGGTCGACGAGTACCTGACCGGCCGGGAGAACCTCCAGATGGTCGGCGAGCTCTACCAGATGAGCAGCCGCGACGCGAAGGCCCGCGCGCTGGAGCTGCTGGAGTGGTTCAACCTCACCGAGGCGATGGACCGCACCGCGAAGACTTACTCCGGCGGCATGCGGCGCCGGCTCGACCTGGCCGCCGCCCTGGTCGTCCGGCCGCCGGTGATGTTCATGGACGAGCCGACCACCGGCCTCGACCCGCGCAACCGCCTGGCGCTGTGGGAGGTGATCGAGACCCTGGTCGCCCAGGGCACCACGCTGCTGCTCACCACCCAGTACCTGGAGGAGGCCGACCGCCTCGCCAACGACATCGCGGTGGTCGACCACGGCAAGGTGATCGCCCGCGGCACCGCGGACGAGCTCAAGGCCCAGATCGGCGGCGAGCGGATCGAGGTCGTGGTGCACGACCGCGACCTGGTCTCCGAGGCGGTCGCCGCGCTCGGCCCCTACGCCAAGGGCGACCCGGCGGTGGAGAAGAACACCCGGCGGATCACCGTGCCGATCAGCGGCGGCGCCAAGGTGCTCGCCGACGTGATCCGCGAACTGGACGCCCGCTCGATCGAGATCGACGACATCGGCCTGCGCCGCCCCACCCTCGACGACGTCTTCCTGTCGCTCACCGGCCACGTCACCGCGGGCGAGGACGAGACCGACGACGGCGACGGACAGGCCGCCGACCACAAGGGCCGCCGCGGCAAGGGGAAGGACGCCTGAGATGACGACCACCGCGAGCACCTCCACCGAGCACGCCATCGGCCAGGCGCAGGTCCGGCACCGCACCGGTGTCGCCGCGACCCTGCACGACTCCTGGGTGGTGGCCAAGCGCAACCTGCGCCGGATGACCCGGATCCCCGAGATCGTGGTCTTCGGCCTCATGCAGCCGGTCATGTTCGTGCTGCTGTTCTCGTTCGTCATGGGCGGCGCGATCCAGATCCCCGGGACGACCGCGAGCTCCGACGCGTACACCCAGTTCCTGATGGCCGGCATCTTCGCCCAGACCGTCACCTTCGCGGTCGCCGGCGCCTCCGCCGGCATCGCGGAGGACATGACCAAGGGCCTGGTCGACCGCTTCCGCTCGCTGCCGATGGCCCGCGCCGCGGTGCTCACCGGCCGCACCTTCGCCGACCTCGTCCAGACCGCCTTCACCCTGCTGGTGCTGGCCCTGGTCGCGCTGCTGGTCGGCTGGCGGATCCACGAGGGCGTCCTCAAGGCGCTCGGCGCGTTCGCGCTGCTGCTCCTGCTCGGCTACGCCTTCTCCTGGATCGGCGCGCTGATCGGCCTCTCGGTGCGCAGCCCCGAGGCGGCCACCTCGGCCGGTCTGATCTGGCTGTTCCCGCTGACCTTCATCTCCAACGCGTTCGTGCCGATCAGCTCGATGCCGGGCTGGCTGCAGCCGATCGCCTACTGGAACCCGTTCAGCGCCACCGTGCAGGCCTGCCGCGACCTCTTCGGCAACCAGGTCGGCCCGGTCGACGACGCCTGGCCGATGCAGCACGCGGTGCTGGTGTCGGTGGTCTGGTCGCTGGTCATCATGGGCGTGTTCTCGTGGCTGTCGGTGCGCAAGTACCGCTCCGCGGTCGGATAGGCGCTGGCCGCTCCGCGGCCGGGCAGGCGCAGGCCGCTCCGCGGTCGGGCAGGGAAAAGCGAAAGCGGCCGTCCCCCGCACGGGGGACGGCCGCTTCGGCGTGTCGGGGGGCTCAGCCGGTGAACGGCTTGGCGTCGACGATCTTCACGGTCGCCTTCCTGCCGTTCGGCAGCTCGTACGTGGCGTCCTCGCCGACCGCCTTGCCGGTGATGGCGCGGCCCAGCGGCGACTGCGGGGAGTACACGTCCAGCCCGCCGTCGACCACCTCGCGGGAGGCGAGCAGGAACTCCATGGTGTCGTCCAGGTCGCCGTCGAAGGCGACCTTGACCAGCATGCCGGGCGCGACCACGCCGGAGTCGGCCGGGGCCTCGCCGACCTTGGCGCGCTCCAGGATCTGGGTGAGCTGGCGGATCCGCGCCTCGCCCTTGCCCTGGTCGTCCTTGGCCGCGTGGTAGCCGGCGTTCTCCTTGAGGTCGCCCTCCTCGCGGGCGGCCTCGATCTTCTGGGCGATCTCGATGCGCCAGGGGCCGCTCAGCTGCTCCAGCTCAGCCTTGAGCTTGTTGTAGTGGTCCTGAGTGAGCCAGGTCACGTCATCGCTGGTCTGGGTCACAGGTGCTCCTCGTCGGTGCTGGCGGTGCTGAGGGGTTTTGGTCGTCAGCAGTGCGGTGTCGGGCGGCATTACAAAGCAACGCCCGCTTCCGTGCCGCTCGGCTCGGAAGGGGCGAAACCACGAGCCTAACAATTTCCGGGGGCCGACGGGAGTCTCCGTTCCCGCCCGCTCCCTCGAATATGCGCCCGAACGGGTGAGACGCGCAAAGGCCTGGTCAGCCGCGCGGCGTGCAGCCCAGCAGCTGGGCGGTGGTGCCGCGGGCGGTGGTCCGCAGCGTCACCACGGCGCTGTAGCGGTCGCCCTCGGCGGGCACCGGGAAGTCGTACTGGCCGACCACGCCGCCGTCCTCGCCCTGCGAGCGGACCGTGCACACCCCGGCCGTCCCCTCGCGCTTGCTGACCGACAGCTGCAGCTGCAGCTCGCTGTCCGAGACCGCCTGGAAGGTCGGCACCGAGCCGTTGATCGCGGTCTCCCGCAGCAGGTACGAGGTGCCCAGCCAGCCGACCAGGCCGAGGAAGAGCACGCCGCAGACGATCGCGGCCGTCCGCAGCCGGCGGTCCGCCTCCTGATCGGTGCGGCGGCTGTACCGGCCCTCGGGGAGGGTCGTAGTGCTCTGGTCCATGGCGGGCTCGGTCCTTTCGACGAGGACGGGTCCGCCTGCCGGGGGAATGGACGCGCCCTTCAGTCCGTCACTATAGGAGGGGCACGTCCGCGCCGGAGGCGGCGGGGGAGGCCGCCCGACGAACCGGACATACCTGGAAGGAACCAGGCGTTGACTGAGCAGTTGCGACTGATGGCGGTGCACGCCCACCCGGACGACGAGTCCAGCAAGGGCGCCGCCACCATGGCGATGTACGTGTCGCAAGGGGTGGAGGTGCTGGTCGCCACCTGCACCGGCGGCGAGCGCGGGTCGGTCCTCAACCCGAAGCTCCAGGGTGACAAGTGGGTCGAGGAGAACATCCACGAGGTCCGCCGCAAGGAGATGGACGCCGCCCGGGAGATCCTCGGCGTCCAGCAGGCGTGGCTCGGCTACGTCGACTCGGGCCTGCCCGAGGGCGACCCGCTGCCGCCGCTGCCCGAGGGCTGCTTCGCCCTCGAGGAGGTGGAGGTGGCCGCCGGCGCCCTGGTCAAGCTGATCCGCGAGTTCCGCCCGCACGTGATCACCACGTACGACGAGAACGGCGGGTACCCGCACCCCGACCACATCATGACCCACAAGATCACCGTGGCCGCCTTCGACGCGGCCGGCGACCCCGAGGCGTACCCCGAGGCCGGCGAGCCCTGGCAGCCGCAGAAGCTGTACTACAACCACGGCTTCCCGATGCAGCGGCTGCGCGCCCTGCACGCCTACCTCACCGACAACGGCCACGAGTCCCCGTACGGCGAGTGGATCGCCGGCTGGGAGAAGAGCGGCCGCAAGGAGCGCGAGATCACCACCCGGGTGAAGTGCGACGACTTCTTCGAGATCCGGGACAAGGCGCTGATCGCCCACGCCACCCAGATCGACCCGGACGGGCCGTGGTTCCGCGTCCCGCTGGACGTCCAGCGCGAGGTGTGGCCCACCGAGGACTACGAGCTGGTCCGCGCCCACGTCGACACCGACCTGCCGGAGAGCGACCTCTTCGCGGGCCTGCGCAAGTAGCCCCTGCGGTACCCCGGTGACCCGGCCCCCGCGGGGCCGGGTCACCATGGAGGAATGAGCACCCCCATGAACCTGTCGTACCTCGCCCTCGACGAGGCCAAGGTGACCCCCGGCCTGCTGGGCTTCGTGGTCTTCGCCGTCCTCGGCGTGGCCACCTGGTTCCTGCTGAAGTCGATGAACACCCGCTTCAAGAAGATCGACTTCGTCGAGGAGCCCGAGCAGCCCAAGGAGTAGCCGCTCCGCCCGCGGGATGCGCAAGGATGGGGGCATGCCGAACCGTCTCGCGGATGCGACCTCGCCGTACCTGCTGCAGCATGCCGACAACCCGGTGGACTGGTGGCCCTGGGGGCCCGAGGCCTTCGCGGAGGCCGAGCGGCGCGGGGTGCCCGTGCTGCTGTCGGTCGGCTACGCGGCGTGCCACTGGTGCCACGTGATGGCGCACGAGTCCTTCGAGGACAAGGCGGTCGCCGAGTACCTGAACGAGCACTTCGTCGCGGTGAAGGTGGACCGCGAGGAGCGGCCGGACGTCGACGCCGTCTACATGGAGGCGGTGCAGGCGGCGACCGGGCAGGGTGGCTGGCCGATGACGGTGTTCCTGACGCCCGGCAAGGAGCCGTTCTACTTCGGGACGTACTTCCCGCCGCAGCCCCGGCACGGGATGCCCGGCTTCCGGCAGGTGCTGGAGGGCGTCGCGGCGGCGTGGCGCGACCGGCGCGACGAGGTCGGCGAGGTGGCCGCCCGGATCCGCGCCGACCTGGCCGAGCGGGCCTCGGTGTACGCGGTGGGCAGCGGCGTGATGAGCGCCCCCGGCGAGGCCGAGCTGCACGGCGCGCTGACCGAGCTGGGCCGCAGCTACGACGCCAAGCACGGCGGCTTCGGCGGGGCGCCGAAGTTCCCGCCGTCGATGGTGCTGGAGTTCCTGCTGCGCTTCCACGCCCGGACCGGTTCCGGGGCGGCGCTGCAGATGACCGAGCAGACCTGCGAGGCGATGGCTCGCAGCGGCCTGTACGACCAGCTCGGCGGCGGCTTCGCCCGCTACGCGGTGGACGGTGCCTGGGTGGTGCCGCACTTCGAGAAGATGCTCTACGACAACGCCCTGCTGCTGCGGGTCTACCTGCACCTGTGGCGCGCCACCGGTAGCGGCCTGGCCCGCCGGATCGCCCTGGAGACCGCCGACTTCCTGCTGCGCGACCTGCGCACCCCGGAGGGCGGGTTCGCCTCCGCGCTGGACGCCGACAGCCTGGACGAGGAGACCGGCAAGCAGGCCGAGGGCGCCTACTACGTGTGGGAGCCCGGCCAGTTGGTCGACCTGCTCGGCCCGGCCGACGCCGCGACCGCGGCCCGGCTGTTCACGGTGACCGCCGCCGGCACCTTCGAGCACGGCACCTCCACCCTGCAGCTGCCGGTCGACCCGCAGGACGAGGCCGAGTACCGGCGGATCCGCGCCGCGATGTTCGAGGCCCGTGCCGCCCGCCCGGCGCCCGCCCGGGACGACAAGGTGGTCGCCGCCTGGAACGGCCTGGCGATCGCCGCGCTCGCCGAGGCCGGCGCCCTGCTGGACCGCCCCGACCTGGTCGACGCCGCCGAGCGCGCCGCCGACCTGCTGATCACCGTCCACCTCACCGCCGACGGCCGGCTGCTGCGCACCTCCCGGGACGGCCGGGCCGGCACCAACGCGGGCGTGCTGGAGGACTACGCGGACACCGCCGAGGGCTTCCTCGCGCTGTATGCCGTCACCGGCGACTCGGCCTGGCTGGACCTCGCCGGGGAGCTCCTCGACATCGTGCTGCTGCACTTCGCCGACACCGTCTCCGGCGCGCTGTACGACACCGCCGACGACGCCGAGCAGCTGATCCGCCGCCCGCAGGACCCCACCGACAACGCCGCCCCGTCCGGCTGGAACGCCGCCGCCGGCGCCCTGCTGGGCTACGCCGCGTACACCGGCTCGGAGCGGCACCGCACCGCCGCCGAACGGGCGCTGGCCATCGTCGGCGCGCTCGGCACCCGGGCCCCCCGGTTCACCGGCTGGGGCCTGGCCGTCGCCGAGGCGCTGCTCGACGGGCCGCGCGAGATCGCCGTGGTCGGCGCCGCCGACGACCCGGACCGGGCGCTGCTGCACCGCACCGCGCTCGCCGCCACCGCCCCCGGCGCGGTCGTCGCGGTCGGCGAACCCGGCCGCGAGGACGTCCCGCTGCTCGCCGACCGCCCGCTGCTGGACGGCCGCGCCGCCGCGTACGTCTGCCGCCACTTCACCTGCGACGCGCCGACCGCGGACGCCGGCGAGCTGGCCGCCCGGCTCGGCCGGACGGAGCGGTAGCCGTTGCTTCGTGGGCGGTGGCAGTAGGCGCAACACCGGCCGGAAAGCGGTGGTGGGCGGCGGCGCCGATCGGTTAGGGATGGACCCATGACGTGGACCATCACCGCATCCCTGGACGAGTTCCGGGCCGCCGCCGGGGAGTACCTGGCCGCGCACCCGGCCGAGAACACCGCGCTGCTGACCATCGCCGACCGGCTGGAGCGGAACGGGCTGAACGCCTTCGGCGCGCAGCCTCCCCGGTTCGGGTGGTGGCGCCCGCGGCCGGACGCCCCGGTCGACGGCGTCTTCCTGCAGACCCCGCCGTACCCGCCCAGACTCGGCCGCACCCCGGTCGGGGCCGGCGCCGCGCTCGCCGACGCCCTGCACGCCCGGGGCGAGGCGCTCGCCGCCGTCTCCGGGGGCAAGGCCGCGGCGCTGGCCTTCGCCGAGCGCTGGCAGCGGCTGACCGGCGCCGAGCCGGTCGTCCGCACCGACGAACGGCTCTACCGGCTCGACGGGCTGACGCCGCCCTCGCCCGCCCCCGAGGGCCGCTTCCGGCTCGCCCGGAGTGCCGACCGGGAGTTGCTGATCGAGTGGCTGATCGCCTTCGTCGCCGAGGCCGAGGTGATGGAACCCGACCTGGACGCCGCCGCCATCGTCGACCAGCGGATCGCCGAACGCAGCTGGCACATCTGGGAGTCGGCCGGCCGGCCGGTCTCGTTCGCCGGGGCCAGCCCGGTGATCGCCGGGATGTCCCGGATCGGCCCGGTCTACACGCCGCCGGAGCACCGCCGCAACGGCTACGCCGGCGCGGTGGTCGCCGGGGCCTCCGCGCACGCCGTCGCCGAGGGCGCCGGCGAGGTGCTGCTCTACACCGACCTCGCCAACCCGACCAGCAACTCCGTCTACCAGAAGCTCGGTTACCGCCCGGTCGAGGACTGCATCGTGCTGGATCTGAACTGAGCTACTCCCAGTCCCAGGCGATGCCGAGCAGGCAGGGCCGCAGCGCGGACGCCACCAGGTGCACGCAGTGGTGCCCGTCCAGGGTCAACTCCTCCGTCTCGTAGGGGGCTTCGCCGGGCTCCCGGGTCGCGAAGCGGGTGCAGCGGACCGGCAGCGCGTCCGGGTGGAAGCTGACCTGCAGGACGTACTGCCCGGCGCCCGCGTTGAAGCCGCGGACGTACTCCTGGCTGGCCTCCGCGGCGGGCGCGTCGTCGAAGCCGTACGACAGCAGGTGGGTGTCGCCGGTGCGCAGCCGGCGGTCCAGCAGGAGCTCGGCGACCAGCAGCTCGGCCGCCCGGTCGCGGCGGATCCGGCCGGGCCGGCAGTTCTCCTCGGCGCGGACGGTGACCCGTTCGATGTCGCAGCCCGGATCGCCCTGGTAGATCGCCAGGTAGCGGTCGATGCCGTCGCGGTGCGCGCGCAGCACGTGCTGCGAGTCGCGGCTGACCTGCCGCCGGTCCGCGCCGACCCGGATCCGCTCCAGGTGGGTGACGGTGTGCAGCGCGGTGCCCGGCGGCCCGGACAGGACGGCCAGCAGCCCGTCCACCGCCTCGGCCGGCGCGATCAGGTCCCGGTAGGGGCGGGTCGCCGGGGCGGCCGGGCCGGGCGCGGCCTGCCGGGGGCCCAGCAGCCGGGTCAGCGAGTGCGCGGGCAGCTCCAGCACCTCCTCCAGCGCCCGGACCGCGCGCAGCGACTCGGGCCGCTCGGGCCGGCGCCGGCCCTGCTGCCAGTAGCTCAGGCTGGTCACCCCGACCCGCACCCCGCGCTGGGCCAGGTGCTCGCGGACCCGGTGCAGCGCGAGCCCGCGGGCGGTGATCGCGGTGCGCAGGGCGAGGTGGAACGGCCCGGTGCGCAGGGCGGTCGCCAGGTCGGGCCGGTCGGCGTACGGCATCGGCACCTCCGGGAGTAGAGCGTGAATATTCACACCCGTGGGCGCCGTTGTCACCGGTCCCGGCGATTTCCGCGCTGCTCGCAGCTGCGCCGTTCACACCGGGACGTGACCCGTTCACATCCGAACGCCGGTGCAGGGAACGGACGTTGACCGGCACCGGTCAGCGCCGGATGCTCATCGGCAGCGCGTCCGGACGCCGCTGCCCCCACATCCCTCTCCTGCGCGAACGCAAGGAGGAAATCCCCCATGCCACGCACTCGGACCCGGCTGCGCCGTGCCGTCGCGGCGCTCGCCCTGGGCGTCCTCGCCCCCACCCTGACGGCGGTGACCACCGCCCCGGCCCAGGCCGCCCAGGCCGTTCCGGCCGCCGCCGCCGCGCCCGGCACCCCCACCGCCGCGGCCACCCTCGCCGGCACCTCACGCAGGCTCAACATCACCATGCAGCAACAGCAGCAGACCAACTGGTGCTGGGCGGCGAGCGGCAACACCATCGCCACCTTCTACGGCTACAGCTACAGCCAGAACCAGTTCTGCAACGCCGCCTTCGGCCGCTCGACCAACTCCAGCTGCCCCAACAGCCAGGCCACCCTCGGCGACGTCCAGAACGGTCTCAGCTGGATCGGCATCAACCCCGGTTCGTACGTCACCGGGTACCTGCGCTACACCACCGTGCAGGCCGAGGTGGACGCCAACCGGCCGATCGAGACCCGCATCCAGTGGAGCTCCGGCGGCGGCCACATGCACGTCGTCTACGGCTACGACACCGCCAACAACTGGGTCTACTGGGGCGACCCGTGGCCGTCCAACTACCGCTACAACTGGGCGGACTACTGGTACTACGTGAACAACAGCTCGTTCTCCTGGACCCACTCCCTGTACCGGATCGGCGCGTGAGGAGCGAGCCATGACCGATTACCGCAAGCACCTCGCCCGCACCGCCGCCGCCGCAGTCCTGGCGGCCGGCCTCGCACTCGCCGCCGCGCCGCTCGCCTCGGCGGCCGGCGGGCCGGCGCAGCCCGCCCCGCTCGCCGCCGGTGACCTGGCGGCCGCCCGGGGCGCGGCGCAGACCCCGGCCGTCCTGGACCAGCTGGGGCACTTCTTCGCCCGCAAGGGCGTCCCGCCGAACCAGCAGCTCGCGATCGGCGCCGCCGAGGAGGCCCGGGCCGCCGGCGAGGCGGCGCCGCGGCTGACCGGCGACACGGTGGCGGTCTACAGCCTCTCCGCCGAGTTCGTCGCCGGGCGCTCGGGCGCGGCGGTCGCGACGGCGGAGTTCGCCGCGACCACGGCGGTGGCCGCCGACGGGCAGCAGGCCTCGGTGTGGACCGTCCGGCAGGGTGCGTCCTGGAAGGTGGTGAACATCGCCTCCGGCGGCGACGAGGCCGGCTACGCCGCGAAGGCGGCGGCCGCCGGTGGCACCGCCTTCCGGGAGCCGCAGATCAACGCCTGGTACGTGCTGCGCGGCGACCGGGTGCTGCCGCTGGACGACGAGGCCCGCCGGTCCGTCGGCGAGGGCGGGACGAGCGTCGCCGGGTACCAGAAGCTGGTGCACCAGCGGTACGGCGACAAGCTGCCCGGCTCGGCGTACGACCGGGCCGGCAAGGGCGGCGGCTACGACGACGCGGCGGCCGACCGCGGCGGCGTCCTGCCGCTGGCCACGGCCGGCGCGGCGGTCGGCGTCACCGCCGTCACCGGGCTGACCGTCGCGCTCCGACGCCGCCGGACCTGACCTTCACACCGGCGCCACTGGTGTTGCCGCAACGTTGACCCCCCGTTCGCCCCGCCGGGTGCTGCACATGTCACCCTGGGTGGGGATGTATCTGATGCCCAATCAGACGACGGGGGGTCTTTGCATGGAGTTCGGTCCTGAGCAGTTCTGGGGCGGCGTGGCCGCGGTCGCCGCCGCCCTCGCGGTGGTGGCGGGCTACCTGCTGGGCGGCCCCCGGGTGGTCTGGGCGGTGTCCGCCGTGGAGGTGCTCGCGGTGATGGCGTACGTCGGCCGCCGCTTCAGCTCCAAGGCGCACGTGCGCAGGGCGGGCGACGGGCCCGACGCGGCGCACTGCGAGCGCTGCCGTCGGGCCCGGGAGCGGCTGGACGCCGCCTGAGCGGCGGGGCCTCAGGCCGCCGTGTAGGCGACGATCGAGATGCCCACGTACTGGACGACGAACGCGCCCAGGGTGAACGCGTGGAAGACCTCGTGGAAGCCGAACCAGCGCGGTGACGGGTCGGGCCGCTTGAGCCCGTAGACCACGCCGCCGAGGGTGTAGAGCACGCCGCCGACGATGATCAGGGTGAGTACGGCGGCGCCGCCCTTGTGCAGGAAGTCCGGCAGGAAGAAGACGGCGGCCCAGCCCAGCGCCACGTAGCAGGGCGTGTAGAGCCAGCGCGGAGCGCCGACCCAGAACACCCGGAAGGCGATGCCGGCGAGCGCGCCGCCCCACACCAGCCAGAGCAGGACCTGCTGCCGTGCCCCGTCCAGCAGCAGGATGGTGAACGGGGTGTAGGTGCCGGCGATGATCAGGAAGATGTTGGCGTGGTCGAGGCGCCGCAGCACGGCGTCGCCGCGCGGGCCCCAGGTGAAGCGGTGGTACACCGCGCTCACGCCGAAGAGCATCCAGGCGCTGACCGAGTAGACCACGCAGGCGACCGTGGCCGCCGTCGTTCCGGCCAGGCAGATCAGCACGATGCCCGCCGCGACGGCGGCCGGGAACATCCCGGCGTGCAGCCAGCCGCGCCACTTGGGCTTGATCAGAAGGGCTTCCGCAGCCCCGTCCGCTGTCGCTTCCGCAGTCATGGGCAGCATCCTACGGAACCGTAGGTTACTGGCCCGTAGTCAGTGGCGATCGTCACTTTTAGACGTTCTGGAGTGTTCGGGGCGGTCACCCGGGGGTCCGCGCGGTGTCATCAACCCCTCCGCAAGCCCGCCGATTCTGCCATTTCGTAGTAAAGATTGCGTCAGGCGCTCCATTTCGCCGAAGGGTGGGCTGGTGTACGGGGCTACGGTGTAAGCACCCTCAACCAACCGCGATGCCGTCTCCTGGCCGAGATGGTGTGAAACGGAGCGATCGTGTCCCTCGAGATCTCTGCGCTCGCCGAGTCCGCGCCCACCCGCCACCAGCGCCTGGTGGACTGGGTCGGCGAGATCGCCGAGTTGACCCAGCCGGACCGCGTGGAGTGGTGCGACGGCTCCGAGGAGGAGTACCAGCGCCTCGCGGACCTCCTGGTCGCCCAGGGCACCTTCACCAAGCTCGACGAGACCAAGCGCCCCAACTCGTACTACGCCGCCTCCGACCCCACCGACGTCGCGCGCGTCGAGGACCGCACCTTCATCTGCTCCGAGAAGGAGGAGGACGCGGGCCCGACCAACCACTGGAAGGCCCCCGCCGAGATGCGGGAGATCTTCGCCGGCGCGAACGGCCTCTTCCGGGGCTCGATGAAGGGCCGCACGATGTACGTCGTGCCGTTCTCGATGGGCCCGGTCGGCTCCCCGCTGGCCGCGTACGGCGTCGAGATCACCGACTCCGCCTACGTCGCCGTCTCGATGCGCGTGATGACCCGGATGGGCCAGGCCGTGCTCGACCAGCTCGGCGAGGACGGCGAGTTCGTCAAGGCCGTGCACACCGTCGGCGCCCCGCTGGCCGAGGGCGAGCAGGACGTGCCGTGGCCCTGCAACAGCACCAAGTACATCTCGCACTTCCCGGAGACCCGCGAGATCTGGTCCTTCGGCTCCGGCTACGGCGGCAACGCCCTGCTCGGCAAGAAGTGCTACGCGCTGCGGATCGCCTCGACCATGGCCCGCGACGAGGGCTGGCTGGCCGAGCACATGCTGATCCTCAAGCTCACCCCGCCGTCCGGCGAGGTCAAGTACGTCGCCGCCGCCTTCCCGTCCGCCTGCGGCAAGACCAACCTGGCGATGCTCCAGCCGACGATCCCGGGCTGGAAGGTCGAGACGATCGGCGACGACATCGCCTGGATGCGCTTCGGCGCCGACGGCCGGCTCTACGCCATCAACCCCGAGGCCGGCTTCTTCGGTGTCGCCCCCGGCACCGGCGAGGACACCAACGCCAACGCGATCAAGACGCTGTGGGGCAACACCGTCTTCACCAACGTCGCGCTGACCGACGACGGCGACGTCTGGTGGGAGGGCCTGACCGAGGAGGCCCCCGCGCACCTGACCGACTGGCGCGGCAACGACTGGACCCCGGCGTCCGACGCCCCGGCGGCCCACCCGAACGCCCGCTTCGCCGTCCCGGCCGCGCAGTGCCCGACCATCGCCCCCGAGTGGGAGGACCAGGCGGGCGTCCCGATCTCCGCCATCCTCTTCGGCGGCCGCCGGGCCACCGCCGTCCCGCTGGTCACCGAGTCCTTCGACTGGCAGCACGGCGTCTTCCTGGGCGCCAACATCGCCTCCGAGAAGACCGCCGCCGCCGAGGGCACCGTCGGCGAGCTGCGCCGCGACCCGTTCGCCATGCTGCCGTTCTGCGGCTACAACATGGGCGACTACTTCGCGCACTGGCTGAAGGTCGGCGCCTCGGCCGACGCCGGCAAGCTGCCGAAGATCTACTACGTCAACTGGTTCCGCAAGAACAGCGACGGCCAGTTCGTCTGGCCGGGCTACGGCGAGAACAGCCGCGTGCTCAAGTGGATCGTCGAGCGCCTGGAGGGCACCGCCGAGGGCGTCGACACCCCGATCGGCGTGCTGCCGACCGTCGACGGCTTCGACCTGGACGGCCTGGAGCTGTCCGCCGCCGACCAGGAGCTGCTGTTCTCGGTGGACGCCGACATCTGGCGCCAGGAGGCCGCGCTGGTCCCGGCCCACCTGGAGATGTTCGGCGAGCACACCCCGACCGAGCTCTGGGACGAGTACCGCAGCCTGGTCAAGCGCCTGGGCTGACCCGCACACGGAAGGGCCCCGAGGAAGAAATTCCCCGGGGCCCTTCCCGTGTTCCCGTGCGGGGGCGGCTACGGCTGGACGTATCCGGCCAGGAAGTCGCCGATCCGGGTGACCGCGTCCGTGATGTCCTCCGGGCGCGGCAGGGTGACCAGGCGGAAGTGGTCGGGCTCGGGCCAGTTGAAGCCGGTGCCCTGGACGATCAGGATCCGCTGCGAGCGCAGCAGGTCCAGGACCATCTGCGCGTCGTCCTTGATCTTGTAGACCTGCGGGTCCAGCCGGGGGAAGGCGTACAGCGCGCCCTTGGGCTTCACACAGCTGACGCCGGGGATCTGGTTCAGCAGCTCGTACGCCGCGTCGCGGGAGGCCAGCAGCCGCCCGCCGGGCAGCACCAGGTCCTTGATCGACTGCCGGCCGCCGAGCGCCGCGGCCACCGCGTGCTGGGCCGGCATGTTGGCGCACAGCCGCATCGAGGCCAGCACGTTCAGCCCCTCGATGTAGCTGCGGGCCCGGTGCCGGTCGCCGGAGAGCACCATCCAGCCGCTGCGGAAGCCGGCCACCCGGTACGACTTCGACATGCCGTTGAAGGTGACGCAGAAGAGGTCCGGCGCCAGCGTCGCCAGCGGCACGTGCACCGCGTCGTCGTAGAGGATCTTGTCGTAGATCTCGTCCGCGTAGACCACCAGCTTGTGCCGCCGGGCGATCTCGACGATCCCCTCCAGCACCTCCTGCGGGTAGACCGCGCCGGTCGGGTTGTTCGGGTTGATCACCACGATGGCCCGGGTCCGGTCGGTGACCTTGGCCTCGATGTCCGCCAGGTCCGGGTACCACTCGGACTGCTCGTCGCAGCGGTAGTGCACGGCGGTGCCGCCGGCCAGCGAGACCGACGCCGTCCACAGCGGGTAGTCCGGCGCCGGGACCAGCACCTCGTCGCCGTCGTCCAGCAGCGCGGTCATGGCGAGCTGGATCAGCTCCGACACACCGTTGCCGAGGAAGACGTCGTCGACCGTCAGGCCGTGCAGGCCGCGCTCCTCGTAGTGCATCACCACCGCGCGACGGGCCGAGAGCAGGCCCTTGGAGTCGCCGTAGCCGTGCGCGGAGGCGAGGTTGCGCAGGATGTCCTGCAGGATCTCCGGCGGCGCCTCGAAACCGAAGGCGGCCGGGTTGCCGGTGTTCAACTTCAGGATGCGGTGGCCCTGTTCCTCCAGCCGCATCGCCTCGTCGAGCACCGGGCCGCGGATGTCGTAACAGACATTGGCGAGCTTGCTGGACTGGATGACCTGCATACCCACCCACTTTACGGCGGTGTTACGGCGATTACTCCGTGGTGTTCGCCACCTGGACACGGACGGGCGACTAGTCTCGCCCCCAACCGGACGGGGGAGGGCCTGTGGACGGGGCATGGACCGGGGCCGCGGTCGGACTGCTGCTCGCGCCGCTGCTGCGCGCCACCGCGGTGCGCTTCGCCGTGCCGTCCGGAGAGCCGCGCCGCGACTGCTGCCCGCGGCCGCTGCCGGTGCTGCCCACCGGGCGCTGCGCCCGCTGCCGAAGCCGGACCGGACCGCCGCCCGGCAGCGTCGAGGCGGTCTGCGCCGCGGTCGGCTGGGCGGTCGCCGCCACCGCCGACGCGCCGGTGGTGCTGCTGCTCGCCTGGACGGCCGTGTTCGGCGTGGTGCTCGCCTTCGTGGACGCCGCGGTGCACCGGCTGCCCGACCCGCTCACCCTGCCGCTGCTGGCCGGCACCGCCGTCCTGCTCCCGCTGGTCGAGCACCGGCCCGCGGTGCTGCTGCGCTGCCTGCTCGCCGCCGCCGCGCTCGGCCTGCTCTTCGGCCTGCTCGCGCTGTTCGCGCCGCTCGGCTTCGGCGACGTCAAGCTCGCCCCCGCCCTCGGCGCGGTCCTCGGCCTGTACGGCCTGCGGACCCTCACCAACGGCCTCTTCTACACCTGCCTGCTGGCCGGCCTCTGGGCCGTCGCCCTCCTCCTCACCCGCCGCGCCGGCCGCGGCACCGAACTCGCTTTCGGTCCGGCCATGCTTCTTGGCACACTGCTCGCCCTGGTGAATCACTGAGGGAGAGCCGCATGGCGACCGAGCAGAGCCGGCGGAGGGCCAACCGGTCCCGCCGCCGGCGGCGGGAGGCCGCGCCGCGCGGGCGCGCGAGGAGCGGGTACGACCACCCGGCCGGCCCCTGGGCGCTGGCGGCGGTCGGACTGCTGCTGGTCCTGCTCGGCGGCTGGAATCTCGCCTTCGACAGCGGCGCCACCGGCACCCCCGTGGAGTCGGTGGCGGTCGAGGAGTGCCACAGCCATCGCTCGGGCCGCTCCTCGGTCACCGACTGCGCCGCCCGGGCGGACGGCGCCCCGCGGGTGGTCAGGGACGTGTACGAGGCGTGGCCCGCGGGCACCGTGGTGCCGGTCCGGTGCACGGCCGCGGACGCGTGCTCCGAGACCGGTGCGCGTCCGGTGGTCGAGGACGGGCTGGCGCTGGCCGGAGGCGTCGGACTGATCGGCGGCGGGGTGTACCTGGGGCGCCGGCTGCGGCGCTGAGGGTCCGGGAAATGGGCGGGGCCCGTCGTACCCCAGCGGTACGACGGGCCCCTATTCAAGTGCGGTGGCCCCACCCTCAAGAGGCGCCGCACGTTCAGGAGTTACGGCATGGCGTGGGCGAAGTTGCCGACGTTGGTGGAGAAGTCGTTGCCGTTCTTCTGGTCCCAGTTGGTCGACCAGGTCATCGCGCCGCGGATGGTCGGCCACTTGGCCGGCGGGACGAAGCTGCCGCAGTGGTTGCCGGTGGCGAGGCAGTCCAGCGCGTTGTTGACCACGGTGGAGTTGACGTAGCCGCCGCCGGCCGCCTGGGAGGACGCCGGGACACCGATGCCGACCTGGTCGGGACGCAGGCCGCCCTGGATGTGGGTGCAGACCTGCGCGGTGATGAAGTCGATGGTGCCCTGGGTGTACACCTTGCCGTCGCAGCCGTTCATGCCGCCCGAGTTGTAGAACTGGGTGTTGACGACGGTCAGGATGTCCTTGGTGTTCAGCGCGAGCTGGAAGTACGCACCGGCGGTGGAGTACATGCCGATGGTCTCGGGCGCCATGGTCAGGATGAAGTTCGGACCGACCTTGGACTGCAGGGTGTGCAGCGACTGCGACATGTAGGTGGCGTCGACGCCGTTCTCCAGGTCGATGTCGATGCCGTCGAAGCCGTACTGCTGGATCAGCGCGTACGCGGTGTTCGCGAAGTTGGTGGCCGCGGTGGCGTTGCCGACGCTGATCGCGCCGTTCTGGCCGCCGACCGAGAGCACGACCCGCTTGCCGGCCGCGTGCTTGGCCGCGATGTCCGCCTTGAAGTCGGCGTCGGTGTAGCCGCCGAGCTTGGAGGCGAGCGCCGGGTCCAGGGTGAAGCTGATCGCGCCCTGGGTGGTGGTCGCGTCGGCGAAGGACACCGCGATGATGTCGTAGTTCGCCTGGACGTCCCGCAGGCGCTGGACCGGCGCGCCGTTGTCGAAGTTCTGCCAGTAACCGGTCAGCACGTGCTTGGGCAGGTTGCCGGTCGGCGGCTGGGTGGTCACGGTCGCGGACGGGCTCGGCGAGGTCGAGGTCTGCGAGGGCGACGGCGACGCGGAGGTCTGCGACGGGCTCGGCGAGGCCGAGGTCTGCGACGGCGACGGGGACGGCGACGCGGAGGTCTGCGACGGCGACGGGGAGGCGGTGCCGCCCGGGCCGATCAGCTGGACGTCGTCGGCGCTGTACGCGGACTGGCCGTACCAGCCGTGCAGGTACAGGGTGACGCTGGTGGTGTTCGCACCGGTGGTGAAGGTGGTGGACAGCTGGTTCCAGGCGCTCTGGCTCGACCAGGTGGACGGGTCGGTGCCGCCGGTGCCCCGGGCGCCCAGGTAGACGTACGGGCCCTGGACCCAACTGGACAGCGTGTACGAGCTGTTGGGCAGCACGCTGACGGTCTGGGTGCACTCGGCGGTGGCGGCGGCGCTCGGGGTGGCGGTGAGCGCGTACGAGCCGGTGTGGACCGGGGCGGAGGCGACGGCGGCGGTGCCGGCGCAGCTCCAGCCGGACAGGTTGCCGGCCTCGAAGCCGCCGTTGTTCACCAGGTTGCCGACCGCGGCGTCGGCGCCGCCGGCGAACAGGGTCAGACCGGTGGCGGCCAGGGCCGCCGCGGTGGTGCCGGCGGCGAGCACGGCGGGGAGCTTGTTGCGGCGCCGGTGGGACGGCTGCTGCAGCGTACGGGCCATGTGGGGGTCTCCTGGGGTGGTTCCTGGGAAACAGGAGCGGGAGGGAAGGAGCCGCCGCGGTGGGGGGCGCGGCGGCTCCGCTGTGGGGGAGGGTCCGCAGTGGTGCCGATGTGGTGCTGCCCACACGCTGGACTAGACCAATGGCAAGCGTCAAGGACCCGGATCGGGGCTTAGGGGGCGCTTAAGGAAGCGGAGACCGTTCCGTATCCGAGCGCGGACTGTGACAACTCCGGTACCTGCGGCTTTACCGCCGTCCACCCACCCGGAGTAGGCTGCGCCGGGGGAGTTCGCACCCGGGTCAATCAGCACGGAGGGGCCGTACACAATGGGTCTGCGCGATGTGGTCGAGCGCACGCCAGGGCTTCGAAGCCTGCTGGACAACGCCTACCGGCTCTACGGCCGCCGGGTCGAGGTGCACCTCAACAACACTCCCCGCCACATCGGCGTGATCCTCGACGGCAACCGCCGCTGGGCCAAGGCCACTGGCGGCACCACCGCCTACGGCCACCAGCGCGGCGCCGACAAGATCAGCGAGTTCCTCGGCTGGTGCGACGAGACCCACGTCCGGGTCGTCACCCTCTGGATGCTCTCCACCGACAACCTCTCCCGGCCCGCCGAGGAGCTGGTGCCGCTGCTCGGCATCATCGAGGACGCGGTGCGCGGCCTGGTCGCCGCCGGACGGTGGAAGGTCAACCCGGTCGGCGCGCTCGACATGCTGCCCGACCGGACCGCCGAGGTGCTGAAGGAGGCCGCGGCGACCACCGCGCACATCCAGGGCATCACGGTCAACGTCGCGATCGGGTACGGCGGGCGGCAGGAGATCGCCGACGCGGTCCGCTCGCTGCTCCAGGAGCACGCCGGCCGCGGCACCTCGATCGAGGAGCTGGCCGGGATCCTCGACGTCGAGCACATCGCCGAGCACCTCTACACCAAGGGCCAGCCCGACCCCGACCTGGTCATCCGCACCTCGGGCGAGCAGCGGCTGTCCGGCTTCCTGCTCTGGCAGAGCGCGCACAGCGAGTTCTACTTCTGCGAGGCGTACTGGCCGGCCTTCCGCAAGGTCGACTTCCTGCGGGCGCTGCGCGACTTCCAGCTGCGCAATCGGCGCATGGGCCTGTGACCGGGGCCGGCTGCGGGCCGGGTGGCGGCTGACCGCCGGTCAGGTTGGCATACCCGCAGGTGGGGGGCGGGAAACGTTCATCGGTTGTGATCCCACTGTTCGCTCCGGCGGGTTCATGGTAGGCCTCCGGTGGGCATAGACCACTCAGACCGGTACCCCGGCCACCGGGGTCGCGGGGACCGGTGAGCCGCGGGTGACGTCGGGTCACCCGCTCTGGAGGCCTAGTGGTCAGTACCAAGAGCCGCCGGACACCAGACCGGCGCACGTACGTTCTCGACACCAGCGTGCTCCTGGCCGACCCGTTGGCCATGACCCGCTTCGAGGAGCACGAGGTCGTCCTGCCGGTGGTGGTGGTCACCGAGCTGGAGGCCAAGCGGCACCACCCGGAGCTGGGCTACTTCGCCCGCCAGGCGCTGCGCATGCTGGACGACTACCGGGTCCGCCACGGTCGGCTGGACGAGCCGATCCCGGTCGGGGACCTGGGCGGCACGATCCGGGTCGAGCTGAACCACTCGGACACCTCGATACTGCCGGCCGGTTACCGGGTCGGGGGCGGCGAGGCGGACACCCGGATCCTCGCGGTCGCCCGCAACCTGCAGGCGGAGGGGTACGACGTCACCGTCGTCTCCAAGGACCTGCCGCTGCGGATCAAGGCGAGCTCGGTCGGCCTGCTGGCCGAGGAGTACCGGGCCGAGCTGGCGATCACCTCGGGGTGGACCGGGATGACGGAGCTGCACGTCTCCGGCGACCAGGTGGACACCCTGTTCAACGCGGAGCACGTCCCGGTGGACATCGAGGGCGCCGCCGAACTGCCGGTGCACACCGGTCTGGTGCTGCACTCGGAGCGGGGCAGGGCGCTCGGCCGGGTCACCCAGGACGGCCAGGTCCGCCTGGTGCGCGGGGACCGCGAGGCGTTCGGGCTGCGCGGTCGCAGCGCCGAGCAGCGGATCGCGCTGGACGTGCTGCTCGACCCCGAGGTCGGGATCGTCTCGATGGGCGGCCGGGCGGGCACCGGCAAGTCCGCGCTGGCGCTCTGCGCCGGCCTGGAGGCGGTCCTGGAGCGGCAGCAGCACCGCAAGGTGATGGTCTTCCGGCCGCTGTACGCGGTCGGCGGCCAGGAGCTGGGCTACCTGCCGGGCAGTGAGGCGGAGAAGATGGGCCCCTGGGCCCAGGCGGTGTTCGACACCCTCTCCGCGGTCACCACCCCGGACGTGATCGAGGAGGTGATCTCCCGCGGGATGCTGGAGGTCCTCCCGCTCACCCACATCCGCGGGCGCTCGCTGCACGACGCCTTCGTGATCGTGGACGAGGCCCAGTCGCTGGAGCGGAACGTCCTGCTCACCGTGCTGTCCCGGATCGGCCAGGGGTCGCGGGTGGTGCTCACCCACGACGTCGCCCAGCGGGACAACCTGCGGGTCGGCCGGTACGACGGCGTGGTCGCGGTGGTGGAGAAGCTGAAGGGCCATCCGCTCTTCGCGCACATCACCCTGACCCGCTCGGAGCGCTCGCCGATCGCCGCGCTGGTGACCGAGATGCTGGAGGACATCCAGCCCTGAAGTAGGACATAGTCGGGCAAAGGGAGTCTGCCGCATAGCGGCAGACTCCCTTTGTTGTCATCACATCTGACTGGCGCTCGTCCGACTTTTCGCCAAACCCCCAGCTCGGCGAAGTCTGTGAGATCCGCCACGCAACCGGGAATTGCGTAGACACGTCCCGGTGCGGCATGGTGAGGGTTCTGTCAGGCCCCGCGTACGGCAGATCTACGCCCGGCAACTCCGGTCGGCGGGCGGAAAACTGAACACCGAAAGGCCGTACGCCGCTCGATCCAACCGCCCGTCCGAGGTCAGCTCGGCCGGTCGGCCGGGCCAGCGCCTCCCGTGACCAGAGCAGTGCGGAGGCCGGTGCAAGGGGCAGATCGCACCCGTACGGTCGCGCACGGGAGCTGCTGGAAGGAAACCATGTGACTCGGATCTCGGTCCGGGGAGTCGCTGTCGCCTCCGCCACCGCGGTGACCGCCGTGGGTGCCGTCGTGGGTGCCGCCTCGGGTAGTGAGGGCAAGGCCGTCCAGACGGTCGACGTCGCGAGCGCCACGCTGCTCGCCGACGTGCCCACCGGCCTGCAGGCGCAGAACGTCAGCGACGGCTTCGCCGCCCAGGCGAACGCCCAGCAGGTGGCCGCCGACGCCGCCGCCAAGAAGGCTGCCGAAGAGGCCGCCCGGCAGAAGGCCGCCGCCGACGCGCAGGCCAAGGCCGACGCGGACAAGGCTGCCAAGGCGGCCGACGAGAAGCGCAAGCAGGAGGAGGCCAACCGGTCGGCCGCCCGCAGTGCGCTCGCGTCGATCAGCCCCGGGTCCGTCCAGGACATGGCGCTGCAGATCGTCGGCGACGCCAACCAGTTCCAGTGCTTCAGCCAGATCGTCAAGCGCGAGAGCGGCTGGGACTACACCGCCACCAACGCCTCGTCCGGCGCGTACGGACTGGTCCAGGCGCTGCCCGGCTCCAAGATGGCCTCGGCCGGCGCCGATTGGCGGACCAACCCCGCGACCCAGATCAAGTGGGGCCTGAACTACATGAACAGCCGCTACGGCAGCCCCTGTGGCGCCTGGTCGTTCTGGCAGTCGCACCACTGGTACTAGGCCGTACCGATCGTGCCGAAGGCCCCGCTCCGCGCTTGCGGAGCGGGGCCTTCGTGCTGCCGCGAGACAGCGGCCTGCGGAGCGCCGGCAGCGCCGCCCGGGCGGCGCTGACCAGTGCGCTCACGGGCGGTGCGGCCGGTGGTGCGGACGCGGGGAGCCGGAGAGGGTCCTGGTACCTCCGGCCCCGGCCGGTCCGCGTTCAGTTGGCTCTATCGGCCTCCTCCCCACCCGGGACGGTCTGAAACCGGATGGTCCGTCCCGATTTGTCACCGGCGGTTCTCCGTCGGCTTCCGGGGCCGTCGCCACACTTGCCTGACGGCCGGGTAGCGTCGTGGGGACGGCCGTGGCGCGATCCACGGCGGAGCGGTCTAACGGGGGGTGGTCATGCCGGAAGAGGAGCGGGACTCGAAGGGCTGGCGCGGGCTGGCCAAGGCCGGGGCGGTGGCGGCCGGCGCGCTCGCCGCCGCCGAGCGGCACCGCCGCGCCCTGGCCGCCGCCGAGCGCGCGGAGGCCGAACGGGCGCAGGCCGAACAGGAGGCCGCCGAGGCGCGGTTGCTGGCCGCCCGGGTCGAGCGCCTGCACGCCGCGGTGCCCGCGGCGGTGGCCGCCGAGCCGGCCGCCGCCGACCGGCATGCCGCGGACGGGGCGGACGGCGACCGGGCCGGGCAGGCCGTCCCCGCGCCGCGCACGCCGGTGCGCTTCGCCGCGCCGAGCACCCATCCGCTCGGCCGGCCCGCCACCCCCGCCGAGGCCGTCCCGTGGGGCCTGCGGGTCGCCGCCGAGTCCGCCTGGCGGCTGCTGCTGCTGGGCGTCGCCCTCTACATCGTCTTCCGGGTGGTCGACACCCTGCGGCTGGTCGCCTTCGCGCTGCTCGCCGCGATCCTGATCTCCGCGCTGCTGGAGCCGACCGTCTCCTGGCTGCGCCGGCACGGTGTCCCGCGCTCGCTCGCGGCGGCGGGCACCTTCCTCAGCGGCATCGCCGGCATCGGGCTGGTCGGCTGGTTCGTGGTCTGGCAGGTGTCCACCAACCTCGACAAGGTCACCGGCCGGGTCCAGGAGGGCGTCACCTCGGTCCGCGACTGGCTGGTCGACGGGCCGCTGCACCTGACCCAGCAGCAGATCAACGACTTCGCCGACCAGATCTCCAAGGCGATCGGCACCAACTCCGAGCAGATCACCTCGGCGGGCTTCACCGGGGTGACCATCGCCGTCGAGGTGCTGACCGGTGTGGTGCTCACCGCGTTCAGCACCTTCTTCCTGCTGTACGACGGCGCCCGGATCTGGGGGTGGGTGCTGCGCGGCCTGCCGCTGCACTCGCGCTACGCGATGGCCGGGGCCGGCCCCAAGGCGTGGGCGACGCTCACCGCGTACGTGCGCGGGACGGTGGCGGTGGCCTTCATCGACGCCCTGTTCATCGGCGTCGGCATGGAACTGCTCGGGGTGCCGATGGCCCTGCCGCTGGCGGTGATCATCTTCCTGGGGGCGTTCGTGCCGCTGGTCGGCGCCCTGGTCACCGGGACGATCGCGGTGCTGATCGCGCTGGTCGCGGTCGGGCCGTTCACCGCGCTGATGACGCTGGTGGTGCTGGTGGCCGTCCAGCAGATCGAGGGCCACATCCTGCAGCCGCTGATCCTGGGCCGGGCGGTGCGGGTCCACCCGCTCGGGGTGGTGCTCGGCGTCGCCGCCGGTTCGATCGTCGGCGGCATCGCCGGCGCGATCGTCTCCGTCCCGCTGATCGCGGTCACCAACACGGTGGTCGGCCACCTCCGCCGCCGCAACGCCGCCGGCCAGGAGGTCTTCGAGGCGCTGGAGGCCGCCCGGGCGAAGTAGCGCAACGGAAGGGGCCCGGAGGACCTGTCGGTCCTCCGGGCCCCTTCGTCGTCCGGTGGGCCGGGCTCAGACGAGCTGGGCCTCGGCGTCGAGCACCGCGGCGACGGCCTGGACCGTGGCGGCGATCTTGATGGAGGCCTGGATCACCTCGCGGTCGACACCCGCCTTGCGCAGCACGCCCTCGTGCGAGTCGAGGCACTGGCCGCAGCCGTTGATCGCCGAGACGGCGAAGCACCACAGCTCGAAGTCGGCCTTGTCCACGCCGGGGTTGCCGATGATGTTCATCCGCAGGCCGGCCCGCATGGTCCCGTACTCCTTGTCGGAGAGCAGGTGCAGCGTCCGGTAGTAGACGTTGTTCATCGCCATGATCGCGGCGGCGCCCTTGGCGGCCTCGTAGGCCTCGGGCTTGAGGTACGAGCGGGCCTCGGGCTCCAGCTCGCGCAGCACGGCCGCCGAGCGGGTGGCCATCGCGCAGGCCAGCACGGTGCCCCAGAGCTGCTGCTCGGGCAGGTCGGAGTTGCCGATGACCGAGCCCAGGTTGAGCTTGAGGTCCTTGGCGTACTCGGGGAGTGCGGCCTTCAGTTCGTCCAGGGCCATGGGTCAGCCCGCCAGCAGGGCCTGGGCGTCGAGGGTGTCCTCGCCCTTGGTCCAGTTGCACGGGCACAGCTCGTCGGTCTGCAGGGCGTCCAGCACCCGCAGGACCTCCTTGGGGTTACGGCCGACGGAGCCGGCGGTCACCATGACGAACTGGATCTCGTTGTTCGGGTCGACGATGAACACGGCGCGCTGGGCGGTGCCGTCGGCGGCCTCGACGCCGCAGGCCTGCATCAGCTCGTGCTTGATGTCGGCCAGCATCGGGAAGGGCAGGTCGCGCAGGTCCTTGTGGTCCTTGCGCCACGCGTGGTGGACGAACTCGCTGTCGCCGGAGACGCCGAGGATCTGGGCGTCACGGTCGGCGAACTCCTCGTTCAGCTTGCCGAACGCGGCGATCTCGGTCGGGCAGACGAAGGTGAAGTCCATCGGCCAGAAGAAGACGATCTTCCACTTGCCCTCGTAGGTCTTGTGGTCGATCTGCGCGAAGGCGTTCGCCGCGTCGAGGTCCACGCAGGCGTTGAGTTCGAACTCGGGGAACTTGTCACCGATCGTGAGCACGTTCGCTTCTCCTGGATAGAGCGTGAGGTGAGGGTGCGTCCGGATTGCGGACGTGATCCACAGTTCCACATCGTGGACTGATCGGGGAAATAGCTACACTCGATGTATCTGATCGGAGAGAGCTATCAGTACTGTTCAGCCCAGGCACCGCACCCCGACCGTGGCCCAGCTGAGGGCCTTCGCCGCCGTCGCCGAGCACCTGCACTTCCGCGACGCCGCCGCCGCGATCGGCACCAGCCAGCCCGCGCTGTCCGGTGCGGTGGCCGCTCTGGAGGAGGTCCTCGGCGCGCAACTGGTGGAGCGTACGACACGCAAGGTGATCATCACACCGCTGGGGGAGCGGGTCGCCGCCCACGCCCGCCGGGTGCTCGGCGCGCTGCACGAGCTCACCGAGGAGGTGGAGGCCGCCCGCCGCCCGTTCACCGGCCCGCTCCACCTGGGCGTGATCCCGACCGTCGCCCCGTACCTGCTGCCCACCGTGCTCCGGCTGGTCCGCGACAGCTACCCCGACCTGGAGCTGCACGTCCACGAGGAGCGCACCCCCTCGCTGCTGGACGGCCTGGCCGCCGGACGGCTCGACGTCCTGCTGCTCGCGCTGCCCGCCGGCGGCGCCTCGCCGACCCGCGACATCCCGCTCTTCGACGAGGACTTCGTCCTGGTCACCCCGCCCGAGCACGACCTCGCCGGCCGGGTCGACGTCCCCCGGGACGTCCTGCTCGACCTGGACGTCCTGCTGCTGGAGGAGGGCCACTGCCTGCGCGACCAGGCGCTCGACATCTGCCGCGAGGTCGGCGCCGACGCGGGCGGCTCCACCACCCGGGCCGCCGGCCTCTCCACCCTGGTCCAACTGGTCGCCGGCGGGCTCGGGGTGACCCTGCTGCCCGCTACCGCCCTCGACGTCGAGGCCGGCCGCACCGACCGGCTGGCCGCCGTCCGCTTCGCCGCCCCCGCCCCCGGCCGGCGGATCGGCCTCGCCCACCGCCCCGGTTCCGCCCGCACCCCTGAGTACGACCGCTTCGCCGCCGCACTGCGCGAGGCACTCGGCGAGCTTCCGGTCCGGATCACCGATTGGAGCAGCCCCCAACGGGGGCATACCTCCGGTACGTGATCGAGTCGACGGGGGTGGGCCGTGTACGTGTCGCGGGTCAGGGTTGCCGGGCTCAAGTGCTTCGCCGGGCCGCGGGAGGTGGATCTCGCGCTGGACGGCGAACCGGGCTGGACGGTGCTGGCCGGCCCGACCGGCGCCGGGAAGTCCACCCTGCTGAAAGCGCTCGCGCTGGCACTCGGCGCGCATCCGCCGGTCGCCGCCGCCCGCTGGCTCGCCCCCGGGCAGCCGGACGCCGTGGTCGAGGTCGACGGCGCCCCGCGCTGGCGGCTGTCCACCGCCTCCTCCACCCGGCTGCGCCGCGCCCACTACGTCACCGCGCGGTCCGGCGCCCCGCTGGTCCCCGCGCTGCTCGCCGACGGCATCCTGCCGCCCGGCTGGCAGGTCTCCGACCCGGTCCGCCGGTACGTGGTCCGCGAGGGCCTGGAAGTGCCGCTCGCCGACCTCGGCGCCGGCACCGCCGCCCTCGCCCTGCTCGCCTCCGCGGTCGCCGCGGCCGCCCCCGTCGACGCCCCGATCCTGATCGACGACGTCGACGCCCACCTGCACCCCGTCTGGCAGCAGCGCATCGGCGGCTGGCTGACCGGCCACTTCCCGCAGGCCCAGTTCATCGTCGCCGCGCACAGCCCGTACGTCTGCCAGGCGGCCGACCCCGGCGCGCTGGTCCACCTGCCGCCCGCCGACTCCGGCCGCGCCCCGTACCGCCTCGACGAGGACCTGCACCAGCGGATCCTCTACGGCAGCGGCGACGACACCGCCGTCTCCGACCTCTTCGGCCTGCCGAGCAGCTACTCGCCGGCCGCCGAGGCGGAGCGCCGCCTGCTGGTCCGCCTCGAACGCAAGCTGTACGCCGGGCAGGCCTCGGACGCCGAACTCGCCGAGTACCGCGAGCTGGGCGCCAAACTGAACTCCTCGCTCGGCGCCCGCGCGGACGAGGTCGCCGCCCGACTGCTCGGCAGAGAGCCGTGATCCCGCTGCAGCGGCCTCGCCTGCAGCCGCACCTCGCCGCCGAACTCGCCCGCCACACCGCCGCCATCCGCACCGCCGGCCCCAACACCGCGACCGGACGCGCCGCCTGGCACAAGGCCGTCCGGCAGAAGGCCCAACTGCGGCTGATGCTCCGGCAGATGGCGCCCGGGCTGGAACGCTGCATGTACTGCGGCGACAACCTGGGCACCGACATCGACCACTTCGAGCCGATCGCCCAGGCCCCGCTGCGCACCTTCGACTGGCAGAACCACCTGCTGGCCTGCGCCCACTGCAACAGCAACCAGAAACGCGACCGCTTCCCGCGCGACCCGGATACCGGCGAGCAGCTGCTGGTCGACCCGTCCCGCGAGGACCCGGCCGACCACCTGCGGCTCTACCTGGCCTCCGGCGACTACGACCCGCTCACCCCGAAGGGCGCGGCCACCATCGAGGTGTTCGGCCTGAACGCCCGGGCCGAACTGGTGCGCGGCCGCCGGATGATGTTCACCGTGGTCAAGGCGCTGCTGCTGACCTGGCACGAGGCCGCGCCCGCCGACGCCGACGAGTACGCCGAGGCGCTGCGCCTGCTGCACCACGCCGACGTCCTGCGCGCCGTGCTGCGGCTGCGCGGCCTGCCCGTCCTCGCCGAGGCCGTCCTCGGCCCCGACGTGCTGCTCGCCCTCCACCAACTCGCCCGCACCGACCGGAGGTTCCGCTAGGGTCCGTCTTCAAACCCCCGCCTGCGGGCCGCCGCCGGGGCACGCACCTCGACGGCTTCTCCTCAGTCGCCGATGCTCCGCATGGACTCCCTCGTCGG
>NZ_JBICYJ010000039.1:0-83162 GCF_043200835.1 Kitasatospora sp. NPDC048365
GCGCGGGGGGGGGGGGGGGGGGGGGGGGCGCGGGGGGGGCCGGGGCGGGCGGGGGGCGCCCCCCCGGGGGGGGCGGGGGGCGGGGGGGGGCGCCCCCCCCGGCCGGGTGTCCCGGGGTGGTGACGGGTCAGAGCGCCAGGCCCGGCTTGGCGGCGGTCCGGCGGCGGCGCATCGCCAGCACCGAGACGCCGACCCCGCCGGCCAGCAGGACCGCGCCGGTCGCGGCGCCGCCGCCGGACAGCGCGAGGCCGCCGCCGCCGGTGTGCACGCCGCCGTGCGGCTTGTCGTGCTTGCTGTCGGAGCCCTTCCATCCGTGCTCGGACGTCGAGGAGCCGGTGGCGGCCTCGGCGGCCGGCTCGGCGGCAGCCGGGTCGGCAGCCGGCGCAGCGGCGGCCGGGTCCGCGGCGGCGGGCGCGGCGGGCTTGGAGCCGCCCTCCCAGCCGCCGCTGCCCTGGTGGCTGCCGGCATCGGGCGGGACGTCGGCGAGGGCGGCGGGTGCGCCGAGCAGGAGGGTGGCGGCAACGGCCGCGCCGGTCACGAGGGTGCGTGCAGAACGCATGAGGGTGGGGACCTTTCCGATGGCCGCGCGGGCCGGCCCGTTGCCGGCCCGTGGTGTCGCGGCGCCGTGGACCACGCTGCGCCCGCCGACCGGGTGCCGCGAGCCGGGTGCGGCATCCCGGGCGTCCTGCTGGGCCCTTCGGGTGCGGGGGGTCAACCCGGGCGCGTGCCCTGCCGATAGGGGGTCAGACGGTCGCTTCCTCGGCCATGGCGGCGACCAGCCCGGTGGTGTGCTGCCCGGCCCGGTAGCGCGGGTCGGCCAGGGTGCGGCGCAGGTACCCGGCGGTGGTGCGCACGCCCGGGCCGTCGATCCGGAACTCGGCGAGGGCGCGGTCGAGTCGGGCGACGGCCTGTTCGCGGTCGGGTGCCCAGGCGATCGTCTTGGCGAGCAGCGAGTCGTAGTCGGGGCCGACCACCCAGCCGGGGTAGGCGTGGGTGTCGACCCGGACGAACGGGCCGCCGGGCGGGGTGAACTCGCTGAGCAGGCCGGGGGTGGGCACGAAGTCCCGCTCGGGGTCCTCGGCGTTCACCCGGGCCTCCACGGCGTGCCCCCGCACCACCACGTCCTGCTGCCCGTAGCCGAGCGGCTCGCCGGCCGCGATCCGCAGCTGCTCGCGCACCAGGTCGATGCCGGTCACCATCTCGGTGACCGGGTGCTCCACCTGGAGGCGGCAGTTGACCTCCATCAGGAAGAAGCCGCCGTCGGACGCGAGGACGAACTCGAAGGTGCCGGCGCCGACGTAGCCGGCGGCGAGGGCGCCCTGTACGGCGGCCGCGCAGATCCGGTCGCGCAGCGCGCGGGGCAGGTTGGGGGCCGGGGACTCCTCGATCAGCTTCTGGTGCCGGCGCTGCACCGAGCAGTCCCGCTCGCCGAGGTGGACGGCGTTGCCGTGGCGGTCGCACAGCACCTGCACCTCGATGTGCCGGGCGCCGTCGACGTACCGCTCCAGGTAGAGCCGGTCGTCGCCGAAGACGGCCCGGGCGTGGGCGCGGGTGTCCTGGAAGGCGGGGGCGAGCTGGTCGCCGTCGCGGACCACGGCCATGCCGCGTCCGCCGCCGCCGGCCACCGCCTTGAGGATCACCGGGTAGCCGACCCGGTCGGCGAGCTGCCGGGCCTCGGCGGGGCCGGTGACCACGCCGGTGGAGCCGGGCAGGACGGGCAGTCCGGCCTCGGCCATCAGCCGGCGGGCCATCGCCTTGTCGCCGAGCCGCTCCATGACGTGCGCGGGCGGGCCGATGAAGGTCAGGCCGTTGGCCTCGCAGACCTCGGCGAAGTCGGGGTCCTCGGAGAGGAAGCCGTACCCGGGGTGGATCGCCTCGGCGCCGGTGGTGAGCGCGGCCTCGATCAGCGCGGGGATGTTCAGGTAGCTCGACCTCGCGGCGGGCGGCCCGAGGTGGACGGCCCGGTCGGCGAGCCGGACCACCGCCGAGTCGCGGTCGGCGGTGGAGTACGCGGCGACGGTGCGGATGCCCAGTTCACGACAGGTCCGGGCGACCCGCACGGCTATCTCGCCGCGGTTGGCGATCAGTACGGTGGTGAACACGTCGGCCCCTCAGGCGAGTCGGACGGCGATCAGCGGCTGCTGGAACTCCACCGGCGCGGCGTCGGGGGCGAGGATCTCGACCACGGTGCCGGCCGCGTCGGCCTCGACGGGGGTCATCATCTTCATGACCTCCAGCAGGCCGATCGGCTGTCCGGCCGCAACGGTGTCGCCGACCCGGACGTAGGGCGGGGAGCCGGGTTCGGGCGCGTGGTAGAAGGTGCCGATCATCGGCGCCTTCACCTGGTGCGGGCTGGCGGTCTCCGGCTCGGCGGCGGCGGGCGCCGCGGGGGCCTCCGCCACGACGCCCACGGCCGGGGAGGTGACCGGCTTCCACTGGATCTCGACCGCCGTGCCGAGGTGTTCGAGGCGGATCCGGGCGGGCAGCTCGGGCCTGATCCGGGCCAGTTCGGCGATGCTGTGGCAGAGCGCGGGCAGGTCCGCGGTCGGCCCGGCGGTCAGGTCGGCGGGATCGCCGGTGAGCTCGGTGGTCACGGCTGGCTCCTCTCGGCAGGTGCCGCGGCGGCGGCGCCGAAGGCGTGGAAGCGGTTCCGGCGGTCGGCGAGCAGCCGCTGCGGGTCCCAGGGGATGAGTTCGTGCAGGGCGCTGACCAGCGCGGCCTCCAGCAGTCCGGCGGCGGCGGCGTGGTCCTGGTGGGCGCCCTCCGGCGGTTCGGGGACGACGCCGTCGACCACGCCGAGGGCGAGCAGGTCGCGGGCGTGCAGGCGCAGCGCGTCGGCGGCGGTGGGGGCGGCCTGCGGGTCCTTCCAGAGGATCGCGGCGCAGCCCTCGGGGCTGATCACCGAGTAGATGCCGTTGGCGCTGACCAGGACGAGGTCGGCGACGGCCAGCGCCAGGGCGCCGCCGCTGCCGCCCTCGCCGATCAGCACGGCGACGATCGGCACCGGCAGCCGGGCCATCAGCCGCAGGTTCTCGGCGATGGCGGCGGCCTGGCCGCCCTCCTCGGCGTCGGGGCCGGGGTTGGCGCCGGGGGTGTCGATCAGGGTGACCACCGGCAGGCCGAGCTTGGCGGCCAGCCGCATCAGCCGGGCGGCCTTGCGGTAGCCGGAGGGCGCGGCCATGCCGAAGTTGCGGCGGCGGCGCTCGCCGAGGTCGGGGCCGCCCTTGTGGTGGCCGATCAGCATCACGGACGTACCGGCGACGCGTCCGGTGCCGGCGACGATGGCGGGGCAGTCCTCGCTGAGCCGGTCGCCGTGGAGTTCCTGGAAGTCGTCGACCAGCCGCCGGACGTAGTCGAGGGTGGTGGGGCGTTCGGGGTGGCGGGCGAGCCGGACGCCTTCCCAGGCGTCCCGGTCGGTCAGCTCGTCGGCGGCACGCAGGATCGCCTCGGTGGATCCGGCCTCCGGCGCGCTCGGGGCGAGCGGCGGGCGCAGCCCCAGCAGGCGGCCGAGCACCGGGCGGACCCCGATCCGCGGGACGACGTCGTCGACCATGCCGTGCTCCAGCAGGAACTCGGCGGTCTGGAAGCCCTCCGGCAGCCGCTCCCCCGTGGTCTGTTCGATCACCCGCGGGCCGGCGAAACCCATCCGGGCGCCGGGCTCGGCGATGATCACGTCGGCCAGGGTGGCGAAGGAGGCGGCCACCCCGCCGTACGTCGGGTCGGTGATCACCGAGACGGTCAGGATGCCGGCCTCGTCGAGTTCGGCGAGCGCCTGGGCGGTCTTGGCCATCTGCATCAGGGAGAGCACGCCCTCCTGCATCCGGGCGCCCCCGGAGGCGGTGACCATGACCAGCGGGACGCGCCGGGCGAGCGCGGTGTGCGCGGCCTGGGTGATCAGCGCGCCGACGGCGCAGCCGAGGCTGCCGCCGAGGAAGCGGAAGTCCATCACGGCGAGCACCGCGGGCTGGCCCTCGATCAGCCCGGCGGCGCACAGCACGGCCTCGGTGAGACCGGTGTCGGCGCGGGCCTCGTCCAGCCGCTCCGTGTAGGAGCGGCTGTCGACGAAGCCGAGCGGGTCGTGCACCGCGGCGGCACCGTCGAGCAGCTCGGCGGTGCCGGGGTCGAGCAGCTGCGCCAGCCGCTGCGCTGCGGTGAGCCGGCCGTGCCGGCCGCAGTCGGGGCAGACCCGCAGGTTCCTGACCCATCGTTTTCCGTAGACCAGGGCGGCGCAGCCCTCGCAGCGCACCCAGTCGGGTTCCTGCTCGTCTCGGTCCACGTCCACGTCGGGTCTCCTTCCTCGGGCGGGTCGCGGGCCGGTCAGTGACCGGTCCGCTCCCAGCGGTAGAACTCCCGGGCCATGGCGTCCTTGGGCGAGCGCCAGGTGGCCGGGTCGTACGCGTCGACGTAGACCGCGAGCCGGTCGCTGATCGAGCGGAACTCGGGGTGCGAGGCGTACCGGGCGACCTCCGGCCCGGCCGGGCGCTCGGACTCGATCAGGTGCAGGTAGACGTCGCCGAACTGGAACAGGCTGCGGCCGGTGACCCCGATCAGGTGCGGCAGCTCGCCGCGGTCGGAGTCGGCGAACACGTCCGCGATGTGGTCGGCGGTGTCGGGCTTCATCCGGGCGACGATCAGCGACCGGTGGGGGCCGGTCACGAAAGACCCGCCCGGTGTTCGACCTTGGCGCGGATCAGCTCCATCTGGACCTTGGAGTTCTGGTTGATCCGGTCGGTCATCCCGACGTCGTCGATCGGCGCGGTGGGCTTCATCGCGAAGTCCTGGATCCAGCGCATGCTGGTGCCCTGCGGCACGTCCTCGTACTCCCAGCGGATCTCCATGAACTCGAACGGGCCGGGCTCGACCCGGCGGGCCCGCACGGCGAGCGCGTCGCGGTCGGTCTCCCGCTCGGAGACCCAGCTCCACACCTGGCCGTTCTCGTCGGGGTGCATGGTGAGCCGGAACCGGACCAGCTGGCCCTGCCGGTCGATGACCTCGACGGAGGCGTACTCGCTGAACAGCTGCGGCCAGTTCTCCAGGTCGTTGGTGACGTCCCAGACCAGGTCGACGGGGGCGTTGATGACGATGGTGTTGTCGGTGTGTCCGGGCATCTCAGGCGCTCGCCTTCACGGTGGAGTTGACGGTCTGCAGGAACTCGGCGACCGGGCGGCCGAGCAGGTCGGAGCTGTCGATGGAGACGCCGTAGCGGTTCTCCAGGTCGGCGAGGACGCCGAGCACGCCCAGCGAGTCGACGCCGAGGTCGAGGAACATGCAGCCGGGGTCGGCCAGTTCCTCGGGGGTGACGGTGACGCCGGCCCGGGTCTTGATCAGGGTGGCGAGGTCGTCGTGGGTGATCTCGGAACTCATCGGATTCCTCCAGTGGGTGAGGGGGTGTCAGGCCCGGCGCAGCACGAGGGCCGCATTCGAACCCATCAGTCCGCGGCTGAGCACCAGGGCGGTGCGCGGCTCGGCGGAGCGGGCGTAGCCGGTGACCAGGTCGATCTCCGCCTCGCACGCGGTGGTGTTCGGGGTGGGCGGGATCAGGCCGTTCTCCAGGGCGAGCACGGCGGCGGCCACGTCGAGCGCGGGCGAGCCGCAGTGCGCGCGGCCGGTGCCGGCCTTGGGGGCGGTGACCGGGACGCGGCCGGCGTGCTCGCCGAGCGCGTCGACGAGCGCGAGCGCCTCGGCCCGGTCGGCCTCCGGGACGCCGAGGGCGTCGGCGAAGACCACGTCGACCTCGTCGGGCGCGCAGCGCGCCTCGGCGAGCGCCCCGCGGATCGCCCGGGCCAGCCCCTCCCGGGACTCCGCCCAGCGCGCCGCGCCGGTGAAGGTGGCGCCGTGCCCGGCCAGCCGGGCCCGCACCCGGGCGCCGCGGTCGCGGGCGTGCCGCTCGTCCTCGACCACGAACATCGCGCCGCCCTCGGCGGGCACGAAGCCGGCCGCCGCCCGGTCGAACGGCAGGTAGGCCCGTTCGGGGTCCTCGACGAACGACAGGCCCGGGTAGCCGAGCTGGCACACCATCGAGTACGGGGCGATCGGCGCCTCCGCGGCGCCGGCCACCACCGCCTCGGTGCCGCGCCCGATCGCGCGGGCGGCGTGCGCCAGCGCGTCCAGGCCGCCCGCCTCGTCCGCGGCGACCACCCCGCAGGGGCCCTTGAAGCCGCCGCGGATGGAGATCTGGCCGGTGGAGGCCGCGTAGAACCAGGCGATCGACTGGTACGGGCCGACGTGGTGCGGCCCGTTGCCCCAGAGCTGCTGGAGCTCGCGCTGGCCGAACTCGCCGCCGCCGGAGCCCGCCGCGGTGACCACGCCGACGGTGAACGGGTCCTCCACCTCCAGGCCCGCCTCGTCGATGGCCAGCGCGGCGGCGGCCATCGCGAAGTGGGTGAAGCGGTCGGTCTGCACCAGGTAGCGCTCCTCGACGAACGACCTGGCGTCGAAGCCGCGCACCAGCCCGGCGACCCGCAGCGGCAGCCGGTCGCAGCCCTCCCGGTCGATCGGGGTGAGGGCCGAGCGGCCCTCCCGGGTGGCCTTCCAGTAGTCGTCGGCGCCGATCCCGGTCGGGGCGATCACGCCGACGCCGGTGAGCACCGCGCTGCGTCCGTTCACGCCGCCACCCCCGTCCGGCTGAGCACCACGGCGGACTGGAAGCCGCCGAAGCCGCTGCCGACCGAGAGCACGTGCCGCAGCGGCACCTCCCGCGCGGTGCGCGGGACGTAGTCCAGGTCGCACTCCGGGTCGGGCTTCTCGTAGTTGGCGGTCGGCGGGACGACGCCGTGGTGCAGCGCCAGCGTGCAGGCGACCAGTTCGATCGCGCCGATGGCGCCCAGCGAGTGGCCGACCATCGACTTGATCGAGCTCATCGGGGTGCGCCGGGCGTGCTCGCCGAGCGAGCGCTTGACCGCGGCGGTCTCGTGCCGGTCGTTCTGCTTGGTGCCGGAGCCGTGGGCGTTGACGTAGTCCACGTCCTCGCCGTTGACCTGGGCGTGGGCCAGGGCCCGGTCGATCGCCTGCGACATCTCCCGGCCCTCCTGGGTGAGGCCGGTCATGTGGTAGGCGTTGCCGAAGGTGGCGAAGCCGCCGAGTTCGGCGTAGATCCGGGCCCCGCGCCGGCGGGCGTGCTCCAGCTCCTCCAGCACCAGGACGGCGCCGCCCTCGCCGAGCACGAAACCGTCCCGGGAGGCGTCGAACGGCCGGGAGGCGTGCGCCGGGTCGTCGTTGCGCGCCGAGGTGGCCTTGATCGCGTCGAAGCAGGCGACCGTGATCGGGGAGATCGGCGAGTCGCTGGCGCCGGCGATCACCACGTCCGCGCGGCCCTCCTCGACGGCCATCGCCGCGTAGCCGACCGCGTCCAGACCGGACGTGCACCCGGTGGAGACGGTCTGCACCGGGCCGTTGAGGCGGAACCGCTCGGCCACCGCCGCCGCCAGCGAGCTGGGCTGGAACGCCCGCTCCAGGTACGGCCCGGCCGGGCGGTGGTCGACCGCCCAACGCGCCCCGTGCGAGGAGACCTTGACGTAGTCGTGCTCCAGCCGGGTGGTGCCGCCGACGGCGGTGCCGAGCGAGACGCCGATCCGCCACGGGTCCTCGGCCGCCAGGTCGATCCCGCTGTCGGCGACCGCCTCGGCGGCGGCCACCAGCGCGAACTGCACGTAGCGGTCGTGGGTGGCGCACTGCTCGGCGTCCAGGCCGTGCGCCGCCGGGTCGAAGTCGCACTCGGCGGCGATCCGGGAGCGGAAGCCCTCCGGGTCGAACAGGGTGATCCCCCGGGTGGCGGTGCGCCCGGCGGTGAGCAGCGCCCAGAACGAGGGGACGCCGACACCGCCGGGAGCAACCACGCCGATCCCGGTCACCGCGACCCGGCGCGTCACGACACCGCCCCGAGGGGTTCCGGCGGACCCGCCTGGGTGGCCTCCACCACGGTCTCCTCGGTGTCCACGTGCCCGAGCTCGGGGCGCGGCGCCAGCGGGCCGAGATGGAAGACCAGCCGGGCCTGGGTAGCGCCGACGTTGCGGAAGCGGTGCCGCATCCCGATCGGGATCATCAGCCCCTGGTCGGGCCCCAGCCGCTGGGTCTTCCCGTCCAGGTCCACCTCCAGGTCGCCCTCGACCACGAAGACGAACTCCTCGGAGTACGGGTGGTAGTGCTCACCGATCCGGTCCCCCGGCTCGACGAGCGCCATCCCCATGAAGCCGCTGGTCGCGCCGACCGTCGTCGGGGTGAGCATGGCCCGCAGGTCACCGCCGCGGCGGCAGTTCGGGGGTGCGTCGTCGACGTGGACGACGCGTGGGATCTCCGTGGTCATGGAACGTCCTCTCGGGAAGGTGCGGGCTGGGGTGGGGGCTCCGGGGCCGGAGCGGGGGAACGGATCAGGCGGTGGGCGAGACCCGGTCGGTGATCTGCGTCATCGCGCAGGCGGCCAGCAGGTGGCGCATCCCGTCCTCGCTCGGCAGCGGGTGCTCGGCGGGGACGTCGACCAGCTTGGCCAGCACCGCCGAGGCGCGCGGGCCGGCCAGGCCGAGCGCGGTCTGCGGGTCGTCCTGCGGCGAGCCGGTCAGGTCGACCAGGCGGACCACCCGGTCCTCGCGCTGGAACACGGTCGCCCGTACCAGCGGTGACGCCGGGTCGGCGACGGCCTGCTCGTCCTGCCGGGCGAGCAGCTCGGCGACGGCGGCGCCGCAGCCGGTCCGTACCGGGTAGTGGAACGCGAACCGGGCGACGGCGCCCGTCGGTTCGGCCGACCGGGCGTGGTGGTGGACGGCGGGCAGCGCGGCCTTCATGAAGAAGTCGCGGGCGGCCAGCGGGTCGTTCAGGTCGCGGGCGACCTCCAGGTGGGGGTTGATCGCCTCCTCGACCGCGCGGACCTCCGGCTGCATCGCCACGTGCCGCAGCGCCGCCACCAGGTCGCCGACCACTTCCACCGAACGGACCACCCGGTTGCCGTCCATGAACAGCGTGGTGCGCATCAGCCGGGTCTCGGCGTCCACCTGGGCGTTCGGCGACCGGTACCCCGCCAGGATCCCGGCCACCTTCTGCTCGCTGCCCGGCTTCACGGTGAAGGTCAGCGCGTGCCGGATCACCCCGTCCGGGCCGGGACGGGGCGCCAGCGGCACCCCGGCGACCGTCTCGCCGGGCGCCAGCGGGCGGTGCCCGCTGTCCACGGCGAGCCGGCCGGAGGTCTCGCGCATCACGTTGAAGCGCAGCGAACGGGTGTCGCGCACGCAGCCGTGCAGCGGCTTGACCATCTCGCGGTGCTCCGGGCTGTCCACCCAGCTGAGGAACGGCGCGGCGCTCTCCCACTCGCTGGTGATCAGCCACCGGGCCGGGTCCTCGATGGACTGGCACAGCTGGTCGGTGATGTGCCCCGGCACCGCGGAGACCTGGTACCTGAGCTGCTCGTACGCGGCGAGGAAGCGGTCCTGGGCACCGTCCTGCACGTCGCACAGCAGAACGACCCGCAGCCGGGCGGCGCGGGGGTCGGTGGAGTCGATGGTGGATTCGGACAACAGGGTCATGGAAGTTCCCGTCAAGGCTCGGACAGGGTCAGGTCGATCGTGGTGGCGAGTGCGGGACGGCGCGAGAGTTCGCATCCATCCGAGCGAAGCACCCTCTGTGTCCGTCCGACCGTGGGAATCCATCAGCGGACGGGGGCAGTCGAGTGCAACGGAGAGACCAGAACTGATGGACACACAGACCGCCGGCCGGGTGCCGGTGCTGATCGCGGGCGGCTCCCTGGTGGGCCTGTCCGCCTCGCTCTTCCTCGGCAGGCTCGGGGTTCCGCACCTTTTGGCGGAACGGCACGCCGAGACCTCGCGTCACCCGCGCGGACGCGGCAACAACCTGCGGACCATGGAGCTCTTCCGGGTCGCCCGGGTGGAGGACGACATCCGGGCCGCCGCCTCGGTGCTGGCCGACAACCACGGCATCCTGCAGGCCGACACGCTCACCGGTGCGGAGCAGGAGTGGCTGTTCCGCGAGATCGACCCCGGCGGGGGGCTGGCCCGGTTCAGCCCGTCCGGATGGTGCCTGTGCAGCCAGAACGACCTCGAACCGGTCCTGCTGCGGCACGCCCGGCAACGCGGTGACATCCGCTTTGGGACGGAGCTGACCGGGTTCACGGTGGACGCCGAAGGAGTGGACTGCACCCTGCTGGACCGGGAGAGTGGCGAGGTGTCCACCGTTCGGGCGGACTACCTGGTCGCCGCGGACGGGCCGCGCAGCCCCGTCCGCACCGCGCTCGGCATCGCGCAGACCGGCCGCGGCGACCTGTTCCACAACATCAGCGTCACCTTCCGCGCCAAGCGGCTCGCCGACGCCGTCGGGGACCGCCTGTTCATCGCCTGCTACCTCACCGACCCGGCGGGCGCGGGCGCGCTGCTGCCCGTCGACAACCGCGAGCAGTGGGTGTTCCACCTGCCCTGGCACCCCGAACGCGGCGAGACCGTCGAGGACTTCACCGACGAACGGTGCATCGCCCACATCCGCGCCGCCGCCGGCATCCCCGACCTGGAGGTGGAGATCACCGGACGCGCCCCCTGGCACGCCGCCGAACGGGTCGCCGAACGGTACTCCGCCGGGCGGGTGTTCCTGGTCGGCGACGCCGCCCACGAAATGCCGCCGACCGGGGCGTTCGGCTCCAACACCGGCATCCAGGACGCGCACAACCTCGCCTGGAAGCTCGCCGCCGTCCTCGACGGCTGGGCCGGGCCGCGGCTCCTCGACACCTACGGGCCCGAGCGGCAGCCGGTCGCCGTGCACACCGCGGCGCGGGCCGCGGAACGCTCGGCGGAGCACAAGCACCCCGGCTTCGACGCCGCACCCGGCGGCGGGCGGCAGACCAACGTGCTCGCCGTCGCGCTCGGGTACCGGTACGCGGACGGCGCGCTCAGCGGGGCGGACGCGGGCGACCCGGTGATCCCCGAACGCTTCGCACCGGACGGCTCGGTGGGCAGCCGGGCACCGCACGTCTGGCTCCGCCGGGGCGAGGAACGGCTCTCCACGCTCGACCTGTTCGAACGCGAGCCGGTCCTGCTCGCCACCGACCCCGCCTGGCGCGCCGCCGCGGCCACGGTCGCCGCCGAGACCGGCGTGCCGCTGCGCTGCCACGTCCTCGGCCCCGCCCCGGACGCCGACCTCCACCCCGAACCCGCAACCGGCCCCGCCGCAGGCGGCCACCCGGGAGCCGCAGGGCACGCCGGAGGCGGCGACCCGGCTGCGGCGGGCACGGGCGGCGGTGCAGGAGTTGGCGGCCCCGCAGGGCACGCCGGAGGCGGAGCAGCGCCGGTGGGTGGGCGGCCTCCGGGGGTCGGGGGCGTCGTGGTGGGGTGGCCTGAGGGGTACGGGCTCGGTGCGGGCGGGGCGGTGCTGGTGCGGCCCGACGGGTTCGTGGCGTGGCGGGCCGCCGGGCCGGTGGCGGACCGGGCGGGGGCGTTGCGGGCCGCGGTGCGGGAGGTGTTCGCGCTCGCGTGACGGCGTGACGCGGCGGGCCGGCGACCTCGATCGGTCGCCGGCCCGCCGCGTCGGTTCAGGGCCGGGAGTCGGTGAGCGCGGTGGCCAGGGCCAGCAGCACCAGGCCGACCACCACCGCCAGGCTCAGCTGGAACGCCGCCGCCCAGGAGCCGGTGACGCCGAGGCGGGCGAAGAAGACCGCTCCGACCGCCGCGATGCCGGCGGCGGAGCCGATCCGCTGCGCGGTCTGCAGGACGCCCGCCGCACTGCCCGCCCGTTTCACCGGGACCTCGCCCAGGGTGAGCACCTGGTTGGGCGAGACCACCAGCCCGCTGCCGACACCGGCGAGCAGCAGCGGCCCGGCGGTCGCCCAGCCGACGTACGGTCCGGACCACAGGTGGACGGCGAGCGCGGCCAGGGCGAGGCCGACCGCCGAGAGGGCGAGGCCGCCGGCCACCAGCCGCCGCCCGTACCGGTGGACGACCCGCCCGCCGAGGTTCGACGCCACCGCCGAGGCCAGCGCGAACGGTGTGATCGCCAGGCCCGCGCCGAGCGCCGACCAGTGCTCGCCGTTCTGCAGGTACAGCGTGAAGACGAAGAACACGGCGGTGAACCCGGCGAAGTACACCAGCGAGACCAGCGAGCCGACGGTGAACGACCGGGCCCGGAACAGCTCGGGGTTGACCAGCGGTTCGCGGGTGCGGGCGTAGCGGCGCTCCCATCCGGCGAAGCCGGCCAGCAGCCCGGCGGCGGGCAGCAGGAGCAGCCAGGTGGACGTCCGGTGGACGTCCTCCACCAGCGGGAACAGCAGCAGCACGGTGCCGGTGCCGAGCAGCAGCACACCGACCGGGTCGTAGTCCGGCCGGCGGCCGGTGCGCCGCGGCGGTGGTGGAAGCAGCCGGTGGGCGACGGGCAGGAGCGCCAGGCCGATCGGCAGGTTGACGTAGAACACCCAGCGCCAGCCCTCGTGCGCGCCGAAGAGGGCGATCAGCAGGCCGCCGAGCAGCGGTCCGACGGCAGTGGAGAAGCCGATGGTGGTGCCCAGCAGCCCGAACGCGCGGCCGCGTTCGGGTCCGCTGAACAGCTGTTGGATGAATCCGGAGACCTGCGGGACGAGCAGTCCGCCGGACAGGCCCTGCAGCAGGCGCGCGGCGACCAGCCAGGCCTCGCTCTGCGCGGCGCCGGCGAGTGCGCTGGTCGCCGTGAACAGCGCGAGCCCGGTGAGGAAGACCGGCCGCCGGCCGATCGCGTCGCCGAGCCGCCCGGCGGGCACCAGCACCAGCCCGAAGGCGAGCGAGTAGCCGGAGAGCACCCACTGCAGTCCGCTCTCGGACAGGTGCAGCCCGCCGCGCACGGACGGCAGGGCGACGTTGACGATCGACACGTCCAGCAGCGTCATGAAGCCGGCCACCAGGCAGACCGCCAGCGCCTGCCAGCGCCGGCGGTCTCCGGGTGCGGTGCGCTCGGCGGTCGGCAGCGGGGTCGCGCCGCTCACCGTCGGCTCAGGCGCCCGTGTGGGGGACGGTCAGGGTCAGCTGCTTGGCGTCGGCGGCGGCCGGCGGGGTGGCGCCGAGGTCGGTGACGGTGGCGACCACGATCCCGTCGATGCCGTCCAGCCAGTTGAAGGTCTTGGAGGAGACGATCACCTCCTGCGGGTGGGCGGTGCCGTCGCAGACCACCGTCGTGGGCGAGGTGCGGGTGCTGCCGAAGGCGACGTTGTCCTTGTCCTCGGGGTCGGTCTGCTCGACCGAGGTGTTCAGCGAGCGGGCGCCGTCCGGCGCGGAGCAGGTGTAGACGAGGTCGACCTTGACCCGCCCCGGGTACTTGCCGTCGATCGCCGCGCCCTTGATCTCGACCACCGTGGCGGCGACGGGCTTCGGGTCGGAGGTGGGCGGATCGTCCGTCGCGGTCGCCTGATTGACCGTCGCCACCACCGCGACGAGGGCGATCGCGCCGCCCAGGGCCTTGCCGAGCATGGGTCCTCCTCGGAACCGGGGGTATGCGACCGACTATCCGTCAGCCACTCGCCCCCGGCGATCCGGGTGCGCCGAGCGGAGCACGCCCGTTCAGCTGTACGGGAGTTCGATCTCGGCCCAGACGACCTTGCCCTCGCGGGTGGGGCGGGTGCCCCAGCGGTGCGCGAGCTCGCTGACCAGGTGGATGCCGCGGCCGCCCTCGTCCTCCTCGGCGGAGGCCCGCAGGCGGGGCGACTGCCCGCCGGCGTCCGCGACCTCCAGGGTGAGGGTGCGGTCGCGGAACAGCCGCAGCCGGCGCGGCGCGTCGGCGTGCAGCAGGGCGTTGGTGACCAGCTCGCTGACGACCAGTTCGGCGTAGTCGGTGAGCCCGCCCAGGCCCCACGCCTGGAGGGTGGTGCGGGTGAAGGCGCGGGCCTTCGCGGGCAGCGGGCCGTTGCCGGGCAGCTGCAGGGTGGCGATCCGGTCGGCGGGCACCGGCAGCACCCGCGCCATGATCATCGCGATGTCGTCGTCCGTGCCGTCGGTGACCAGGGCGCTCAGCACCGCGTCGCAGCTCTCCTCCAGGGTGCGGCCCCGGTCGGCGAGGGTGCGGGCGAGCAGCTGGATGCCGTCGTCCAGGTCGCGGCCGCGCCGCTCCACCAGCCCGTCGGTGTAGAGCGCGATCAGCGCGCCCGCGGGCAGGGTGAACTCCACGCTCTCGAAGACCGCGCCGCCCACGCCCAGCGGCAGCCCGGGCGGCAGCTCGACGATGTGCGTGCTCCCGTCCGGGTCGATCCGCACCGGCGGGAGGTGGCCGGCCGAGGCGATCGTGCAGGTCCGGTCCACCGGGTCGTACACCGCGCAGACGCAGGTCGCGAACTGGCCCTCGCCGATCGCCGACGCCGTCTCGTCGAGCCGGGTGAGCACCTGCTCGGGCGTCAGGTCCAGGGTCGCCAGGGTCCGCGCCACGGTGCGCAGCTGGCCCATGGTGGCGGCCGCCCGGATGCCGTGGCCCATCACGTCGCCCACCACCAGCGCCACCCGCCCGCAGGACAGCGGCACCACGTCGAACCAGTCGCCGCCGACCTCGCTGACCACGCTGGAGGGGATGTAGCGGTGGGCGATCTCCAGGCCCATGGTGCGGTGGATCTCCTGCGGCAGCAGGCTGCGCTGCAGGGTCAGCGCGGTCTCCCGCTCGCGGCGGTACAGGCGCGCGTTGTCGATCGCCAGCGCCGCGCGCGCCACCAGCTCCTCGGCGAGCGCCACGTCTGCGGCGGTGAACGGCTCCGGGTTGCGGGTGCGGACGAACTCGGCGCCGCCCAGCACCATGCCCCGGGCTATCACCGGCACCATCAGGTACGAGTGGATGCCGGCCTCGATGCCCGGCGCGACCCGGTCCGGCGAGGGCACCAGACCGCTCAGGATCTCCTCGTCCACGTACGGCTTCAGCAGCGGGCGGCCGCTGCGCAGGCACTGGGTGTAGATCCGCTTCGCGTCGTACTCGGTGCTCAGCCCGACCGCGTCCGCGACGTTGGTCAGCCCGGACCCGTACGCCTCGCCGACAGCGACCGCGCGCAGCTGGACCGGGCGGTCCGGCTGGATCGGCGCGGGCTCCTCGCCGCGCAGCACCGGCTCCAGCAGGTCGACGGTGGCGAAGTCGGCGAACCGCGGGACGACCGCCTCGATCAGCTCCTCGGCGGTGCGCTTCAGGTCCAACGTGGTGCCGATCCGGGCCGTGGCCGAGGCCAGCAGGGCCAGGCGCTCCTGCGCGCGGGAGGCGCGGGCCTCGGCACGGAACCGCTCGGTCACGTCGATGATCGAGGAGCTGACGCCCAGCACCCGGCCGGTGGAGTCCTCCAGCCGGAAGTACGACGCCGACCAGGCGCGGTCGCGGCGCGGATCGCCCGGGGTGCGGCCGTGCGAGCGGGCGTCCACGACGGGCCGGCCGGTCGCCAGCACCTGCCGCATCACGGCCTCGATCTCGGCGCTGTTCAGCCCCGGCAGCACGGCGCTTATCCGCCGGTTCAGATGGTCGGCGATCGGCAGGCCGTTGATCCGCGCGAGCGCGTCGTTGAGGCGGACGAACCGCAGGTCGGTGTCGTACACCGCCAGGCCGATCGGCGACTGGGTGAAGAACCCGTCCAGGATCGCCAGGTCCGCCTCCACCTGGCGCAGCGACTCCACGTCCGAGGCGGTCGCCAGCAGCATCGGGCGCCCGCCCGGGCCGGCGATCGGGTAGGTGTGGAACTCCAGCTCGATCGCGTGGCCGTCGCGGTGGCGGACGGGGTAGACGCCCGACCAGCCCGGGCCCGACATGATCTCGGCGAAGAGGTTGAGCACGCCCTTGCGCTGGCTCTCCGGGACCAGGAAGCGCGCCACGTACGTGCCCACCACCTCGGCGGCGGGCCAGCCGGTGAGCGCCTCCGCCTCCTCGCTCCAGTGCAGCACCCGGCCGTCGTCCTGGACCAGCGCGGTGGCGAGCGGGACGAGGCGGTGGCCGGCCAGGCGCGCGGAAGCGGCGCCCGCCGCGTCGCGGCCGGGCGTCGATGCGGAGTGCTCGAAACCGTGCATGATCAGTCAATCACCTGCCCGGTTCCTTCCCACCGCGACCCGGCCCAATCCGGTTCCCACCCAGACTGCACGGCCCACCGCCGTCCGGCGACCCGCAGGACACGTCGGAGTGGTGACGGTCGAGCCGCCCGGGTCAGCCGGTCGGGTGGAGGGTGGACTCCAGGAGGGACGACCAGTGCTGGACGATGCCCTTGCGGCGGGGGGCGTCATCGGTGAGGAGGTTGGCGAGGCCGAGTCCGCGGGCCAGGTCGAGGGTGGCCTGGACGGTCTCGCGCACGCCCGGGGTCGCCTCGTCCGCGCCGAGGAACTCCACGGCCGCCCGGTGGGCCTCGCGGCCGACGTGGTTCTCCAGGGTGACGATCCGCTCCCGCAGCGTCGCCTCGGTGGCGGCCGCCACCCACAGGTGGAGGGCGGCGCGGAACAGCGGCCCGGTGTACAGCCGGACGATCATCTCCACCACCGCCTCGGTCCGGGCCGGGCCGGCCGCCGGCAGACCGTCCGCGTGCGCGCGGACGGCGGCCAACCGCTCGGCGGCGACGTACTCGACGGCCGCGGTGAACAGGTCCTCGCGGGTCGGGAAGTGGTGCTGCGCCGCGCCGCGGGTCACCCCGGCGCGCTCGGCGACGACGGCGACGGTGGAGCCGTTCCAGCCGAGTTCGGCCAGGCACTCCACGGCCGCCTCCAGCAGCCGGCGCCGGGTGGCGCGGCTACGGTCCTGCTGGGGGGTGCGGGAGGCGGCGTGGGTGCTGGTCATCGGTGCTTCCTGCCGGTCGGTGCGGGTCGGGCCCGATCCTCTCAGACCGGCCGGGCGGCGCGGGCGCGCAGCTCCCGCCGGAGGATCTTCCCGCTGGCGGACTTGGGGACGGCGTCCAGGAACTCCACCGCGCGGACCTTCTTGTACGGGGCGACCTGCCGGGCGACGAACTCGATCACCTCCTGCTCGGCGAGCTCGCAGCCGAAGGCGCGGACCACGTACGCCTTGGGCCGCTCCTCACCGTCGGCGCCGACCTCGCCGACCACGGCGGCGTCGCTGATCTGCGGGTGGGTGAGCAGCAGGGCCTCGAGTTCGGCGGGGGCGACCTGGTAGCCCTTGTACTTGATGAGCTCCTTCACCCGGTCGACCACGTACAGGTAGCCGCGCTCGTCGACCCGGCCGACGTCGCCGGTGTGCAGCCAGCCGTCGGCGTCGATCATCGCGTCGGTCTCGCCGGGGCGGCCGAAGTAGCCCTTCATCACCTGGGGGCCGCGGAAGAGCAGTTCGCCGGCCTCGCCGACGCCGAGGTCGGTGTCGGGGTCGTCGAGGGAGACGACCCGCAGCTCGGTGGAGGCGATCATGCGGCCGACGGCGCCGGGCGGCGGGGCCGGGTCGTCCTTGGGGACGACGTGGGTGACGGGGCTGAGCTCGGTCATGCCGTAGCCCTGGAGCAGGTGCGGCAGGCCGAGGCGGCGGGCGCAGGCCGCGGCGAGCTCGGCGTCCAGCGGGGCGGCGGCGCTGAGCACGTTGCGCACCGAGGAGAGGTCGTAGCGGTCGACCAGCGGGTGCTTGGCGAGGGCCAGGGCGATCGGCGGGGCGATGAAGACGCTCTCGATCCGGTGCTCCTGGATGGCGTTCAGGAACTGCTCCAGGTCGAAGCGCGGCAGCACGACCACGGTGGAGCCGCAGCGCAGCGGCTGGTTGAGCAGCGCGGTGAGGCCGTAGATGTGGAAGAACGGCAGGACGGCGAGGATCCGCTCGCCGGGGGCGGTGGTGTGCACCGCGGTGATCTGCGCCAGGTTGGTGGAGACCGAGCGGTGGGTGAGCATCACGCCCTTGGGCAGGCCGGTGGTGCCGCTGGAGTAGGGCAGCACGGCGATGTCGGCGCCCGGGTCGATGACGGGGGCGGGCTCGGGGGCGGCGGAGGCCAGCAGGTCGGTGAGCGAGCGGTGGCCCTCCGCGCTGTCGCAGACGAAGATCTCGGCGACGGGCGTGCCGTCCAGGGCCTCGGCGGCGGCGGTGGCGACCGGCAGGAAGGCCGCGATGGTGATGATCCAGCGGGCGCCGGAGTCGCGGAGCTGGCCGGTGAGTTCGGCGGCGGTGCTCAGCGAGCTGACCGTGGTGACGGTGGCACCCGCCCGGGTGGCCCCGTAGAAGGCGGCCGGGTAGGCGACGGTGTTGGGGCTGAACAGCGCGACCACGTCGCCCGGGCGGACGCCCGCCTCGGCCAGGCCCGCGGCGATCCGGCGGCTGCCCGCGTCGAGTTCGGCGTAGCTGACGCTGCGGCCGGTGATGCCGTCGATCAGTGCCGGGGTGTCCGCGTGGGCGGCGAAGCCGCCGAGGACGGCGTCGTGGATCGGCAGGTCGAGCGGGGCGACGTCGGGGTAGTCGCTGCGGAACACCATGCGGGCCTCCTGGCCGGTCGGGCGGGGCGGTCCGCTCCAGGGTGACGTGCGGACCGCCGCGCCGACAGGGTTCTGTCATGAACTTCCGGTTGATCGACTCGTCGGTTCAGTAGGAGCGGGGCAGGCCGAGGGTGTGCTGGGCGACGTAGTTGAGGATCATCTCCCGGCTGACCGGGGCGATCCGGCCGACCCTGGTCGCGGTGATCAGCGCCGCCAGGCCGTACTCCTGGGTCAGGCCGTTGCCGCCGAGGGTGTGCACGGCCTGGTCGACCGCGCGGCAGGAGGCCTCCCCCGCCGCGTACTTGGCCATGTTGGCGGCCTCGCCGGCGGCCACGTCGTCCCCGGCGTCGTAGAGCAGGGCGGCCTTGCGCATCATCAGCCGGGCCAGCTCCACCTCCACCGCGCACTGGGCGAGCGGGTGGGCGATGCCCTGGTGGGCGCCGATCGGGCGGTCCCAGACCGTCCGGGTCTTCGCGTACTCCACCGCGGTGTCCAGGGCGTGCCGGGCGATGCCGAGGGTGAACGCGGCGGTCATGATGCGCTCGGGGTTGAGACCGGCGAAGAGCTGCAGCAGACCGGCGTCCTCGTCGCCGACCAGTGCCTCGGCGGGGAGCCGGACGTCGTCCAGGAAGACCTGGAACTGCTTCTCCGGGGCGGTGAGTTCCATCGGGATCGGGGTGTACTCGAAACCCGGGGTGTCGCGCGGGACGACGAACAGCGCGGGCTTCAGCCGGCCGGTCCTGGCGTCCTCGGTGCGGCCGACGAAGAGCACGGCGTCGGCGTGGTCGATGCCGGAGATGAACACCTTGCGGCCGGAGAGCAGCCAGTCGTCGCCGTCGCGGCGGGCGACGGTGGAGATCCGGTGCGAGTTCGAGCCGGCGTCGGGCTCGGTGATGCCGAAGGCCATCCGGCGGCTGCCGTCGGCCAGGCCCGGCAGCCACTGGCGCTTCTGCTCCTCGGTGCCGAAGCGCGCGATCACCGTGCCGCAGATCGCCGGGCTGACGATCAGCATCAGCAGCGGGCAGCCGGCCGCGCCCAACTCCTCCAGCACGATCGACAGTTCGGTGACTCCGGCACCACCGCCGCCGTACTCGGCGGGCAGGTTGACGCCGAGGTATCCCAACTTTCCTGCCTCGGCCCAGAGTTCGTCCACGGGTTGACCGGCCCGGGCCTTCGCCCGGAAGTAGGCGGGGCCGTAGCGGCGGGCCAGGTCTCCGACGGCGCGGCGGAGGGTCTGCTGTTCGTCCGATTCCAGGAGGACGTGCGCGGTCACGGTGCGGGTCCTTTCGGCGAGGGTGTTGGAGCAGGCGGGTGCGGTGGCGCTCGGGTGCTCGGGTGTGCGCGTGCGGTGGTGCTCGGGCGTGCGGGTGCTTGCGGGTGCGCGCCTGCGGCCGTGCTCAGGCGTGCGGGGTGATCACGGCGAGGGCGGTGCCGGGGGCGACCTGGTCGCCGGGGTTGGCGTGCAGCGCGGTGAGCAGGCCGTCGGCGGGGGCGGTGATGCGGTGCTCCATCTTCATCGCCTCCAGCCAGAGCAGCGGCTGGCCCGCGGTGACGGTGTCGCCGGGCTTGGCGGCGACCCGGACGACGGTGCCGGGCATCGGCGCGACCAGCGTGCCGGGGGCGAGCTGTTCGGCCGGGTCGGGAAAGCGGTCGAGCGCGGTCAGCACCGTGGCGCCGGCCGGACCGTCGACGTACACCTGCCGGTCGTGGCGGGCGACGTGGTGGGTGCGGCGGACCCCGTCGACCAGCAGGGTGACCCGGTCCGGCGCGGAGTCGAGCAGGACGGTGCCCGGGTGGCCCTCGGCGCGCAGCCCGTCCCGGGTGATCCGGTAGCGGACCTCCACCTCCTCGCCGTCGGCGGCCAGGTAGCGCTTGGACTGCGGCTGGGAGGGCAGGTTCCGCCAGCCGGAGGGCAGGGCGGTACGGCGCTCGGCGGCGTCCGCGAGCGCGGCGGCGAGCGCCGCCTCGCCGGCCGCCTCGGGTGCCTTTCCGGTCAGGTCGGCGGCGTGCTCGGCCAGGAAGCCGGTGTGCAGGCGCTCGGCGAGGAACGCCGGGTGGCGCAGCGCGTCGACCAGCAACTGCCGGTTGGTGGCCGGGCCGTGGATCCGGGCGCGGGCGAGCGCGTCGGCGAGGCGGCGGGCCGCGGCGACCCGGGTGGGTGCCCAGGCGATCACCTTCGCGAGCATCGCGTCGTAGTGGACGGTGATCTCGTCGCCCGCGCCGCAGCCCGCGTCCAGGCGCAGCCCGCGGCCTTCGAACTCCTGGTGCGGGAGCGTGAGTTCGAGGCGGTGCAGGGTGCCGATGGCGGGCTGCCAGTCGCGTCGCGGGTCCTCGGCGTAGAGTCGGGCCTCGATCGCGCAGCCGGTGGTCGCGGGTGGCTCGGCGGGCAGATGCCCGCCCTCGGCGACCTGGAGCTGGAGGGCGACCAGGTCGAGTCCGCTGACCGCCTCGGTGACCGGGTGCTCGACCTGGAGCCGGGTGTTCATCTCCAGGAAGAAGAACCGCCCGTCCGGGGCGAGCAGGAACTCGGCCGTCCCGGCGCCGACGTACCCGATCGCCCGGGCGGCGGAGACCGCGGCGGCGTGCAGTTCGGCGCGCAGCGCGTCCGGCAGGCCGGGGGCGGGCGCCTCCTCGATCACCTTCTGGTGGCGGCGCTGCAGCGAGCAGTCGCGGTCGCCGACGGCGAGCACGGTGCCGTGGGCGTCGGCCATCAGCTGGACCTCGACGTGCCGCCCGGCGGGCAGGTACGGCTCGCAGAACACCTCGTCGGAGCCGAAGGCGCCGAGCGCCTCCGCCCGGGCGGCGGCCAGCGCCTGCGGCAGCTCGGCCAGGTCCCGCACCACCCGCATGCCGCGGCCGCCTCCGCCCGCGGCCGCCTTGACCAGCAGCGGCAGGTCCGCCTCGGTCGGTTCGGCCCCGACGCTCAGCACCGGGACGCCGGCCGCCGCCATCAGCCGCTTGGCTTCGGTCTTGGAGCCCATCGCCTCGATCGCCGCGGCCGGCGGGCCGATCCAGCGCAGGCCTGCGGCCTCCACGGCGCGGGCGAAGTCGGCGTTCTCGGAGAGGAATCCGTACCCCGGGTGCACGGCGTCCGCGCCCGCCGCGCGGGCCGCGGCGACCAGCAGGTCGGCGCGCAGGTAGGTGTCGGCCGGTGCCGCACCGGGCAGCCGGACGGCGGTGTCGGCCTCCCGGACGTGCGGCGCGCCGGCGTCCGGGTCGGAGTACACCGCGACGGTGGCGATGCCCAGGTCGCGGCAGGTGCGGAAGATCCGGCGGGCGATCTCGCCCCGGTTGGCGACCAGCAGAGAGGTGATCATCGGGTTGCAGTCCTCACGTCCTTGGCGTCCTGGCGTCCTGGGGTCCTCACGGCGTCACTGGCGGCGTCACTGGCGGCGTCGCTGGCGGCGTCGCTGGCGGCGTCACTCGCGCCGTTCACATCCGGAAGACGCCGTAGCCGCGCGCGCCCTCCACCGGGGCGCTGTGGATCGCGGACAGGCACAGGCCCAGCACCGTGCGGGTGTCCCGGGGGTCGATCACCCCGTCGTCGTACAGCCGGCCGGAGAGGAAGACCGGCAGCGACTCGGCCTCGATCTGCTGCTCGACCATGGCACGGATCGCCGCGTCCGCGTCCTCGTCGTACGGCTGCCCCTTCGCCGCCGCCGACTGCCGGGCCACGATCGACAGCACCCCGGCGAGCTGCTGCGGGCCCATCACCGCCGACTTGGCGCTCGGCCAGGCGAACAGGAACCGCGGGTCGTACGCCCGGCCGCACATGCCGTAGTGCCCGGCGCCGTAGGAGGCGCCCATCAGCACCGAGATGTGCGGGACGCGACTGTTCGCCACCGCGTTGATCATCATCGCGCCGTGCTTGATGATTCCGCCCTGCTCGTACGCCTGCCCGACCATGTAGCCGGTGGTGTTGTGCAGGAAGAGCAGCGGAATGTCCCGCTGGTTGGCGAGCTGGATGAACTGGGCGGCCTTCTGCGACTCCTCGCTGAACAGCACGCCCTGTGCGTTCGCCAGGATGCCCACCGGGTAGCCGTGGACCGAGGCCCAACCGGTCGCCAGGCTCGTGCCGTACAGCGGCTTGAACTCGTCGAAGTCCGAGCCGTCGACCACCCGGGCGATCACCTCGCGCGGGTCGAACGGGACCTTCAGGTCGCCGGGGACGACGCCCAGCAGCTCGTCCTCGTCGTACTTCGGGGTCAGCGGCGAACGCTCGGGCGCGGGGCCGGACTTGCGCCAGTTCAGCCGGCGGACGATCCGGCGGGCCAGGCGACAGGCGTCCGGCTCGTCCAGCGCGAAGTGGTCGGCCAGGCCGGAGGTGCGGGCGTGCATCTCGGCGCCGCCCAGCTCCTCGTCCTCCGCGTCCTCGCCGGTCGCCATCTTCACCAGCGGCGGCCCGCCGAGGAAGACCTTGGCCCGCTCCTTGACCATCACCGTGTGGTCGGACATGCCCGGCACGTACGCGCCGCCGGCCGTCGAATTGCCGAACACCACAGCCACGGTGGGGATTCCGGCCGCGGAGAGCCGGGTCAGGTCGCGGAACAGCGCGCCGCCCGGGATGAAGATCTCCTTCTGGCTGGGCAGGTCCGCGCCGCCCGACTCCACCAGGTTGACCAGCGGCAGCCGGTTGCGCAGCGCGATCTCGTTCGCCCGCAGCGCCTTGCGCAGCGTCCAGGGGTTGCTGGCGCCGCCGCGGACCGTCGGGTCGTTGGCGGTGATCACGCACTCGGTGCCCTCGATCACCCCGATCCCGGTGACCAGCGCCGCACCCACCGGGTAGTCGCTGCCCCACGCCGCCAGCGGGGAGAGCTCCAGGAACGGCGAGTCCGGGTCGATCAGCAGCTCGATCCGCTCACGCGGCAGCAGCTTGCCCCGCTTGCGGTGGCGCTCCACGTACTTGGGGCCGCCGCCGGCCAGCGCCTTCGCGTGCTCGGCGTCCAGCTCGGCGAGCCGCTCCAGCATCGCGGCGCGGTTGGCCGCGAACTCCGGTGCGGCGGTGTCCAGTCGGGTGGGCAGCACGGTCACAGCAGCACCTCCGGGATGTCCAGGTGACGGGAGCGCAGCCACTCCCCCAGCGCCTTCGCCTGCGGGTCGAAACGGGCCTGCGCGGCGACGCCCTCGCCGAGCAGGCCGGCGACGGTGAAGTTCACCGCGCGGAGGTTCGGGAACAGATGGCGTTCGATGTCCAAGTCGGCGGTCTCCGGGAGGAGTCGGCGGAGCAGGTCGGTGGTCAGGGTGTGCGCGAGCCAGCGCCACGCCTCGTCTGTCCGCACCCAGACGCCGAGGTTGGCGTCGCCGCCCTTGTCGCCGCTGCGCGCCCCGGCGACGGCGCCGAGCGGGGCCCGACGGGTGGCCGATTCGGCTAGCGGTGGCGGGAGTTCGTGGTACGGGCGGCATGCAGCCGGGTCGCCGACGGTCGGAGGTGGTTCGGCCGCCGACGGCGGGGCGACGGTCGGGGGCGGGGCGACGGGCAGCTGCGTGCCGTCGGGCAGGACGGCGGTGTGCTCGACGTCCTTCTGGTCGACGTACACCGCCTCGAACACGCCGTACGGGCTGCCCGGCCCGGGCGGCGCGGTGAGGTGGAAACCCGGGTAGCCGGCCAGGGCGAGCTCCACCGCCGCGGCGGAGAGCGCGCGGCCGACCCGACGCTCCTCCGGGTCGCGGACGGTCAGCCGCAGCAGGGCGGCGGCCGTCTCCTCGGTGTCCGCGTCCGGGTGGTCGGTGCGGGCGAGGCTCCAGCGGACCTCGGCCGGCGGGTCGGCGGCGATCGCGTCATTGATCTGACGTTTCGTCAACTCGGCCTTGGCATCGATGTCCAGACCGGTGAGGACGAACACCACCTCGTTGCGGTAGCCGGCCAGCCGGTTCAGGCCGACCTTGAGCGCGGGCGGCGGCGCCTCGCCGCGCACCCCGTCGATCCGGACCCGGTCCGGGCCCTCCTCGGTCAGCCGGACGGTGTCCAGCCGGGCGGTGACGTCCGGGTTGAGGTAGCGCGGACCGGCGGTCTCGTACAGGAGTTGGGCGGTCACGGTGCCGGTGGTGACGGCGCCGCCGGTGCCCGGGTGCTTGGTGATCACGCTGCTGCCGTCCGCGTGCAGCTCCGCGATCGGGAAGCCCGGACGGACAACGTCGTGCTCACGGAAGAACGCGTAGTTGCCGCCGGTCGCCTGCGCCCCGCACTCCAGCACGTGGCCCGCCACCACCGCGCCGGCGAGCGCGTCGAGGTCGTCCGGGCCCCAGTCGAAGTGCGCGATCCCCGGGCCGACCACCAGCGCCGCGTCGGTGACCCGGCCGGTCACCACCACGTCCGCGCCGGCCCGCAGGCACGCGGCGATGCCCTGGGCACCGAGGTAGGCATTGGCCGCGAGCAGGCCCGGCCCGGTGGACGGGAGTTCGGCGCGCCGGGGCAGCAGGTCGTCGCCCGTGACGTGCGCGACCCGGGCCGCCAGGCCCTGCCGGTCCGCGAGCTCGCGCAGCGCGGCGGCCAGGCCGGCGGGGTTCAGGCCGCCCGCGTTGACGACGATCCGTACCCCGCGGTCGAGCGCCAGCGCCAGACACTCCTCGGCCTGCCGCAGGAAGGTCTTCGCATAGCCGAGCCGCGGGTCCTTCAACCGGTCCCGGGCCAGGATCAGCATGGTCAACTCGGCCAGGTAGTCCCCGGTCAGGACATCCAGCGGCCCACCGGTCAGCATCTCCCGGAACGCCCCGAACCGGTCCCCGTAGAACCCGGACGCATTGCCGATCCGCAACACCGCGCGCCTCCCCTTCGACCGCCTTCGGGCAGCAGCCTGGCAGCGCTCGGCAAACAAATCAAGCATGCATGCTTGTTTTTCTCCCGAACGATCGCCCACCTCCCCGGAAGGCCGGCGTCACTGTCCGTCCGCAGGTGATCCGGCGGATGCACTGCTGACCTGGTAAGGGTCGCGGCCGGTGCGTCAGTCCGGCAGCCAGTGCAGCTCGTGCGCCAGGGCTTTCGCGACGGCGCGGAGGCGGCGGTGCAGTGGCGACTGCTCGCGTGGGAGGACCAGGTGGTACGTCAGGCTGGGCGCGCCCCGCAGCGGCCGCCAGGTGAGACCGGCCGGCTGTGCCGTGGCTGCGGCTTCGCCGGCCGGGGCGAGGGTGACCCCGTCGCGCAGGTCGCGCTGGGACATGTCGAAAGAGACTGCGGGCGTGTGGAATCGGGGGTGTGGTCGGATGTCCCGGAACAGCGCGGACAGCTGGTCGTGGATCACGGGGTTGGCCGCACGGTCCGGGAGTCGCAGCGGATACCCGGCCGCGTCGGTGATCTCGATCTCCGGGTGTTCGGCCAGCGGATGGTGCTGCGCCAGCTGGACCCCGATGCGCGCACGCCGCAGCAGGAGCCGGCGCACGCCGCGGCCCGGCTGTTCACCGCGGGTGATCCCGGCATCGATGCGGCCGTCGGCGACCGCGGGGGTGATCTCCGGTGTCGCCATCGGGACCGCACTGACCTCGAGTCCGCTGGTGCCGCGCATCAGCCTGTCCACCAGGGCCGGTGTTGTCTCGGCCCCGGTGCTGAGACTGTATCCGATGCGCAGCGTGCCCAGTTCACCGGCCGCCGCGCTCCGGGCGGTGTCCCACGCCCGGTCCAGCGCCGCCAGCGCGGGCGGCGCGGACTCCGCCAGAGCCGCACCGGCTGTGGTCAATTCGACCCTGCGCGTGTTGCGGACCAGCAGGTCCGTACCGAGTTCCGCCTCCAATCGGCGCATCCGGGCGCTGAGTGCGGGCTGTGCGATGCCGATCCGGGCGGCCGCGCGAGTGAAGTTCAACTCCTGTGCCAGCACCAGGAAGTACCGCAGGCTCACCGTATCCGGCGCCACGTGCCCTCCCTGCCGATTGATAACGATCCGTTCTGAGGCTATCCCGCACCGGTCTTTCCCTCGGCCGCACATCGAGTCCTAACCTGCACATGCCGGGATCGATCGATCTGCGTGTCCGGCCGAGCACAGGAGGTCTCCATGGCCAAGGGCTACTGGGCCAGTGTCTACCCCGCCATTTCCGACCCTGAGAGGCTGACTGCCTACATCGAGCTGGCGGGCCCGGCTGTCCGGGCTGCGGGCGGGCGGACCCTGTCCCGTGGCGGTCGAGTCGTCGCCCACGAGGCCGGAATCACGCAACGCGTCGTTCTGATCGAGTTCGACAGCTTTGAACAGGCCGTCGCGGCATACGAGAGCGAGGCATACCGGAAGGCGCTGGCGGCACTCCCCGACGGCTTCGAGCGCGACTTCCGCATCGTCGAAGGCATCGACTGACCGGCGCGCCCAGCCATCGTTGAGCATGACCGACCCCACCGACACCGTCGAACTGATGGCCCGCCGGCTCGGCCGCATCGCTGCCTGACCCGGGCCGACCCCCGCCGGCGGGGCGCGGGCGGGGGTCGGGCGGGGCGGGTCAGAGGCGGTGGACCCGGAGGACGGCGGTGCGCATCGGCAGGGTGAACTCGCCGTCGGCGGTCTCCGGGCGGCTCGCGAGGTAGGTGCGGATCCGGTCGAGCGCGGCCTCCCGCTCCGCGTCCGGCATGACGAGCATGCCGGCGCGGGTCGCGAGGGTGGCGGTGAGGGAGTCGGCGGTGCGCGGCTGGCCGTGCGCGAACTCGGCCTGCTCCGGGGAGCCGAAGCGGACGTCGGTGCCGACCTTGGGGAGGTGCATGTCGGCCGTGGCGGCACGCCACTCGGCGGGCGTGTCGCGCGGGCCGATGGCGGCGGGACCGGCGATCCGGGCGAGTCCGGCGACCCACTCGACGTCGTCGTCCAGGACGTTCCACAGGCCCGCGAAGATGCCACCGGGGGCGAGCACCCGGGCGATCTCGGGCCCGGCGACCGCCATGTCGAACCAGTGCATGGCGTTGCCGGCCAGCACCGCGTCCACGGATCCGTCGGGCAGCGGGACGGTCTCCGCGCTCCCCGGCAGGGCGCGGACGCCCGGCAGTCCGCGCTGCAGTTCGGCGAGCATCGCCGGGTCGGGTTCGACCGCGACGACCTCCGCTCCCGCGGCGAGCAGGGTGGCGGTCAGCTTGCCGGTGCCCGCGCCGAGGTCGAGGACGCGGAGGCCGGGCGCGGGTTCGAGGGCCCAGCGCACCGCGGCCTGCGCGTAGTCCGGGCGGTGCTCCGCGTACGCAACCGCCGCGCTGCCGAAGGACGATGCGTGCCGTAACCGTTCGTTGTGATCCATCCGGTCACGCTAGCCGCGGCGCAGGGCCCGGACAAGCAACCCGACGGTCGGTCAGCTCCTCGGGAGGTCGGTGTCGACCAGCCGGGCGGCCCGGTCGGGGTCCTGCTCGGCGCGGGCGAGCAGGGCTTCGACGTCGCAGGTGAGGTCGTCCGGCAGACTGAGGGTGAGGCCCTGGTCGAAGCGGTCCACGGTGAGTCCGGCGTCCAGGTCGGGGCGGATCCGGTCGAGGGTGGTGAGCACCTGCCAGGCGGCGGACAGGAGTTGCTCCTGGACGGACGGGTCGCAGGCGCGGAGCGCCTCGGTGACGCCGGGGTCGGCGGGGTCGTACTGCCGCAGCGCGGGCAGGAGTTCGGGGTCGCCGAGGATCCGGGCGGCGGTGAAGGTGAGGGTGTGTGCCCCGTCCTCGTCCCGCAGCAGTTCGGCGAGGAGCGGGACGGCGTCCGGGTCGCGGCGGCGGGCCAGGCCGCGGACGGCCTCCTCGCGGGTCTCCTGGTGCGGGTCGGTGAGGCGGCCGCGGAGGGCCGCGCGGATGGCCGGGCCGTCCGCCGGGAGTTGGAAGCCGAGGGTGAAGGTGGCCCAGTTGCGGACGTCCGGCACCTCGTCCCCGGTCAGGGCGATCAGCGCGGCGACGACCGGTTCGACGGGCGGGCAGGTGCCGAGCGCGACGGCGGTCTCCTGGCGGACGCCGGCGTCCGGGTGGGCGGCGAGGGCGCAGAGGACGGAGGTGGCGCGTGCGTCCTCGGTGCAACCCAGGGCGCGGGCCAGGTCGGCCAGCACCTCCGGGTCGGACTCGCCGGCGGCCGCGGCGAGCAGGGCGGCCGTCGCGGCCGTGCGCAGCTCGGGGTGCAGGTCGGCGGTGCGGCCGAGGAGGTCGCAGCCGGTGGCGCGCTCGCCGGTGTCGGCGGAGGCGGTCAGGGCGATCGCCAGGGGCAGGGCGGCCTCGCCGTCGTCGGCGGCCTCCTGGAGCAGTGCGTCGCGGTCGTCCGGTGGGGAGGTGAGGGCCCGTTGGACGAGCTGCGCGGTGTTCATGGCGCCATTGTGCCCCGGGACGGCGGACGGCCCCGCCGACCGGGTGGGTGGTCGGCGGGGCCGTCGGTGTGCTCCGCGTCGGTCGACGCGCGCGACCTCGGGCGGTCGGCGCGCGGCGGTGGTCGGCGGGGCCGTCGGTGCGCGGGGCGTCAGTCGGTGCCGAGCTCCATGGCGGCGCGGTCGAGGGCCTGGCCCTCCTCGCCGGTGGTGGAGCCGGCCGCGATGGCCTCGGCGCCGCCCTGCGGCATGGCGCCGATCAGGCCGGTCGCGGCGGCCTGGGCCGCGCCCTGCAGGGCGTCCCGGGTGTCGCCGAAGATGCCCAGGCCCGCGTACTGCTCGAGCTTGGCGCGGGAGTCGGCGATGTCGAGGTTGCGCATGGTCAGCTGGCCGATCCGGTCGACCGGGCCGAAGGCGGCGTCCTCGGTGCGCTCCATGGAGAGCTTGTCCGGGTGGTAGCTGAACGCCGGGCCGGTGGTGTCCATGATCGAGTAGTCCTCGCCGCGGCGCAGGCGCAGCGTCACCTCGCCGGTGACGGCCGAGCCGACCCAGCGCTGCAGGGACTCGCGGATCATCAGCGCCTGCGGGTCCAGCCAGCGGCCCTCGTACATCAGGCGGCCGAGGCGGCGGCCCTCGTTGTGGTACTGGGCGACGGTGTCCTCGTTGTGGATCGCGTTGACCAGGCGCTCGTAGGCGGCGAACAGCAGCGCCATGCCGGGCGCCTCGTAGATGCCGCGGCTCTTGGCCTCGATGATCCGGTTCTCGATCTGGTCGGACATGCCGAGGCCGTGCCGGCCGCCGATCGCGTTGGCCTCCATGACCAGGTCGACCGGGGTGGCGAACTCGCGGCCGTTGATGGTCACCGGGCGGCCCTGGCGGAAGCCGATGGTGACGTCCTCGGTGGCGATCTCGACCGACGGGTCCCAGAAGCGGACGCCCATGATCGGGTCGACGATCTCGACGCCGTTGTCCAGGTGCTCCAGGGTCTTCGCCTCGTGGGTGGCGCCCCAGATGTTGGCGTCGGTGGAGTACGCCTTCTCGGTGCTGTCGCGGTAGGGGAGGTCGTGGGCGAGCAGCCACTCCGACATCTCCTTGCGGCCGCCGAGCTCGGTGACGAAGTCGGCGTCCAGCCACGGCTTGTAGATCCGCAGGTGCGGGTTGGCCAGCAGGCCGTAGCGGTAGAACCGCTCGATGTCGTTGCCCTTGAAGGTCGAGCCGTCGCCCCAGATCTGGACGTTGTCCTCGAGCATCGCGCGGACCAGCAGCGTGCCGGTCACCGCGCGGCCGAGCGGCGTGGTGTTGAAGTACGCGCGCCCGCCGGAGCGGATGTGGAACGCGCCGCAGGTCAGCGCCGCCAGGCCCTCCTCGACCAGCGCCGCACGGCAGTCGACCAGCCGCGCGACCTCGGCGCCGTACGCCAGCGCGCGGCCGGGCACCGAGTCGATGTCGGGCTCGTCGTACTGGCCGATGTTGGCGGTGTAGGTGCAGGGGACGGCACCCTTGTCGCGCATCCAGGCGACCGCGACGGAGGTGTCGAGTCCGCCGGAGAAGGCGATGCCGACGCGCTCGCCGGTGGGCAGGGAGGTGAGAACCTTGGACATGGGAAAAGTATGCATCATGCAGCATGCCCATGCAACGCCCGGCCACCCGACGTCCGACAGGCGGACGGCCGAACCCCGGCGGAAGGACGGATGGACGGCAAGGACGGATGTACGGCGAGGATACCGACCGCGGCGGGGAGAATGGCGGCATGACGATCACCGCGACACCCCCGCGACCGGAGGCCGGTGCGCTGCTGCGCAGTTGGCGCGAGCGCCGGCAGCTGAGCCAGCTGGAACTGGCGTTGCGGGCGGACTCCTCGGCGCGGCACATCAGCTTCGTGGAGAACGGGCGGGCCCGGCCCAGCCAGGCGCTGCTGCTGAGACTGGCCGACCAGCTCGACGTGCCGGTGCGGGAGCGGAACTCGCTGCTGCTCGCCGCCGGTTACGCGCCCCTCTACCCGGAACGCCCGCTGGACGACCCGGAGCTGCGCGGGCTGCGGGAGGCGATGGAGCGGCTGCTGGCCGCCCACGAACCGTACCCGGCGCTGGTGGTGGACGGCACGTACCAGGTGGTGGCTGCCAACCGGGCGCTCGGGGTGCTGCTGGCGGGCGTGTCGGAGCACCTGCTGGCGCCGCCGGTCAACGCGATGCGGCTGACCCTGCACCCGGAGGGCATGGCGCCGCGGATCCGGAACCTGGCGCAGTGGCGGGGCCACCTGCTGCGGCAGATGGAGCGCCAGTTGGCGCTGGTCCGCTCCGAACCGCTGCGGGCGCTGTACGAGGAGGTGAGCGCCTACCCGGTGACGGATCCGGGCGCGGACGACCCGACCCGGCCTGCGCCGTTCGCGCTGCCGCTGCGGGTGGAGCACGGCGGCCGGGTGCTGTCCTTCCTGTCGACGATCGCGACCTTCAACACGCCGATGGACGTGACCGTCTCGGAGCTGGCGATGGAGACCTTCCTGCCGGCCGACGCGCCGACCGCGGCGTACCTGCAGGCACTGGACCTCGACCGGTAGCGGGGGGGGGGGGGGGGGGGGGGGGGGGGGCGGGCCGGCCGCGGCGCGGGGCGGGGGGGGGGGGGGGGGGGGGGGGGGGGGGGGGGGGGGGGGGGGGGGGGGGGGGGGGGGGGGGCGGCGCCCCCCGCGCCCCCCCGCGCCCCGCCCCCGCGCCCCCCCCCCCCCCCGCCCCGCCGCCCGCCGCCGGCCGCCCCCCCCCCCCCCCCCCCCCCCCGCGGCGGCAGTCGGGTGGTGGCCCTCAGGTGGTGGCGCGGACCGTCCGGAGGGCGTGGAGCTGGAGGGCGGCGAAGCCCGCCACGGTGAGGGCCTGCATCGGGATCCAGACCAGGCCCGCGGTGCTCGGCGACAGCCACGCCTCCAGGGCGACGATCGACAGCACCGGCCACAGCAGGTTGGCGTCGACGACGAGCTTGACGCCGAGCACCGGCGGCCGGCGCCGGGCCGCCAGCACGCCCACGGCGAGGCCGAAGGCCAGCAGGAACGCGCCGACCTCCAGCAGCAGGCCGCGGCCCACGCCGAGCAGCTCGGCGAGCGGCCCGGACGCGGCGAGGTAGGCCAGGCCGTTGCCGCCGGTGACGGCCGCGTCGAGGGCCAGGAAGCGGCGCAGCCGGGTGTACGCGGCGGCGGTGGAGGTGGTGGAGCTGGTGGTCGCGAACGAGGTTGCGGACATCGCGGATCGCCTCCGGGCGGCTGGGAAGGTGTGGGTCACGGCCTCGGCCGGGGCCTTTCGCGGCTGCCCGGCCGGGCATGACTCCACTGTGCCGCCGCGGGACGCGGGGGTCGATTACCTGTCAGGTCATGCGACGCCGGCTCGGCGCGCGCGGGCCCGGCGGGCCTGCCACCGGCGCAGCGCCCAGCAGAGCACCACGGCGTACAGCCAGCCCGCGAGGATGTCGATGACGAAGTGTTCGGCGCCGTAGACCAGGGTGAACGCCATGGCGAGCGGGTACGCGGCGAGCAGCACGCGGACCGGGCGGCCGGCGGTCGGCCAGAAGAACACGGCCAGCATCATCGGGTACGCGGAGTGCAGCGAGGGCATCGCGGCGACGTCGTTGGCGAAGCGGCTGCCGTTCTCGAAGACCGAGCCGGCCCGGGGCAGTCCGCTGACGTCGAGGACGGCGGAGACGATCCGGGTGAGTTCGGGCAGGTGGCCCTCGGCGGAGGTGAGCCACGGCGGGTCGGCCGGGTAGAGCACGTACGTGGCGAAGCCGGCGAAGGTGACCGCGAGGTAGAGCGCGAGCAGCCCCTTGAAGCGCTCGCGGCGGCGCCGCCACAGGACGGCGAGCAGCACGAAGACCGCGAAGAAGTGCGACATGTAGACGGCGACCGCGGCGTAGTCGTACCAGTGCGGGCTGCCGGGGGTCCACAGCCAGTGCTGCAGGCGCACCGTCCAGGTCTCGCCGCCGCCGATGAAGGTGTCGAAGGCGAGCTGGGGCGCCCAGTGCGGGGCCCACGGGGTGTGGGCGCCGTAGCCGCGCAGCAGCGAGTACGTCCAGACGGCCGCCATCACCGGGATCCAGTCGCGCAGCACGCTCAGCCAGCCGGTGCGGCCGCCGCTGTGCACGGAGCCGGCGACCAGGGCGGCGATCAGCCAGCAGAACACCACGTCGTTCTGGTACGGCAGGCCGTAGGTGTTCAGGTACCAGAGCAGGGCGAGGGCGAAGAGCGGCCAGGCCAGCAGGCGGGGGCTCGGGCGCGGTCGGGTGCGCCGCGCCGGGCGGGTCAGGTCGATCATGTCCGCAAGCTAGCAACGGGACCTGGGAACATTCCTTACGCGACTCACCTGCGGACCCAGAGAATTCTCAGACGCGCCGGTCGTCCCGCTCAGTCGGTGGTCGGCGCGCCGAGGTCGAGGGTGAAGCTGAACCGGTCGCCCCGGTAGAGCGTCCGGACCTGCTCGAACGGGGCCCCGGCGGCGTCCCGGCTGCGGCGGTGCAGCAGCAGCATCGGCAGCGCGGGCGGGGTGCCGATCAGCAGCGCCTCGCGCGGGGTGGCGAGCACGGTCTCGATCCGCTCGTGGGCACCGCCGAGCGCCAGCCCCTGGGCGCGCAGGTAGGCGTAGAAGGAGCCGGCCGGGTCGAAGTCGCCGTCCAGCCTCGGCACCCGGGCGACGGCCACGTAGGTGCTCTCCAGGCCGACCCGCTCCTCGTCGGCGTACAGCACCCGCTCCAGGTGCCAGACCGGCTCGCCCTCCTCGACGCCGAGCGCCCCGGCCAGGCCGGGGTCGGCGGGCAGCCGGTCCAGGGCGACCAGGGTGCGGCCGGGGCGCAGGCCCTGGCGGGTGACGCCCTCGGTGTAGCTGGCCAGCGAGAGCGGCTGTTCGATCTTGGCTCCGGCGACCACGGTGCCGCGGCCCAGGCGGCGCAGCCGGCCCTCCAGCAGCAAGTCGCGCAGCGCCTGGCGGAGGGTCGCCCGGGCCACGCCGTAGCGGGCCGAGAGCTCGATCTCGGTGGGCAGCCGGCCGCCGGGGCCGAGCTCGCCGAGCAGGTCCTCCAGCTGCGTCTTGACCAGGTAGTACTTGGGGACGCGGCCGTGCTCGGGGACGCCGGAGCGGGCCGGGGCGACGGGTGGCCGGGGGCTGCCGTGGTTCACCGCGCCACCCTATTTCGAGACCTGCGGAGCGGGAAAGCCGCGCCGGGCCCGACGGGTCCGGACCAGGCCGTCTCTTTCGGATCACGCCTGCTGGTGGCGCCCGGGGGTGGTGCCGAAGGCGTGCCGGAAGGCCTCGATGAAGGCGCTGGGTGACCGGAAGCCGCAGGCGGCCGCGGTCCCGGTGACGGAGCGGCCCTCGGCGAGCAGCACCAGGGCGTGCTGGAGCCGCAGCTGGGTGCGCCACTGCGGGAAGCCCAGGCCGAGGTCGCGGCGGAACAGTCGGCTGAGGGTGCGTTCGGCGGCGCCGACGGCCCGTCCCAGCTCGGCCAGCGACCGGTCGTCGGCGGGGTCCGCGGTCAGCAGCGCCGCCACGTCCCGCAGCCGCGGGTCCTCGGGCTGCGGAAGGCCCAGCGGGAGTTCGGGGGCGTGCACGAGCTGGTCCAGCGCCGCCTGCTCCAGGGTCCTGGCCGGGCGCCCGGCGGGGGCGTCCGGCCCGGTGAGGTGGGCGATGATCTCGCGCAGCAGCGGAGTGACGGCCAGCACGGCGGGCGAGGACAGGCGCAGCGGATTGGTCCCGGCGGGGAACACCAGGCATCTCAACTCGCTCGGCCCGTGCGCCTGCTGGGCGTGCGGCACACCTGCGGGCAACCACACCGCCCGGTGCGGCGGCACCACCCACTGCCCGTGCGGCGTGCTGACCCGCAGCACGCCCCGGCCCGGGCTGATCAGCTGGTTGACGTCGTGCCAGTGCCACTCGATCCGTTCGCGGTCCGCCAGCGGGCGGCGGCTGGGGGCGACCTCTTTCAGGTGCGCCGCCTCGGGAAGGGCCTCGGGAAGGGCCTCGGCGGATTGGCGGGTTGGCGACATGGGTTGGCAGAGTACCGGAAGCCCGCACGGGGACGCGGCGGCCAGGCTGGTCCCATGACGAGCGAAACGGCCGGCGTCTGGCGCCGGATGCGGATGTGGGGCACGGCGCACGCCGTGGACGACCTGTACCAGGGCCTGGCGCCCGCCGTGGTCCCGTACTTCGTCCTCGAACGCGGCTACGGGTACGTGGCGGCGGGCGGGCTGACGCTGGCGGCGACGCTGGGCAGCGCGGTTCCGCAGCCCCTGGTCGGGCTGCTGGTGGACCGCCGGCCGCTGCCCTGGCTGTCCGCCGCGGGCCTAGCCCTGGCCGGGGTCGGCGCGGGGCTGAGCGGACTCGCCGACGGGTACCCGCTGGTGTGGCTGCTGGTGCTGCTCTCCGGCCTCGGCGTGGCGCTCTTCCACCCGGCCGCCGGGCGGGCCGCCCGGGAGGCCGCAGGGGACTCGGCCAGTGCGATGAGCGTGTTCGCGGCGGGCGGCAGTGTCGGGTTCTTCCTCGCACCGGTCCTCGCCACCCCGCTGCTGGCGGGGTGGGGCGTGCGGGCCACCGCGGTCTTCGTCCTGCCGGCCCTGCTGATGGCGGCCGTGCTGTTCCGCGCCCGGCACCGGACCTACGCGCACGTCGGCGGAGGGGCGAAGCGCACCGGGAAGGACCGGTGGGGGCCGTTCGCGGTGCTGACCGGCGTGGAGGTCGTCCGCTCGGTGGTGTTCTTCGGCGTCAGCACCTTCATCGAGCTGTACTGGCTCCGGCACCTGCACGCCTCCCACCTGCTCGCGGGCGCGGCCCTCACCTGCTTCCTGCTCGGCGGCGTCGCCGGAACCCTCGGCGGCGGCCGGCTCGCCGACCGGATCGGCATGGTCCGGACCGCCCGATGGGGCACCGCCCTCACCGTCCCGGCGCTGGTGCTGCTGCGGGTGACGCCGGGCCAGTGGGCGCCGCTGCTGTTCGCGGTGGTGGCCGGCGCGATGCTCAACCTGCCGTTCGCCGTCCTGGTCAAGCTCGGCCAGGACTACCTGCCCACCCGCCCCGGCACCGCGGCCGGCGTGACCCTCGGGCTGGCCGTCAGCGGCGGCGGTCTGGTCGCCCCGCTGTTCGGGCTGCTCGCCCAGCAGCACGGGCCGCAGGGCGTCCTGACCCTGCTTCCCGCGGTGCCGCTGCTGGGCGTCGCGCTCGGCGCGTTCATGGTCGAACCGGGCCGCGGGGCGGCTCCGGCCCAACCCGAAGAAGATAACGAATTGGTAACCGGTCTGGTCTGAATTTCGGAAGTTGTTCACTCAACCGTGGACTCGGAGAGGGGACGGCATCGCCCGGGCCGCCCATCCTCGGTGCCGGTGCAAGCCGCACCGCGACGTTCACTCCTCCAGGGAGCCCCCGTGCGCATCGCCCGTCCCGTCCGCACAGCACTCGCCGCCGCCGCCGTCACCGCCGCCCTGCTGCCGGCCGTCGCCGGCACCCCCGCGTCCGCCGCCACCGGCCCGTACAACGGCCTGCCGAACGGCACCAAGTCGGCGAAGACGCTGGTCATCGGCATCGACGGCACCCGCTACGACAAGCTGCTCGCCGCCGACGCGCCCAACGTCAAGGCGCTGATGGCCGGCGGCACGACCGCCACCAGCAACCTGTACGCCAACCCGCTGGCGCCCACCCTGTCCGGCCCGGGCTGGTCCACCATCGGCACCGGCGTGTGGCCCGACAAGCACAAGGTCATGGACAACACCTTCGCCGGCTCGCGCTTCGACCTCTACCCGGACTTCGCCAGCCGCCTGGAGAGCGCCGACCCGGCCACCTCCACCCTGGTCATCGGCTCCTGGAACCCGATCACCGCCAACGTCTTCAACGGCACCGCGGACGTCCGGATCGCCGAGAGCGAGAACGACGTCAAGACCGCCTCCGACGCCGCCGACTACCTCGCCCACGGCAACCCGGACGCCACCTTCCTGCACTTCGACGAGGTCGACGAGGCCGGCCACAGCTACGGCGGCGCCTCCACCCAGTACCTGGCCGCCATCCACTCCGTCGACGGCCTGGTCGGCCAGGTGGTCAACGCCGTCAAGTCCCGTCCCACGTACGCCTCCGAGGACTGGACGATCCTGGTCACCACCGACCACGGCCACACCGACGCGGGCGGCCACGGCGGCAACTCCGCCAACGAGCGGCAGACCTTCGTGGTCGCCAACGGCGCCGGCTACGCGGCCGGTTCGACCCGCAAGGACGTCAAGCTCGTCGACATCGCGCCGACCGTCCTCAAGCACGAGGGCGCCGCGATCAACCCGGCCTGGGGCCTGGACGGCAAGCCGATCGACGAGATCACCCCGGACGCCTTCGACGCGCTCCGCCCGAGCCTGCAGTCCCGGGTCGACGAGACCGGCATCGCCACCACCGTCAAGGGCTTCACCCACACCCCGCCCACCGGGTGGACCATCGACAACTCCCGGATGCCCAGCGGCGGCGTCACCGAGTGGCGCGGCTGGGCCTTCGCCACCGACGAGTTCTGGACCGCCGCGCAGCTCGGCCAGGCCCGCGAGACCAACGTCCGCGCCCGCAACGTCTTCGCCGTCGCCGACTCCGACGAGTGGGACGACAGGACGCACGGCACCGGCCAGTTCGACTCGACCCTGGTCAGCCCCAAGTACCCGGCCTCCGGCGCCGGTTCGGGCGTGCTGTCGTTCGCCGGCAACTACAAGGTGGACGGCCCGCAGACCGGCGACGTGTACGTGGTCTTCGACAGCGGCACCCCGCAGCTGGTCAAGTCCTACCGCAGCGACCTGAACTCCTTCGAGAAGCTGCCGGTCACCATCCCGGCGGGCACCTCCACCGTCCAGTTCCAGTTCCGCTACACCGGCACCAACAGCGCCTTCTGGACCGTCGACCAGGTCGCCTTCACCGTCTGACCACGACCCGCATCCTGCCCGGCCGGTGGCGCCACCGGCCGGGCAGGCCCTAGAGTCGGCGCCATGTTCCTCGTCCGCGACTAGAGACGCGCACCGCGACCGCACCCGCCACCGGCGGTGCGGTCCTCCGCCGTCCCTGTCCACCGGCGCGCTGTCCGCGCGCCGTTCTTTTCGAGGAACTCCCGTGTCCTATCGCGCTGTTCTGTGTGCTCCCGGCGTGCGCCGGGTCTTCGTCGCCGCCATGGTCGGGCGGCTCTCCTACGGCACCGTCCCGCTCTCGCTGATGCTCGCCGTCGCCGGCGGCGGGGCCTACGTCCGTGCCGGGCTGGTGATGGCCGCCTTCGCCACCTCCTCTGTGCTGCTCACGCCCGTGCGGGGCGGTCTGGTCGACCGGTACGGCGCGCGGCGGGTGCTGCCACCGATGGCCGCCGGGTACGCGCTGGTGCTGTGCGCCTTCGCGGCGGCCACCTGGCGGCCCGGCACGCCCGCCGCCGTCCTGTTCGCACTCGCCGTCGCGGCGGGCGTGTTCGCCCCGCCGCTCGGGCCGGTCACCCGCGCGCTGTGGAGCCACCTGCTCGGCGACGGGCCACTGCGGCAGCGGGCCTACAGCCTGGACACCGTCTGCGAGGAACTCCTGTACGTCGGCGGCCCGTTGCTCGCCGGGCTGCTCGCCGCCACCGCCCGGCCCCAGTACGGGCTGCTGCTGGGCGCCGTCCTGGTGCTCGGCGGGACGCTCGCGCTCGCCGCGTCCGTCCGGGGCGGCGTCGCCGAACCCCGCGCCACCCCGCGCCCGCGCGGCGGCGGCCTCGCGCTGCTGGCGCACACCCGGCAGCCGCTCGCCGTCGCGGCGGGCGCCGGCGCCGGGCTCGGTGCCTTCGGCCTGCTGGTCGTGGTCTTCGCCGGGCGCCACGGGCAGGCGGCCGACGCCGCGTGGGTCGAGGCCGCCCTGGCCGCGGGCAGCGCCGTCGGCGGGCTGGCGCTCGGCGCGGTCGACTGGCGCGCGCCGGCGGCGACCCGGCTCACCGTGCTCACCCTGACCCTGGCGGGGGCGCTCGCCCTCGCCGCGGCGGCGGCGAACGTCCCGCTGCTCGCCCTGTGCGCCACCCTCGCCGGCCTGTCCGTCGCCCCCACGCTGACCACCGCCTACCTGGTCACCGACGAGCTGGCCGGCCCCGACCGGCGGACCCAGGCCGGGGCCTGGGTGAACGCGGCCTTCAACGCGGGCGGTTCGATCGGCACCGCCGGCATCGGCCTGGCCGCCGACCGGCTCCCCGCCGCGCTCTGCTTCCTCCTCGCGGCGGCACCCGTCCTCGCCGCCCTCACCGCCACCACCCGCCCGACCCGGCAGCCACGGCAGCCCCGGCCGGTGCCGGAACAGGCCACCGCGGCACCGCTCGCCGTCCGGTGCGAGGCCGAGGTGAGGTAGCGGCGGTCAGGCCGCCGGGCGGAGCGGCGTGGCGGCCGGGTGCTCCGGTGCGGGCGGCGGCGGGAGCTGGGGGCGGCGGCGCAGGACGCTGCGCAGGACCGACGGGGCGAACAGCGCCTGCGGCGGGCGCCGCAGGTTGGCGACGCCGAGGAAGGTGGCGGCCACGGCGGGATCGTCGGCGGCCGCGCGGTGCAGCCGGGCGATGTAGCCGTTCAGGATGCGGACCCGGGCGGTGCGGCGGCCCTGGACGGACGGGAAGCGGAGGTCGCCGCCGACGGACATGTCCCACGGGACGTCGGTGATCTTCGCGGCGTGCCGGAAGAAACGGCGGGCGAGTCCGGGGCCCGGGTCGGCCGTGAGGCAGTCGCGCAGGGCGGCGGCCTCGCGGGCGGCGACCGTCATGCCCTGCCCGTAGCTGGGGTTGAACTGGCAGAGCGCGTCGCCGACCACCAGGTAGCCCTCGGGGAAGCGGGTCAGCCGCTCGTACCGGCGCCGGATGGAGACCGGGATCCGCATCCGGCGGGGCGGGCCGAGGGGCTCCAGCCGCTGCAGCAGCTCGTGCAGGTCGGGCGCGGGCAGGGTGCGGGCGAACTCGAGGTAGCCGTCCGGGTCGCCGGCCGGGTGGTTGCCGCCGAGGCCGAAGAGGGTGACCAGCCAGCGGTCGCCCTCGGCGCGCAGGGCGACGCCGCCGCGCGGGTTGCTGCCCTGGGCGCCGATGATGACGGCGTCGGCGTCCAGGTCGCCGGGGACGTGGCGGTACTCGCGGGAGGAGTAGACGAGTCCGGAGTCGATCCGCTCCTCGGGGGCCGGTCCGTAGCCGAGGCCGGCCAGCCAGGTCTCGCCGCGGTTGCCGCGCCCGGTGGCGTCCACGAACAGGTCGCTGGGCAGCAGTTCGGGTTCGGCGTTGACGCGCAGCAGGCGGACGGCGGTGACGGGCCCGCCGGTGCGTTCGGCGACGGGTTCGAGGACCTCGCAGTGCTGGCGGATCTCGACGCCGGGCAGCGCGGCGACCCGGGTGCGCAGGTAGTGCTCGAGGGCCGGGCGGCTGATCAGCAGGCAGGGCAGGTCGGAGCTGCCGGCGGCCATCCGGTGGCCGTCGTTGATCCAGCGGACGTCGGCCTGCGCGTCGCGGACCATCGCGCCGCGGGCGAGCAGGTCCTCGCGCAGCCCGGGGAAGAGGTCCTCCAGGATCTCGAATCCCTTGGCGAGCAGTCCGTGGGCGTGATGGCTCTGCGGGACACCGCGGCGGGCGCCGGCCTCGTCGGGCAGGGTGTCGCGTTCGATGATGCTGACGTTCCGGTAGGTGTCGCTGAGTACGCGCGCGGTGAGCAGTCCGGCGATTCCCGCTCCGGCGACGACGGCGTGGTCGTGTCCTGCCATGGTGTCTCCCTCGATCCGTCGACATCCCGTCGACGGATCGAGCATGACGTTCCCGAGTAAGCATTCGATTGACGCCGGAAAAACGCAGGTCAGGTGCGGGCCGGGTGGTCAGGTGGGCAGGTGCCAGGCGGGGCTGAGCGCGATGGCGCGCAGCTGCTCGACGGTGAGGACCGGCGTGGGCCGGCTCGCGGGCTCGCGCGGACCGGCGCTGTTGTGGGCGAAGACGACCACCCGCAGGCCGTCGGGGCGCAGCACGTCGACCACCCAGCGGCCGGGGTTGCGGCCCTCCTGGCTCTCCACGATCCGGGTGCCGTCGGGCAGGGTGCGGGCGCCGGCGTAGACCTGGGCGGCGGCGGAGCCCGGCTTGCCGGAGTCGAGTTCGGCGAGGTCGGTGCGCCAGTCCTGGACGTTGATGCCGACCATGCTGGGGCCCTTGGCGTCGCGGACGGTGAAGTCGGCGTACCCGTCGCCGTCACCGCTCGGATCGGCCTCGGTGAGGCCGGCGGGCAGCAGCTTCGCGGCGGTGGCGAGGATGTCCTTGCTGGGGAACTGCACTCTCCGGGCGGGGGTCGCGGCGGGCACGGGCAGGGCGGCGAGGATCGGGTTCCAGGCGGTGGAGGTGACGGCGGCGGTGAGCCGTGCGGCGTCCAGCGGCGGGTTGGCGCGGCTGGTGGGGGCGTCCTTGTCCTTGGGGGCGTTCCATTCGGTGAGCTGGATCCACCGGCCGTCGGGGCCGGAGAGGGTGGCGGTCCAGCGCTTGGTGTCGACGCGGCGATCCGGGTACTCGTAGCCCTTCAGCACGGTGAGCACGGCACCGTCGGCGAGGGTGGTGGTCGTGCAGGAGTCCACCGGGACGATCTTGGCGTTAGGGCAGGTGTTGTCGGCCGCGGCCTCGGCCGCCGGGCGGCGGGCGACCGTGACGGAGAGCTGGACCGTGCCGTGCCCGTCGTCGTAGGTGGTGGTCAGGAGGGCGGTGCCGGGCTCGTTGCCGGCCTTGCCGGTGCTGCCCGGCTCCCCGTACGTGCCGTCCGGGAGGGTGGTGCGCAGCGCGGCGAGGACCTGTCCGCTGCCGACGGCGGGGCCGGTCGGGCTGGGGCTCGGGCTCGGCGTGGGGGCCGCGGACGCGGTGGCACTGGCGGGCGGGGCGACGGGCCCGGCCGTCCCGCCGGCCGGGCCCGGGCCGACCAGCGCGTACGTCCCGGCGCCGACCAGGGCCAGCGCGGTGGCGCTGCCGGCGGCGGTGGCGGCGCTGCGTCGGCGCCAGCGGCGGCGGCCGCGGGCGATCCCGGCGGTGACGGTCGGGTGGCCGGCGGCGGGCAGGGACTCCCCGACGGCGGTCAGGGCGCGGGCCAGCTGCTCCTCGAACTCCTGGTCGGTGGGCATGCGGGAACCTCGTCTCGGTGATGGTGGAGTTCGGTGGGGTGTCGGAACGGGTGCGGTGGTCGGTCAGCGGTCGGCGGGTTCGACCAGCGAGTCGCCGAGCAGGACGCGCAGCCGGGCGAGCGCCCGGGTGGTCCTGGTGCGGACGGCGCCGGGCGAGCAGCGCAGCACCTCGGCGGTCTCCTCGATGCTGCGGTCCTCCCAGTGGCGCAGCACGACGACCGCGCGGTCCTTGGGGCCGAGTGCGGCGAGGGCCTGCAGCAGGGTGAGGCGCAGGGCGCTGTCCGGGCCGGTGCGGGCGTCCGGTTCGGGGAGGTCGCCGATCAGCAGTTCGCCGGAGGAGCGGCGGCGCCGGTGCTCCAGGAAGGTACGGACCAGCACGGTGTGGGCGTACGCCGCGGGGTTGTCGATCCGGCCGCGGCCGAACGGCCAGGCGTACTGGCGGCGCCAGACCACGTAGATCCGGGCCAGGGTCTCCTGGACCAGGTCCTCGGCGAGGTGGGTGTCGCCGCCGGTGAGCAGGCAGGCGGTGCGGTGGAGCCGGCCGGTGCAGCCCGCCGTGAGTTCCAGGAACCCCGCGTCGCCGCGCTCCGTCTCGGCCCGTGCCCGTCCCATCCGTCCGCTCCCCCTCGGCTGCGACGGCCCCCGCGGGCCGCTCTCATCAGATAGAGAGGGACCGGCGGGGGCCGGACGTTACAGCGGGATGCGCACTTTCTCGGCGGCGGGACGGGTCAGCTGAAGTTCAGGATGCGGTCGGCGGTGATCCCGAGGGCCTTCAGCCACTGCTGGCAGTTCTCGCAGGGCATCCGCTTGACCCAGAACCGGCCGGTGCTGCCGTTGACGGTGCGGGCGTCCATCGCGGCGATCCGGCCGTCCTTGAAGGTGGGCCGCGTCCCGCAGAGCGCCTCGTACGCCGCCTCCGCGGTGGCGAAGCCGTTCTGGTACACCCACTGGTCGAGGGCGTAGGCCTCCGCGCAGCCGGTGGTGCTCCAGTCCTCCATCTTGGTGACCCGCGGGCGGATCAGGTCGTAGGTGACGTAGAGCAGGCCTCCGCCACTGTTGGCGCCGGTGTACGCCCGGCCACCGAGCACCAGGACGGCCTTCACCCGCGCCTCCTTCCCCTTGGGGGCGGCCCGTCCGAGCCGCTTGGTGAGCTCCTCGGCCAGGATGTCGGCGTTGCTCTTCTTGCCGGCAGCCTTCGGCGCGGCGGTCCGCAGCGCGGCAGCGTCCTTGGTCAGCAGCACGCGGCGCAGCCGGTCGGCCAGGTCCTTGAAGGAGGCCCACTCCCCTGCCGTGAGCTTCCAGGCGGCCCACGCCTCGTGGGCGTCCAGCCCGGCCATCGCCTCGTGGCCGGTGGTGATCTCCTGGAGGTACCGGCAGACCATCCTCAGGTCGTAGGCCTGGTCGCCCGGGGTGCGGCCGTCCAGGGTCTGCCCGTCGTCCAGCTGGCGAATCGCCCGCCTGGCGATGCCGGCGACGGCCGCCAGCGCGGCCAGCGCCTCGGCGTCGTCGTCGGGTGCGGCGCCCTGGTAGCGCAGCCAGTCCTTCTCGGCCTGCGTCAGGCCGGTGAGCACCGCCTCCAGGTGGGCGGGCGGGACGTCATTGGTCTCGTGCAGCATCGGGGTTCGTTCCTTCCGCCGGTGGCAGCTCCGGCCGGCGACGCTACCCGCGCCGCCCGGCCGCCACCGGCGGAAGTCCTGAACTCGCCCACGTCAATCGGACATTGTGGCCGATCGCCGTCCCCTCGGCTCAGCCGGCGGCGATCCGCTCGACCACCGTCTCGCACAACTCGTGGGTGGCCAGGGCGTCGTGGGCGTCCAGCACCTTGCCGTGGCGCACCGCGTCCAGGAAGTGCAGCACCACCTGCTCGATGCCGCGCTGGCGGGCGACCGGCACCCAGTCGCCGCGGCGGCGCAGCGAGGGCTGGCCGTGGTGGTCGACCACCTCGGCGAGGTTGTGCACCTCGCGCTTGGCGTTGCCGCCGGAGACCTCCAGCACCTCCTCGGTGGAGCCGGAGAGGCGGTTCATGATGCCGAGCGCGGTGAAGCCGCGCCCGGCCAGGGTGAGCACCAGGTGCTCGACCAGGCCGTCGCGCACCCGGGAGCGGACGTCGACGTGCTCGATCTCGCCGGGCGCGAGGAAGCGCAGGGTGTCGACGACGTGGATGAAGTCGTCGTACACCAGGGTGCGGGCGGCCTCCGGCAGGCCCTCGCGGTGCTTCTGCAGGACGATCAGGTCGCGCGGCCGCTCCTGGGCGAGCAGGTAGCCGGGCGCGTAGCGGCGGTTGAAGCCGACCAGCAGCGAACGGCCGGTGGTGTCGGCGAGTTCGACCAGCCGGCGGGCGCCCGCCAGGTCGTACGCCAGCGGCTTGTCCACGTACACGTCGACGCCGGCCTGCAGCAGCTGTTCGACGATCGGCACGTGCTGGTCGGTGGCGGCGTGCACGAAGGCGGCCCGGATGCCGCTGTCGATCACCGCGCCGAGGTCGGTGTAGCGGTGGGGGATGCGGTACGCGTCGCCGATGCGCTCGACCTTGGCCCGGTCGCGGGTCATCAGCCGCAGATCCAGGCCGGGTTGGGCGGTGAGGACCGGGAGGTACGCCTTCTGGGCGATGTCGCCGAGTCCGATCACCGCCACCGGGATGGTCGCGCCGTCGAGGTCGAGAGAGTGGTCGCTCATCGCTTGCGCTCCTGCCGAGGGTGGGGTGGCGGCCGGGTGCCCGTCACCCGACCCGCGCCGCCTGGAGCATATGCCAGAACCCTCGCTGAGCAGTCAGGATGTCGCGAGATCGGCCGATTCGGTTCGGTCGAGCCCGGCGGCGGCGCCGGCCAGCGCGTCCAGGACCGGGCGGATCAGGGGGTGCTGCTCGGCTCCGCTGCGCACCGCCGCGAACACCTTGCGGGTGGCCAGTTCGCTGTCCACCGGACGCACCGCCACCCCCGCCAGGTCGCTCCCGCGCAGCGCCGAGCGGGGCACCAGGGCGACCCCGGCACCCGCCGAGGCGAGCGCGACGACCGCCCGGAAGTCGTCCGAGGAGTGCACCAGGCGCGGCTGGAAACCGGCGTGCTCGCAGGCGAGCAGCACCACGTCGTGGCAGGGGTTGCCCGGGTAGGGTCCGATCCAGGGGTCGGCGGCCAGGTCGGCGACCGCGAGCGGCGCGTCGGTGCCGGCCAGCGGGTGGGTCAGCGGCAGCACCGCCTGGAACGGTTCCGCGTACAGCGGCAGCCGGGTCAGCCGGCGGTCGTCCGCGCGCGGCGCGCCCCGGTACTCGACGGCGACCGCCAGGTCCGCCTGGCCGTCCAGCAGCATCGGCAGGCTGGCGTCGCCCTCGGCGTCCAGCACCTTGAGCCGCACCCCGGGCGCGGACTGCGCGAGCGCGGCGATGGCGGGGGCCAGCACCAGGGCGATGCCGGTGGCGAAGGCCGCCACGGTGACCTCGCCAGCGGCGCCCGCGCTGTACGCCGCGAGGTCGGCCTCGGCGCGCTCCAGCTGGGCGAGCACCGCGTCCGCGTGGCCGAGCAGGATCTCCCCCGCCGCGGTCAGCCGCACCCCGCGGCCGTCCCGCAGCAGCAGGCTGTGCCCGGTCTCCTGCTCCAACGCGGCCAGCTGCTGGGACACCGCCGAGGGCGTCAGGTACAGCGCCGCCGCGGCGGCCGTCACGGTCCGGTGGTCGGCCACGGCCCGCAGGGTCCGCAGCCGTCGTGCGTCGATCACACGGCCAATTCTGCCAGCCGGGCGGAGCGGCCCGCGCCGACGGGCGAGCCGCCGGCCCCGGGGTGGTTCGAGGGTGGGGGGCCGGCGGCTCAGGGAGGGTGGTCAGGCGTCGAGCGCCTCGCGGGCGTCGACGAAGGCGGCCACGGCGCGCTCCACGTCCTCGGTGGAGTGGGCGGCGGAGAGCTGGACCCGGATCCGGGCCTGGCCGTGCGGGACGACCGGGTAGGAGAACCCGATCACGTACACGCCGCGCTCCAGCAGCAGCTCGGCGAGCCGGCCGGCCCGCGCCGCGTCGCCGATCATGACCGGGGCGATGGCGTGCTCGCCGGGCAGGATCTCGAAGCCCGCCTCGGTCATCTTCGTCCGGAACAGCGCGGTGTTGGCCGCGAGCCGCTCGCGCAGGTCGTCGGAGGTCTCCAGCAGGTCGAGGACCTTCAGCGAGGCGGCGGCGATGACCGGCGCCAGCGAGTTGGAGAACAGGTACGGGCGCGAGCGCTGGCGCAGCAGGGCGACGATCTCGCGGCGCGCGGCGACGTAGCCGCCGCTGGCCCCGCCGAGGGCCTTGCCCAGGGTGCCGGTGATGATGTCGACCCGGTCCATCACGCCGTGCAGCTCGGGGGTGCCGCGCCCGCCGGGGCCGACGAAGCCGACGGCGTGCGAGTCGTCGACCATGACCATGGCGTCGTAGCGGTCGGCCAGGTCGCAGATCTCCGCCAGCGGGGCGATGTAGCCGTCCATCGAGAACACGCCGTCGGTGACGATCAGGCGGCGGCGGGCGTCCTGCGAGGCCTGGAGCTGCTTCTCCAGGTCGGCGAGGTCGCGGTTGGCGTAGCGGTGGCGGCGGGCCTTGGAGAGCCGGATGCCGTCGATGATCGACGCGTGGTTGAGCGCGTCGGAGATCACCGCGTCCCGCTCGTCCAGCAGCGTCTCGAAGACGCCGCCGTTGGCGTCGAAGCAGGACGAGTAGAGGATCGTGTCCTCCTGCCCGAGGAAGTGCGACAGCCGCTGCTCCAGCTCCTTGTGCACGTCCTGGGTGCCGCAGATGAAGCGCACGGACGCCATGCCGTAGCCCCAGCGGTCCAGCGCGTCCTTGGCGGCCGCGATCACCTCGGGGTGGTCGGCCAGGCCCAGGTAGTTGTTGGCGCAGAAGTTCAGCACCTCGCCGCCGGTGCCGGAGCTGACCGTCACGGAGGCGGACTGCGGGCTGCCGATGACGCGCTCGGGCTTGAACAGTCCGGCCTCGCGGATCTCGGTCAGCGTGGCGGCGAGGTCGTCGCGGACGTTGTCGAACACAGTGGCTCCTAGCGGGGGGTCAGAGGGTCAGACGGTCCAGTCGAGGATGACCTTGCCGCAGTTGCCGCTCGCGGCCTCGTCGAAGGCGGCCTGGTAGTCGGCGGCGGCGTAGCGGCCGGTGATGACGGGGCTGAGGTCGAGGCCGCCCTCCAGCAGGACGGACATCGCGTACCAGGTCTCGAACATCTCGCGGCCGTAGATGCCCTTGATGGTGATCATCGAGGTGACGATCCGCGCCCAGTCGACCGGGAAGTCGTTCGCCGGCAGGCCCAGCATGGCGATCTTCCCGCCGTGGGTCATGTTGGCGATCATCGACTGCATGGCCTCGGGGCGGCCGGACATCTCCAGGCCGACGTCGAAGCCCTCGCGCAGGCCGAGCTTCTGCTGGCCCTCCTCGATGGTGTGCTTGGAGACGTCCAGCGCCAGCGAGACGCCCACCTGGCGGGCCAGCTCCAGCCGGTACTCGGAGACGTCGGTGATCATCACGTTGCGGGCGCCGGCGTGCCGGGCGACGGCGGCGGCCATGATGCCGATCGGGCCTGCGCCGGTGACCAGCACGTCCTCGCCGACCAGCGGGAAGGACAGCGCGGTGTGCACGGCGTTGCCGAACGGGTCGAAGATCGCGGCGACGTCCAGGTCGACCGGCACCCGGTGCACCCAGACGTTGCTCGCCGGCAGCGCCACGTACTCGGCGAAGGCGCCGTCGCGGTTGACGCCGAGGCCGACGGTGTTGCGGCACAGGTGGCGGCGGCCGGCCAGGCAGTTGCGGCACTTGCCGCAGACCAGGTGGCCCTCGCCGCTGACCAGGTCGCCGACGTTGATGTCGGCGACGGCCGCGCCGATCGCGGCGACCTCGCCGACGAACTCGTGGCCGATGGTCATCGGCGTCCTGATCGTCTGCTGCGCCCAGCCGTCCCACTTGCGGATGTGCAGGTCGGTGCCGCAGATGCCGGTGCGCAGCACCTTGATCAGCACGTCGCCGGGGCCGATCTCCGGCTCGGGGACGTCGATCATCCAGAGTCCGGGTTCGGCGTTCTGCTTGACGAGTGCCTTCACTGCGAGCGCTCCTGACGCACGGAGGGAGGGGTCGGGTGCGACCCGAGGTTGAAATCTGCCTGGTCGGAGGGGGTGCGGTCCATCGAGGAATTCTTAACGGGGGTCACAGCAGGGCTGAACGATCGTGCCCGGCCAGGGCCGCGACCCGGACGGCGGTGCGCCGAATGCCACCCGTACGGAGCAGCGCTCCGAGCACTGACGGAGGTTCAGCAGTGCGGTCCCGAACCGTGGTCGGCCCTTGACATGACCAATTGGTCCAGTCCATTTTGTAGTCCGCGCTCCCACGCACCTCCACCCCCACACCCCCACCGGAGGTCCCCCGTGCACGCCCGCACCCGCCGTACCCGCCTGCCCGCCGCCGGCGTGGCCGCCCTGCTGGCGGCGGCCGCCGCCGTCACCGTGCCGAGCACCGCGCACGCCGCGAACATCCTGACCAACCCCGGCTTCGAGACCGGCACGCTCTCCGGCTGGTCCTGCTCGGGCGGCACCGGCTCGGTCGTCACCACCCCCGTGCACTCCGGCAGCAAGGCCCTGGCCGGCGCCGCCAGTGCGAGCGACAACGCCAAGTGCACCCAGACCGTCCAGGTCCAGCCGAACACGACCTACAGCCTCTCCGGCTGGGTCCGCGGCGCCTACGTGTACCTGGGCGTCACCGGCGGCACCTCCACCTGGACGCCGTCCGCCGCCAACTGGCAGCAGCTGTCGGTCTCCTTCACCACCGGCGCCTCGCAGACCACCGCCGAGATCTACACCAACGGCTGGTACGGCCAGGGCACCTACTACGCGGACGACATCAGCCTGGACGGCCCCGGCGGCACCACCGACACCCAGGCCCCGACCGTTCCCGGCTCGCTCGCCTCCACCGGCAAGACCGCGAACTCGGTCTCGCTCTCCTGGACGGCCTCCACCGACAACGTCGGCGTCACCGGGTACGACGTCTACCAGGGCGGAGCCCTGGTCACCACGGTCACCGGCACCAGCGCCACCGTCGGCAGCCTGGCCGCCTCCACCGCGTACACCTTCACCGTCAGGGCGCACGACGCGGCCGGCAACGCCTCCGCCGCCTCCAACGCCGTGACCGTCACCACCAACGCGGGCGGCGACACCCAGGCGCCCACCGTTCCCGGCTCGCTGGCCTCCACCGCCAAGACCACCAGCTCGGTCTCGCTCTCCTGGACGGCCTCCACCGACAACGTCGGCGTCACCGCCTACGACGTCTACCAGGGCTCCACGCTCGCCACCACGGTCACCGGCACCAGCGCCACCGTCGGCAACCTGGCCGCGAACACCGCCTACACCTTCACGGTCCGGGCCCGCGACGCGGCCGGCAACACCTCCGCCGCCTCCAACGCGCTGAGCGTCACCACCAACCCCAACACCGGCGGCGGCGGCTTCAAGCAGGCCGCGCCGTACCTGTACAACGGCTGGGGCAACCCGCCGGCCGCCACCACCGTGATGAACGCGACCGGCATCAAGTGGTTCACCATGGCGTTCATCCTCTCCTCGGGCGGCTGCAACGCCTCCTGGGACGGGCAGCGCCCGCTGACCGGCGGCGTCGACCAGCAGACCATCAACTCGGTGCGGGCGGCCGGCGGCGACGTCGTCCCGTCCTTCGGCGGCTGGCAGGGCAACAAGCTCGGCCCGAACTGCGCCGACGCCAACGCCCTGGCCGGTGCCTACCAGTCGGTGATCAGCGCCTACAACCTCAAGGCGATCGACATCGACATCGAGAACACCGACGAGTTCGAGAACTACACCGTCCAGGACCGGATCCTCAACGCGCTGAAGATCGTCAAGCAGAACAACCCCGGCCTGAAGACCATCGTCACCTTCGGCACCTCGACCTCCGGCCCGACCGCGGACGGCAACCGCCTGATCGAGCAGTCCAAGGCGATCGGCGCCGACATCGACGTCTTCACCATCATGCCGTTCGACTTCGGCAACGCCTCGACCAACATGTACACCGCCACCGTGAGCGCGGCCACCGGCCTCAAGAACAAGCTGAAGTCCACCTTCGGCTGGGACGACGCCACCGCCTACGCCCACCTCGGCATCTCCGGCATGAACGGTCTCAGCGACAACAACGAGACCACCACCGTCCAGAACTGGACCGACATCCGCGACTGGGCCAACACCAACCACATCGCCCGCCTGGCGTTCTGGTCGGTCAACCGCGACCGCGGCTGCGCCGGCGGCGGCCTGCAGGAGACCTGCTCCGGCATCGCCCAGAGCGACTGGCAGTTCACCTCCATCACCGCCGGCTTCACCGGCTGACGCACCACCGCACCACCCCTGACGCCCCGTCGGATCCTCCGGCGGGGCGTCGGCCCGTCGCTGCGCCCACTCCGGCCGCGGGGCCGGCAGCTGCCGGATCGGGCGGTCGGCGGGCGGGCGGCCGACCGCCCGGGTCAGCGGCCGGTTGCCGGGCAGGGACCTTTCGGGGGCTGGTTGCGCGGTCAGGCCAGGCCCTCGCCGGCGCGGATGTTCCGGCCGGTGACCCAGCCGCCGTCCGGGCCGCCCAGGAAGGCCCCACATCGGCCACGTCCGAGGGGCGCCCGAGACACCCCAGCGGGGTCAGCGCGGCGACCGTCTCCGCGTCCGAACAGACCAATCGAGGGCGCAGCATCTCGCGGACGGGCGGCCGGGCCGGGCGGGCGTGGTGGACTGGGGCCATGGCGGCTCAGGGCACCTGGATGTTTCCCGGCGGGCACACCCACGCGCGGCTGGGCCCGCTGCTGCTGGTGCTGACCTTCGCGGGCGGGCTGGTCGACGCGGTGAGCTTCCTGGACCTCGGCAAGGTCTTCGTCGCCAACATGACCGGGAACGTGGCCTTCCTCGGGCTCGCGCTCGCGGGCGTGGGCGAGCTGTCCGCCCCCGCGTCCGGGACCGCGCTGGCCGGGTTCCTGGCGGGCGCCGCGGTGGCGGGCCGGGTGGCGCCCCGGGCGGGCGGGCCCCGCCTGCTGTCGCTGGTGGTGGGGGCGCAGGCGGCGCTGGTCGCGGTGTCGCTGGGCGCGCAACTGGCGGGGGCGGGCCGGTACCCGGTGCTGGTGCCGCTGGCGCTCGGAATGGGGCTGCAGAACGGGGTGGTCCACCGCCTGGCCCTGCCGGACCTGCCGACCACGGTGGTGACCCGGGGCCTCGCCGGGCTGGCCGCCGACCCGCTCGGCCCGGCCACCGTCCGGCGGGGGCTGACCGCCCTCGCCCTGTTCCTCGGCGCGCTGACCGGCGGGCTGCTGCACTTCCACGTGGAGCCGCGCGCGGCGCTGGCCGCCGTCCTGGCCCTGCTGCTCGCCGTCGCGGTGGCGGCCTGGTTCCCGTCCCGCGGCGAGCGGTGAGCCGGGTCAGTGGACCGGCTCGGCGTAGTCGGGCAGGTCGATGTCGGCGGCCTTGGCGAACTGGGCGGCCATCAGCGGGCGCATCGGCCAGCGGGTCATCCAGCGCATCGAGGCGGCCCGCATCCGGATGGCGAGGGCGCTGTTCGGCGCGAAGCCGCCCATGCCGCCGGGCGGCAGCTCCTGGGCGCCGGTGACGTACGGGCGCATCAGCTCCTCGTACCGGGCCAGGGCGGCGCCGAAGTCGCCGCGGGAGGACGCGAGTTCACCGGCCAGCAGGTAGCCGCCGACCAGCGCGAGGCTGGTGCCGAGGCCGGTGAGCGGGGTCGGGCAGTAGCCGGCGTCGCCGACCAGGGTGACCCGGCCGCGCGACCAGCCGTCCAGGTGGACCTGGCCCATCTGCTCGAAGAAGAAGTCGTCGGCGCGGTGCATCGCCTCGATCAGCCGCGGGGTCTGCCAGCCGGCGCCCGCGAAGCGTTCGGCGATCAGCCGGCGCTGGGCGCCGAGGTCGCGGCGGTCGTACGTGAGCGGGCCGGAGCGGAAGCTGAGGCCGGCCTTCACCTCGCCGGGCCGACGGCCGGGGCGGGCGGAGGAGACCAGGCCGCCGGGGGTGTTGTGCATCATGTACCAGCCGTCGAGGTCCAGGTCGAGCTCGGCGGTGAACCAGGCGGTGTAGCCGCCGATCGGCCGGAAGCACCGGTCGGCGCCGCCGAAGGCGAGCCGGCGGACGGTGGAGTGCACGCCGTCGGCGCCGACCACCAGCGCGAAGCGGCGCGGGGCGGCCTTCTCGAAGGTGACGGTCACTCCGTCGGCGTCCTGGTCGAGGGCGGTGACGGTGTCGTCGAAGAGGTACTCGGTGTCCTGGCGGGTGGCGTCGTACAGCAGGTCGGCGAGGTCGCCGCGGAGGATCTCGATCTCCGAGATGATCCCCTCGCCGCCGAAGGCGTCGGCGGGCATCCGGGCGTCGATCCGGCCGCGGGCGTCGACCAGGGCGAAGCCGCGCTGCTCCAGGGAGACCGCGCGGGCGGCCTCCATCAGGCCCATCCGGGTGATGACGGTCCGTCCGGCGCCGCGCAGGTCGACGGCCTGGCCGCCGGGGCGCGGCGCGGGGGCGCGCTCGACGACGACGGGATTGAAGCCGGCCCGGCGTAGCCAGTACGCGAGGGCGGGGCCGGCGATTCCTGCACCTGAAACGAGGATGTCGTTGTTCTCCATGACTCGAATGTACGGTGTACGCGTGCACTACTGCAAGCCTGAAAACAGCAGCTCACACGGCAGCCGCACTAGTGCACCAGGGCGCCGAAGGGGAGCCCTGCGGGCATTCGCGCAGGCCCGGCGCTAGGGTGAGTGCACTAGTACACGGAGGTGGATCGGTGGAGCGGTACAGCCAGATCGTGGCCGAACTTCGGGGGCGGATCGAGAGCGGGCAGCTGGCACCCGGCGACCGGGTGCCCTCCACCCGGGAGATCACCCGCGAGTGGGGCGTGGCGATGGCCACCGCCACCCGGGTGCTGACCGAGCTGCGCACCGCCGGGCTGGTCCGGGCGGTACCGGGCGTGGGCACGGTGGTGGCCGCCGTCGACCGCCCCGGCCCGGCCTCCCCCACCGGGCCGTCGGCCCCCGCCCGCCGGGCCGCCGCCGCGCCGCCGGCCGCGTCCCGTCCGCAGCCCGGGGAGCCCGCGCTGACGCCGGAGCGGATCGTGGCCGCCGCCGTCGCGGTGGCCGACGCGGAAGGACTCGCCGCGCTCTCCATGCGCCGGGTGGCGACCGAACTCGGCGCCGCCACCATGTCGCTGTACCGCCATGTGACCGACAAGGAGGACCTGCTCTTCCGGATGCTCGACGCCGCCTTCGCCGGCCACCCGCTGCCCGCCGACCCGCCGCCCGGCTGGCGGGAGCGGCTCGACCTGGCGGCCCGCCGGCTCTGGGCGGCGTTCCGCCGACACCCGTGGCTGGCGTCCGCGATGTCGCTGACCCGGCCGCAACCGGTGGCCAGCGCCCTGCCGTACACCGAGTGGGTGCTGGCCGCACTGGAGGACCACGGGCTGGACGGCCAGACCGTCTTCACCGCGCACCTGGTGCTGCTGAACTACGTCCGCGGCATCGCGCTCAACCTGGAGCTGGAGCGGGAGGCGGAGGCGCAGACCGGCCAGACCAGCGAGGAGTGGATGGACGCCCAGGAGGGCGAGCTGTCCGTCCTGCTCGACCCGGCCCGCTTCCCGCGGCTCGCCGCGATGGCCTCGGCGGGGTACGACTTCCAACTGGACAGGCTGTTCGAGTTCGGCCTCGAACGGATGCTGGACGGGCTGGCGGTCCTCATCGGCGAGCAGCCGTGACCGGCGGTCAGCGCAGCAGGTCCCGCAGGTCGTAGGAGACCGGCTCCTCCAGCTGGGCGTAGGTGCAGCCCTCCGGCTCCCGGTCCGGCCGCCAGCGCTTGAACTGCGTGGTGTGCCGGAACCGGGTGCCCTCCATGTGGTCGTACCCGACCTCCACCACCCGTTCCGGGCGCAGCGGCACCCAGGACAGGTCCTTCTTCCCGGTCCACCGGCTGACCGCGCCCGGCAGCCGGGAGGAGGCCTGCGCCTCCTCGTCCGCCCACGCCGCCCACGGGTGGCCGTCCAGGTCGTCCAGCCGCAGCGGCGCCAGCTCCTCCACCAGCTCGCGGCGGCGCGCCATCGGGAAGGAGGCGCTCACACCGACGTGCTGCAGCTGCCCGCCCTCGTCGTACAGGCCCAGCAGCAGCGAGCCGACGACCGGGCCGCTCTTGTGCTCGCGGTAGCCCGCCAGCACGCAGTCCGCGGTGCGGGTGTGCTTCACCTTGAACATCGAGCGCTCGCCCGGGCGGTACGGCTGGTCGAGCGGCTTGGCGACCAGCCCGTCCAGCCCGGCGCCCTCGTACTGGGCGAACCAGGCGCGGGCGGTGTCCAGATCGGTGGTCGCGGGCGCCAGGTGGATCGGCGGGGCGACGCCGGCGAACGCGGCGGCCAGCGCCTCGCGGCGGTCCGCGAGCGGCTGCTCGGCGAGCGGGGCGTCGGCCAGCGCGAGCAGGTCGAAGGCGACGAAGGAGGCCGGCGTGCGTTCGGCGAGGGTGCGCACCCGGGAGGCAGCGGGGTGGATCCGCTCCAGCAGCTCCTCGAAGTGCAGCCGGCCGTCGTGCGCGATCACGATCTCCCCGTCCACCACGCAGCGCGACGGCAGCGCGGCCTTCACCGCCTCCACCAGCTCCGGGAAGTACCTGGTCAGCGGCTTGCCGGTGCGACTGCCCAGCTCGACCTCGTCGCCGTCGCGGAAGACGATCGCGCGGAACCCGTCCCACTTCGCCTCGTACTGCATGCCGGGCGGGATCTCGGCGACCGACTTGGCGAGCATCGGCGACACGGGCGGCATCACGGGGAGGTCCATGGCTCCGATCGTCGCCCGCCGGACGCGCGCCCGCACGGCAGTGTGCTTAGCGTGGGGGCCATGGCTGGAGCTGTGGAGCTGGAGGTGGACGGCCGGGCGGTGCGGCTGTCCAACCCCGACAAGGTGTACTTCCCGGAGCCCGGGTTCACCAAGCGGGACGTCGCCGAGTACTACCTGGCGGTCGCACCCGGCGTGCTGCGCGGGCTGCGGAACCGCCCGACCACCCTGCAGCGCTTCCCGGACGGGGTGGAGGGCGAGTTCTTCTACCAGAAGCGCGCGCCCAAGGGCCTGCCCGAGTGGCTGCCGACCGCGCGGATCGCCTTCCCCAGCGGCCGCACCGCCGACGAGATCTGCCCCACCGAACCGGCCGCCGTGCTGTGGGCGGCCAACCTCGGGTGCGTCACCTTCCACCCGTGGCCGGTCCGCCGGGACGACACCGAGCACCCCGACGAGCTGCGGATCGACCTCGACCCGCAGCCCGGCACCGACTTCCACGACGCCGTCCGGGCCGCGCACGGGCTGCGCGAGGTCCTCGACGCGTACGGGCTGCGCGGCTGGCCGAAGACGTCCGGCGGGCGCGGACTGCACGTGTACGTGCCCGTCGAGCCGCGCTGGACCTTCACCGACTGCCGGCACGCCGTCATCGCCCTCGGCCGCGAACTGGAGCACCGGATGCCCGGCGAGGTCACCACCAAGTGGTGGAAGGAGGAGCGGGGCGAGGCCATCTTCGTCGACTACAACCAGATGGCCCGCGACCGCACCATCGCCTCGCCGTACTCGCTGCGCCCCCGGCCGCAGGCCACCGCCTCCACCCCGCTGCGCTGGGAGGAGCTCGACGAGGTCTCCCCCACCGACTTCACGCTGCGCACCGTGCCCGAGCGCTTCGCCGAACTCGGCGACGTGCACGCCGACATGGAGCAGCACGCGTTCTCGCTGGAGGCCGCCCTGGAGCTGTACGCGCACCAGGACGCGGGCGACCTGCCGTACCCGCCGGACCATCCGAAGATGCCCGGCGAGCCGGCCCGGGTGCAGCCCAGCCGCGCGAAGAAGCACTGACCGTGGGCGGCGCCGAACCGATGGCGGGCCGGCCGTACATGCCCGGGTACGGGATCCGGCCGGCCGCCGAGGGCAGCGGGCTGCTGTCCTGGTCCTGGGCGCGGCGGCAGCTGACCGACTCGCACGAGTACTGGGTGGCCACCACCCGGCCCGACGGGCGGCCGCACCTGATGCCGGTCTGGGGCGTCTGGCTGGACGACGCGCTGTGGTTCAGCAGCGGGCTGCGCTCGCGCAAGGCCCGCAACCTCGCCGAGCAGCCGATGTGCGCCGTCGCCACCGACAACGCCCTCGACCCGGTCGTCGTCGAGGGCCACGCGGAGATCGTCACCGGCCTCGCCGACATCGGCCTGTTCCTGGACACCCTCAACGCCAAGTACCGCACGGCGTACCGGATCGACTTCCTCGACCCGGGCGTCAACGCCACGGTCCGGGTCGACCCGGTGCAGGCGATCGGCCTGGTCCAGCGGGACTTCACCGGCTCCCCGACCCGCTGGCGCTTCCGCTGACCGGCCCGAATATCCGCTTGTGCGGGCCGGTCGGCGCTGGCAGCCTTCCCCGCATGCCGGAACCCGATGTGACCTCGCTCTTCTCCAACGGACGCCTGACCGCGATCCCCCGCCGCCCGGCCCGCCGCCGACAACTCCTGGACCACCTCGCCGAGACCCTCCTGGAGCCCGGCCGCACCTACACCGAGCCCGAGGTCAACGAGGCGCTGCGCACCGTCCACGACGACTGCGCGGCCCTGCGCCGCTACCTGGTCGTCGCCGGCCTGCTGCTCCGCAGCCCCGACGGCGCGGAGTACCGCCGGGCGGCCTGAGCCGCTCCCGCCAGCGGTCAGCCGATGGTGACCACCCGGGCCCAGTCCGGTGGCGAGTCCGGGACGTAGTCGGGGTCGTCCTCGTCGGAGGAGCGGCCCGGTCTCGGGCGGTCGAACAGGCCGATCACCGTCCGGCAGGGCGGCCGGCTGTCGGGCCAGGCGGTCTGGCCGTCCGTCAGGACGACGACCACGTCCGGCCGGGGCCGGCTGCGCAGCGCCCGCGCGAACCCGGCCCGCAGGTCGGTGCCCCCGCCGCCGATCAGCGGGATGCCCTCGGCCCGGCAGAGCGGGTGGACGGCGCCCGCGGCGGCGTCGCAGGCCAGCACGGAGACCAGGTCGCGCCGGCCGCCCACCGCGCGGGAGATCGCGGTGACCTCCAGCAGCGCGCTGCCGAGCTCGGCGTCGCTGACCGAGCCGGAGGTGTCGATGACCACGCAGACCCGGGGCGGCCTGCGGCGCAGGCTCGGCAGGACGGTGCCGGGCAGCGCGGTGGAGCGACGGGCCGGGCGGCCGTAGCTGTAGTCCTCGCCGGTGCCGGCCGCGGCGGCCGCCGAGCGGACGGCCGCGCCGAGCAGGTCGCGCCACGGCTGGGGCGGGTGGAACGCCTGCTCGGCCCAGCGCCGCCAGCCCTGCGGGGCCTCGCCGGGACGGCCGGTGATGCCCTCGGCGACCCGGAAGCGGACGGCGTCGCGTTCCTGCTCGCTGAGGCCGTGCGCGCCGTCCGGCCCGAGGTCCCAGGGCCGGTCCAGGCCGTCCGCGCCGCTGCCGCAGTCCAGCCAGGCCGCGTCCAGGGTGATGGGGACGATCCGGAGTTTGCGCAGGTACTCCTCCATCAGCCAGCCGGTGGGAAGCTCCAGGTGGGCCGGTTCGAAGACGCCGGTGGGCCGGACCAGGCCGTCGCCGTAGACGTCGTCGTTGATCTCGCAGTCCGCGGCGATGTTCATCCGCAGCCGGTTCGCCGCGCCGTGCAGGCCGAGTTCGCGGGCGATCCGGTCGCCGCGCCCGTGGTGGTCGCGCAGCAGGTGGGAGACCTCGTGCACCCACGCTCCCGCCAGCTCCTCGATCGGCGTGGCCGCGACGAAGCCCGGCGAGGCGTAGCAGCGCCAGTACCGGTCGACGGCCATCGTCGGCACCCGCCGCGACTCCACCACGTGCAGGGCGAACAGCGCCGTCGCCAGGTAGGGGCGGGCCCGGGCCGCGTACAGCCGGGCGGCGAGCAGCTTGTCGAGGTCGAGGGCCGCGGGCGCGCAAGTGGCTGCGGTGGCCGGGGTGGCGGGAGTGCTCATCGGCCGGCCTTCGCGGTGACCCGGGCGGCCGCCCGGTCGGCCCGGCGGGAGAGGTCGACCGCGCCGGCCAGCCGCTCGATCGCCTCCGGGACGTCCCACTCCTCCCGGCGCAGCGCCGCGAGGCCGGTCGCGGGTACCACCACGAGATCGGGCGCGCCGGTGTCCAGGGCCCGGACCAGCACAGCCCACGCGGCGTCCCAGCGGGCCCGGTCGGGACGGTTGCGGACGGCCGCCACCACGCCGTCGAGGACGGCCTGGCGCAGGTCGCCGCGCTCGGGCAGGACCGCGGCGGCCGGATCGGCGAGCAGCGTCTCGGGGTCGGGCAGGTCCATCCGGTCCAGGGCGGCCAGCAGTTCGAGCCCGGGGCCGTCGCCGACGGTGCCGCGGACGAGCAGCGAGAGCACGTCGCGGGAGGAGCCGGCGGCGGTCGCGAAGGCGACCAGGTGCAGGGTCATCTCCCAGCTGCGCGGCGAGGGCCACGGGCCGCCGCGGCGGGCCTCGTCGTTCGGCAGCCGGTGGACCAGGTCGGGGCGCGCGGTGAGCAGCGCGCAGACCGCGCGACGGGCGAACTCCACGGCGTGCGGCAGCCGTTCGGCGTCCAGCCGGGGCAGGGCGGCGCGCGGCCAGGTGCCGCCGAGGCCGCGGACCACCACCTCGTGGTCGTGGACCCAGCGCAGGTGGACGAAGCGGTTGGCCAGCGGCGGGCTGAGCTCCCAGCCGTCGGCGGCCGAGGCGCGGGGGTTGGCGGCGGCGACGATCCGCACGCCCGGCGGCAGCCGCAGCGCGCCGATCCGGCGTTCCAGCACCAGCCGGAGCAGGGCCGCCTGCACCGCGGGCGGCGCGGTGGAGAGCTCGTCCAGGAAGAGCAGTCCGCGGCCCTCGCGCACCAGGCGCACCGCCCAGTCCGGCGGGGCCAGCGGGACGCCCTGCACCGCCGGGTCGTCGCCGACGACCGGCAGGCCGGAGAAGTCGGAGGGTTCGTGGACGCTGGCGATGACCGTGGTCAGCGGCAGGTCGAGGGAGGCGGCGAGCTGGTTCAGCGCCGCGGTCTTGCCGATACCGGGTTCACCCCACAGCAGGACGGGCAGGTCGGCGGCGACCGCGAGGGTGAGCGCCTCCAACTGCTCGTCGGCGCGCGGTTCGGTGGTGGTCTCGCGGAGCAGGGCGAGCAGGTCGGCGGCGAGGTCGAGCTGGGTGTGCGTGGGCATGTCTGATCACCTGTCGGGAGTCGGGGCGGGCCGCGCACCACCGCCGCGCTGCCGGTGCCGCATCGGGGCAGCAGGCAGTGCGGGGGTGGGGTGACGGCCCGAGGGGAGAGCGGGGAAGGCCTAGAGGGCGCGCGGGCGGCGGGGGGTGCGGTCGGGCGAGGGTGGGGTCTTGACCAGGCCGGCCCGGTAGAGGCCGTGGGTGACCCGCCGTTCGACGGCGGCGGCCAGCTCGTCGCGCAGCGGGCCGTCGCGCAGCGCGGCGCCGGGGCCGAGCAGCCGTTCGACGACGGCCAACGCGCCTTCGGGGTCGCCGTGTTCGAGGCGGGCGCGGACGTCGTCGAGGTCCTCCGGGTGCCGGTGGACCGCGTCGATCGCCTGCAGGCAGGGCAGCGGGGTGCCGGTCAGCGCGGCCAGCAGCTCCTCGCGGCGCAGCTCGGCCGGGTCGTGGTCGAGGGCCGCCAGGACGCCGTCGACCAGGTCGATCCGGTGCCGGGCGCCCCGGCAGTCGACCAGCCGCGCCCCGCCGACCGGGTCGGTCGGCGGGCCGGAGGCCGCCGGGACATGACCGGGCGTCAGCGCGGCGGCGACCAGCGGGTGCAGCCGGTCCGGCTCGATCAGCCCGGCCCGCAGCAGCTCCAGGTCGGGCGGCAGCCAGGTCGCCGCGTCGGGGAGGACCGGCAGGCTGCCGGTGTCGCCGTCAGAGGCCTGCAGCACCGGCCGGCCGGCGGTGTCGGTGTCCAGCAGCAGGCGGCGTCCGGCGCCGAGCCGGACGGCGACCGGTCCGGGCGGTCGGCCTTCGGCGTGCAGCAGGATCGCCGCCTCGGCCGCCCACCGGCCGACGGCGCAGCCGTCCGGCACGGCGAGTGCCGGCCCGGTCGCGCCGGGCCGGCCCTCGGCCTCGGACCTGGTCCGCAACTCCCCGCTGCGGTCGGCGTCCCACAGGTGCCGGTGCAGGTCGAGCCGGTAGCGCCGGCTCGGTCGGGGGTGCGGGTGGCGGCGTTCGACGGCCTGGGTGCGGGAGCCGTCCCAGAGGGCGAGGCTGATCCGCTGGCCGGCGTCCGCCCAGCCGGGGTCGGTGCGGACGACCAGGTGCAGTGGGCCCGGGCCGCCGTGGTCCGCGGGCCCGTAGCGGGCCAGCGGGACGGTCAGGCCGGGCCTGAGCAGGCCGCGCGGGGCGATCCGCGGCAGGTGCCAGCGCAGCAGGTCGGGGGCGAGCCGGCGGAGGTCGGCGCGGAGCCGGGCCTTCAGGGCCTCGCCGTGGGTTCGGGCCACGGACCGCAGGTCGAGGTCGACGTCGACGTGGGCGGCGGCGCACGCCCCGGCCCAGTCGCCGGCGCGGCGGCGTGCGGTGGCGGTCTCGATCATGGTGGGCGGCACGGCGTAGAGGCGCACGCGCTGCCAGCGGGAGAGACGGGTGTCCCCGTTCGCGGTGTGAGTGGGCATCAGCACTCACCTTGCGCGGACGGGACCCCCATTTCGGAAGAAGAAGGAGTCATCGCCGGTGATCGTAGCCCGGCCGGCCCGGCGTGTCGACGGGATTCGTCGTCAGCCGAAGGAGAGCGGGGCTCCGACCTCCCCGAGCAGCTCGCGGGTGCGGGAGAAGGCGCCGAGCCGCAACGCCGCGACGACCCAGGCGGCACCGAACGCCCAGACCGAGAGGGCCTCGCAGAGGTAGAGGGGCGTGACCGGCCAGTGGCTGCCCCAGCCGGTCAGACCGGAGACGGTCGCGACGGCCAGGAAGACCGGGATCAGGACGCCCGCGGCCAGGTAGAAGCGGTTGGCCTTCGAGGGCACCGGATCGCGGAACGAGACCAGGCAGAAGACCGCCAGCGCGCAGAGCAGCACGCCGGCGAACACCAGGTGCAGCACACCGACCACCTCCTGGAAGGCGGTGGCCGCCCTCGGCATGGTGGGGAACAGCGCGACGCCGATCGCGAACCATCCGGCGATGCTGGTCCACACGTCGTCACGCCGGTTGTAGCGGTAGCCGATCAGGAACACGCCGAGCGCGCACAGGCTGCCGACGAAGAGGTTCCGGGTGCTGGTGTAGTACGAGCCGCTCATGCTGGCGGGCATGATGTCGGTGGGGTGGCCCAGCTGCACGAAGATCCAGTTGCCGAGCGGCAGGGCGACCGGGAGCAGCAGCCCGATCACGCCGACGCCGAGGCGCAGTCGCATCACCGTCCGCCGGTCCTGGTCGGCCGACCAGGACCGGACGCCGTTGTCGCCGTTGCTCATGCCGTCTCCCTCCCGGACGCGGGGGTACCGCAGCGCAGTTATGCCCGCGGACCAGCGCGTTTGCACCTGCTGGGAGGCGATTTCGGGCCCGGACCGGCCGTGGGTGGGCGCACGGGGCCGCCCGCGCGCCCCGAGGATCACTCGCCGGGGTAGCGGACTCCGATCCGGTCGCGGACGGCGTCCAGGGTGCGCATCACGGCGAGGGTGGTGTCGAGCGGGACGAGCGGGGACTCGGTCTCGCCGGCGCGCAGGCAGCGGATCACCTCGGCGGCCTCCAGGCCGTAGCCGTGGCCGGTGCGGGCGGGGGCGAGATAGGGCTCGGGGTCGCGGTCGGCGCGGTGCAGGGTGAAGCCGGCGGGGTGGAAGAAGTCGCGGTCGAGTTCGATCCGGCCCTCGGTGCCCTGGACGGAGGCGCGCTGGCCGCAGTGGGCGTCGAGCGAGCAGGAGAGCAGCGCGGTGGCGCCGCCCGGGTGGCCGAGCACGACGGCGGTGTTGGCGTCCACGCCGCGGTCGGTGAGGCGGGCCCAGGCCTGGACGGACTCCGGTTCGCCGAGCAGGAGCTGGGCGAAGGCCACCGGGTAGACGCCGAGGTCGAGCAGGGCTCCGCCGCCGACCGCCGGGTCCCACAGCCGGTGGCCGGGGTCGGCCGGGCCGGGGAAGCCGAACTCGGCCTGGACGGACCGGACCTCGCCGATCGCGCCGTCGGCGACCAGCTCGGTGATCCGGCGGACCGCCGGGTCGAGGTAGGTCCACATCGCCTCCATCAGGAGGACCTCGCGCTTGCGGGCGAGCGAGACCAGCTCGGCGGCCTGCCCGGCGTTCAGCGTGAACGGCTTCTCGCAGAGCACCGCCTTCCCCGCGTCCAGCATCAGCGCGGTCGAGGCGTGGTGGTCGCTGTGCGGGGTCGCCACGTACACCACGTCGACCTCGGGGTCGGCGGCGAGCTGCTCGCGGCTGCCGTACGCCCGGGGTATGCCGTGGCGGTCGGCGAAGGCGCGGGCGGACGCCTCGGAGCGGGAGGCGACGGCGACCACCTGGGCGTCGGGGACGGCGGCGAGGTCCTCGGTGAAGGCGGCGGCGATCCCGCCGGTGGCGAGGATGCCCCAGCGGACCGGACGGTCGGTGATCGGCTGCACGGCGGGGTCCTTCGGTCGGTGCGGAAGCGGTTCCCGCCGAGCCTAAGGGCGGCGCAGGCTGCGCAGGTACTCCTGGTTGAGGCGTGAGATGCCGGTCAGCGGGATGCCCTTGGGGCAGGCGGTGGCGCACTCGCCGGTGTTGGTGCAGCCGCCGAAGCCCTCGGCGTCCATGGTCTCCACCATGGACCGCACCCGGCTGCCGCGTTCCGGCGCGCCCTGCGGCAGCACGTTGAGGTGGACCACCTTGGCGGCGGTGAAGAGCATCGCCGAGCCGTTCGGGCAGGCGGCCACGCAGGCGCCGCAGCCGATGCACTCGGCGTGCTCGAAGGCCAGCTCGGCGGTGTCCTTGGGGACCGGCGTGGCGTGCGCCTCGGGGGCGGAGCCGGTGGGCGCGGTGATGTACCCGCCGGAGCCGATGATCCGGTCCAGCGCGGTGCGGTCCACCACCAGGTCCTTGACCACCGGGAAGGCGCCGGCCCGCCAGGGCTCGACGTCGATGGTGTCGCCGTCCTCGAAGTGCCGCATGTGCAGCTGGCAGGTGGTGGTGCGCTCGGGGCCGTGGGCGCGGCCGTTGATGACCATGCCGCAGGCGCCGCAGATGCCCTCGCGGCAGTCGTGGTCGAAGGCGACGGGCTGCTCGCCGCGCAGGATCAGCTCCTCGTTGAGGGTGTCGAGCATCTCCAGGAAGGACATGTCCGGGCTGATCCCGCTGACCCGGTACTCGGTCATCGCGCCGGGGGCGTCGGGGCCCGCCTGGCGCCAGATCCGCAGGGTGAGGTTCATGCGTAGCTCCGCTGGGTGGGGTGGACGTGTTCGAAGACCAGCTCTTCGCGATGCAGGACGGGTGCGCCGCCGGTGTGCTCCCAGGCGGCGACGTAGGAGAACTCGCCGTCCCGGCGGGCGGCTTCGCCGTCCGGGGTGGCGGACTCGGTGCGGAAGTGGCCGCCGCAGGACTCGGTGCGGTGCAGCGCGTCCAGGCACATCAGCTCGGCCAGGTCGAAGTAGTCGACCAGCCGGTTGGCCTTCTCCAGCGCCTGGTTGAGCTCCTCGCCGGTGCCGGGCACCTTGATCCGGCGCCAGAACTCGGCGCGCAGCTCCGGGATCGCGGCGAGCGCCCGGCGCAGGCCGGCGTCGTCGCGGGCCATCCCGCACTCGTCCCAGAGCAGGTCGCCGAGCTCGCGGTGGAAGGAGTCGGGGGTGCGGTCGCCGTCCACGGCGAGGATCAGGTTCAGCCGGTCGGCGGCGTCCGCGGTGACCTCGGCGATCTCCGGGTGGTCGGCGGGGACGGGGTCGAGCCGGGTGGCGCCCAGGTAGTGGTTGAGGGTGGGCGGCAGCACGAAGTAGCCGTCGGCCAGGCCCTGCATCAGGGCGCTGGCGCCGAGCCGGTTGGCGCCGTGGTCGGAGAAGTTGGCCTCGCCGATCGCGAACAGGCCCGGGACCGTGGTCTGCAGGTCGTAGTCCACCCACAGGCCGCCCATGGTGTAGTGGATCGCCGGGTAGATCCGCATCGGCACGCTGTACGGGTCCTCGGCGGTGATCCGCTGGTACATCTCGAAGAGGTTGCCGTACTTGGCCTCCACCGCGGGCCGGCCCATCCGGGCGATGGCGTCGGCGAAGTCCAGGTACACGCCCTGCCCGCCGGGGCCGATGCCGCGGCCCTCGTCGCAGACGTTCTTGGCGGCGCGGGAGGCGATGTCGCGGGGCACCAGGTTGCCGAAGGCCGGGTAGATCCGCTCCAGGTAGTAGTCGCGCTCGTCCTCGGGGATCGCGCCCGGCGGGCGGGTGTCGCCCTTCGCCCTGGGCACCCAGATCCGACCGTCGTTGCGCAGCGACTCGCTCATCAGGGTGAGCTTGGACTGGTGGTCGCCGGAGCGCGGGATGCAGGTCGGGTGGATCTGGGTGAAGCACGGGTTGGCGAAGTACGCGCCGCGCCGGTGCGCCCGCCAGACGGCGGTGGCGTTGGAGTTCTTGGCGTTGGTGGACAGGTGGAAGACGTTGCCGTAGCCGCCGGTGGCCAGCACCACCGCGTCCGCGAGGTGGGTGGTGAGCTCGCCGGTGACCAGGTCGCGGGCCAGGATGCCGCGGGCCCGGCCGTCCACCACGAGGAGGTCGAGCATCTCGGTGCGGGCGTGCATCTCGACGTTCCCGGCGGCGATCTGCCGGGAGAGCGCCTGGTACGCGCCGAGCAGCAGCTGCTGGCCGGTCTGGCCGCGGGCGTAGAAGGTGCGGGAGACCTGGACGCCGCCGAAGGAGCGGGTGTCGAGCAGCCCGCCGTACTCGCGGGCGAACGGCACGCCCTGGGCGACGCACTGGTCGATGATCTCCACCGACACCTGGGCGAGGCGGTGCACGTTGGACTCGCGGGCGCGGAAGTCGCCGCCCTTCACGGTGTCGTAGAACAGCCGGCGGACCGAGTCGCCGTCGTTGCGGTAGTTCTTGGCCGCGTTGATGCCGCCCTGGGCGGCGATCGAGTGAGCGCGCCTCGGGGAGTCCTGGAAGCAGAACTGGACGACGCGGTAGCCCTGTTCGGCGAGGGTGGCGCCGGCCGCGCCGCCGGCCAGGCCGGTGCCGACCACGATCACCGTGTGCCGGCGGCGGTTGGCCGGGTTGACCAGCTTGGCCTCGAACCGCCGGGTGTCCCAGCGCTGTTCGATCGGCCCGGCGGGCGCGGCGGTGTCGGCGATCGGCGCGCCGACGGTGTAGTCGAGGTACTCGTCGTGGGAGGTCATCGGACCACTCCGGTCATCACGGCAACGGGGACGGACAGGAACCCGGCGGTCAGCAGCAGGGCGGTGGCGTTGGCGACGGCCTTCAACGCCCGGTCGCGGCGCGGGTTGTTGGCACCCAGGGTCTGCGCCGCACTCCAGAAGCCGTGCCGGATGTGCAGGCCCAGCGCCAGCATCGCGACGATGTAGATCCCGCCGCCGTACCAGGTGGAGAAGGACGCCACGATGTTCCGGTACGGGTGGCCCTCCTCGGCGGCCGGGTTCACGGTCAGCGTGGTCAGGTCGAGGATGTGCCAGACGATGAACAGGCCGAGGATCACGCCGCCCCAGCGCATCGTCCGGGTCGCGTAGCTCGCCCGCTGCCGCCGGTGCGCGTACTGCTGCGGGCGGGCCCGCCGGTCGCGCCTGCTGAGCTGGTACGCGGCGGTGCCATGGGCGACCACCGCGGCCAGCAGGACGAACCGGGCCAGCCAGAGGAACCAGCCGTAGTGCAGGACGGGCTCGCCCAGGGTGCGCAGCCAGTGCGCGTAGCCGTCGATGTCCCCCGGGCCGAAGAAGACCTTGAGGTTGCCCAGCATGTGGGCGACCAGGTACAGCAGCATCAGCAGCCCGCTGACCGCCATGACCGCCTTCTTGCCGACGGAGGAGCGCCAGAGGGTCACCAGGGTGGACGGGTGCGGGGCCGTCCGGGTCGGGAGTGCCATGGCCGCAACGCTAGGCAGCGGGGCCGGGGCACGTCCAAGACATGGATCCGGGGCTTTCGATAGGCAGCGTCTATGGTGGGAGGTGTGCAGCTCCAACAGCTCCGGTACTTCCTGGCCGTCGCCGACGCCCGGCACTTCACCCGCGCCGCCGAACTGACCCACGTCTCGCAGCCCTCGCTCTCCCAGCAGATCCGGCAGCTCGAACGGGAGCTCGGCGCCGAGCTGTTCCACCGCGCGCGGGCCGGCGCCGAGCTCACCGACGCCGGCGAGGCACTGCTGCCGCTGGCCCGCCGGATCATCGCCGACACCGAGTCGGCCCGGCTCGCCGTGCAGGAGACCGTGCAGCTGCGGCGCGGCCGGGTGCGGTTCGGGGCGACGCCCAGCCTGTGCGTCAGCCTGGTGCCGGACGTGCTGCGCGCCTTCCGCGCCCGCCACCCCGAGGTGGACCTGGTGCTCCGCGAGGACGGCTCCCGGGACCTGGTGCGCAGCCTGGAGGCCGGCGAGCTGGACCTCGCCCTGGTGATCACCCCGCGGGACGCGGACGCCCCGGCCGGGCTGCAGGTCACCCCGGTGCTGCACGAGGAGCTGGTGCTGGTCTCGGCCGAGCCGCTGCCCCGGCGCCGGGCCCGGATCGAGGACCTGCGCGAGCGGCCGCTGGTGATGTTCCGCGAGGGCTACGACCTGCGCGAGGCGACGCTCGCCGCGTGCCGGGCGGCCGGGTTCGAGCCGCGGTACGCGGTCGAGGGCGGGGAGATGGACGCGGTGCTCGCCTCGGTGCGGGCCGGGATCGGCCCGGCCGTCCTGCCGGGGATGGTCGCCGCCCGCTCCGGCCTCTCGGTGGCGTCCTTCGCGGGCGCCGGGCTGGGCCGCACCGTCGCGGTGGCGCACGGGCGGGAGGTGCCGCTCAGCCGGGCCGCCGCGGAGTTCCGAACGGTCCTGCTCTCCCATCTCGCGGACGTATGATATTGAACATGTTCGAAAAGATCTTGTCCGAGGCGGCGGCCGGCCGCTTCCCCACGCCCGACGGCTCGGTGACCGTCGTCCCGCAACCCTCCGACCGGGAGGCCGGGATCCTCTCGCTGACCGCGCACGCCGTGGTCTTCTGCGACGAGGACCCCGCCTGGATCCGGCGGATCATCGCCGAGGCGCCGATCGACCCGTTCGCCGCGCCGCTCTCCCCGTACGTCCAGATCGCGCTCGCCGAACGCACCGGACGCAACCTCGGCAACATCGACATGCTCACCGTCGCCGACCGGCTGCCCGGCGACCCCGAGCTGCCGCTCGCCGAGATCACCGACCGGGAACACCCCCGGGTCGTCCGGGCGCTCAAGTACCGCGACGAGGTCCGCGCCTGGACCGCCGACGGCGGGGTGCTCGCCCTCGGCCGCGGCGTCGCCGGCCGCTGGGAGGCCGCGATCGAGGTCGAGCCCGACGCCCGCCACGCCGGCCTCGGCCGCGCCCTCGCCCTGGCCGCCCGCCACCTCGTCCCGACCGGCGACGTCGTCTGGGCCCAGCAGGCCCCGGGCAACGCCCGCAGCGTCCGCGCCTTCCGCTCCGCGGGCTACCGCCCGATCGGCGCCGAGGTCCTGCTCGTCCGGCACAGCCTCGTCTGACCGGGACGCGCCCCGCGGGGGCCCGGCAGGGGTCAGTAGTCGCCGAGTTGGGCGAGTTCGGCGCGGGTGCGGACGTTGTGGCGGCGGTAGAGGCGGGTCAGGTTGGCCTCGACGGCCTTGACCGAGAGGTGGAGGGCGGCGGCGATCTCGCGGTTGGTGGCGCCCTCGCGGACGAGCTTGATCAGGTGGGTCTGGAGCGGCGTGGGGTCGGTGGCGGCGGGGTCGAGGTCGGCGAGGGCGGCCTCGGTGTGGCGCAGCCACGGGGTGCAGCCCGCCCGGGCGTAGCGGGCGGCGGCCTCGCACAGGGCGGTCCGGGCGGCGGCGCGGCGGCGGGCGCGGCGCTCCAGCTGGCCGAGCACGAGGTGGGCGCGGGCCAGTTCGAGCGGGTAGGGGTGCTCGGCGGGGATCCGCTCGCGGAGGGTGTCGGCGGCGGCGCGCGGGTCGCCGGTGGCGGCGGCGAGGACGGCCTCGGCGCGGTGCAGGCCGAGCCGGACGACCTCCCGGCCGAGCCGGTCGACCCGGACGGAGGCGTCGGCGAGGGCGTCGCCGGCCTCGCCGGGCCGCCCGGCGAGGGCGAGGGCCTCGGCCAGGTCGGCGTCGAGCAGGAAGAGCGAGGGGTCGGTGAACTGGAGCCGGCGCAGCAGCCGTCTCGCCTCCAGGAAGTGCCCGGCGGCGGCCTCGGGGGTGCCGGTGAGCAGGTCGACCCGGCCGCGCAGGCCGTGCGCGTAGGCGAGCCATTCGCGGTCGCGGTCGCTCTCGGCGGCGCGGATCGCGGAGTCGAGCAGGTCGGCGGCGCGTTCGGCGCTGCCGCCGGCGAGTTCGGCGGCGCCGCCGAGGACGCGGGCCGGTCCGGGGTTGGGTTCGATGCGTTCGCGCAGCTCGTACGCGGCCCGCCCGGCGGCGTAGGACTCGGCGCAGCGGCCGGCCCGCTCGTACACCGAGGCGGCGATGTAGTGGACGTTGCACAGGTCCTCGGTGCGGCCGGCCCGTTCGACCTCGGTGCGCAGGGCCTCGACCTCGGCGAGGGCGCGGTCGACGGCGCCGGTGCGCAGGTGGGCGACGGCGAGGCCCTGGCGGACGAAGACGCCGGCGGCGGTGAGCGGGCGGCCCTCGGAGAGCCGCCGGCCGCGTTCGAGCAGGGCGAGGCCGTGGGCGGGGTCGGTGACGAGTTCGATCGGGGCGCGGACGGCGAGGAGTTCGACCAGCAGGTCGGTGTCGCCGGCGGCGTCGGCGTCGTGTTCGGCGGCGGCGAGTTCGACGAAGCCCGCGGTGTGGTCGGCGCGGTGCAGGGCGCGGACGGCCCGCTCCTGGTGGACGGCGGCGCTCAGCGCGGGGGCGCCGTGCGCGTCGTCGGCGGCGGTGGCGAGCAGCGGGTCGGCCTCGGGGTGGTCGGGGCCCAGCAGCCGGGCGAGCAGCAGGGCGGCGTGCACCCGGACGTCGGCGGCGGGGGCGTCGGCGAGGCGTTCGCCGCAGGCGCGGGCGAGGTCGGGCAGGCCCGCGGTGGCGGCGTTGCGGGCGGCGGCGAGCAGTCGGCGGGTGGCGGCGTCGGGGTCGTCGGGGGTGAGGTCGGCGGCGAGGCGCAGGAGTTCGGCGGCGGTGGCGGGGGCGCCGCGGGTGAGGGCGGTGGCGGCGGCCGCGTCGAGTTCGGCGGCGAGCGCCGGGTCGGGTTCGGCGGCGGCGAGGGCGCGGTGGCGGGCGCGTTCGACGGGGTCGGCGGTGCGGTCGGCGAGCAACCGGTGGGCGGCGCGGCGGGCGGGTTCCGGAGTGTCGGCGGCGACCAGTTCGGCGAGCAGCGGGTGGCTGAACTGGAGGGCGCCGCCGGGCCCGTGGACCAGGACGCCGTGCTCGACGGCGACGGCGAGCGGGGCGGCGGTGTCGGCGGGCAGTCCGGTGCCGGTGCGGGCGGCGGCGAGCACGGTGAGGGCCTGCCGGGCGTCGGCGGGCAGCGCGGTGAGGCGTTCGGCCATCAGTTCGCGCAGCCGCTGCGGGACGCTGAGCGGCCGTCCGGGGTCGGTGGCGAGTGCGGCCTCGGCGCCGGGGGTGCCGAGCGCACGCCCCAACTCCAGGGCGAAGTAGGGGTTTCCGGCGCTGGCGGCGTGGATCCGGGTCAGTGTCAGGCCGGACAGGCGCAGGCCCAGGCGCTCCTGCAGCAGGGCGCCGACGGCGAGTTCGCCGAGCGGGCCGACGGGTATCTCGGTGACCGGGCCGGGGCAGAGTTCGGTCATCCGCGGTTCGCTGTCGGCGCGTTCGGTGCGTTCGGTGACGGCGAAGCGGATCGGGCGGCCGGCGAGCCGGCGGGCGGCGAAGGCGATCACCTGGCGGCTGGCCTCGTCGAGCCACTGGGTGTCGTCCAGCAGGACGAGCACCGGGCCGCGGTCGGCGAGCCGGCGCAGTGCCTCCAGCACGGCGACCCGGACCGCCAACGGGTCGGTGGCGGTGCCGGGTTCGGGTGCGCTGTGCAGCAGGGCCCGTTCCAGGGCGTGCCGCAGGTGGGCGGGAAGCTCCTCGGCGAGGCCGGGGAGGGCCTCGCCGAGGAGGTCGATCAGGGCCAGGTGCGGCAGTCCGGCCTCGGCGGCGGTCGGGCTGCTGCGCAGGACCGCCTCCCCTGCGGATCCGGCTTCGCTCCCCAGCGTGTCGAGCAGCGCCGTCTTGCCGATGCCCGCCGGGCCGTGCAGCAGCACGCTGCCCTGACCGTCGAGGGCCGACCGGATCCGGTTCAGCAGGTCGTTCCGGTCGACGAGTTGGGCGCGGACCGGCCCGCCGCCCGGTGGGGCGACGCGGCCGGGGCCCTGGGGGGCGCTGGTCATGGCGGTTAGTGTGCCGCCTCCGGCGCCCGGGCGCGAGAGTACTCGGCGGTACCAAGTGGTTCAGACCACCGAGCACTCCCGGGGAGCGGGGCTCAGCCCAGCGTGACGTCGTCCACCAGGAAGGTGGTGGCGAGGTACGCGTCCTCCTGCCCGGCGAACTCCACCGACACGTTCTGGCCCTTGTAGGCGCTCAGGTCGACGGTGCGCTGCACGTACGAGGCACTGGCGTTGGCGTTGGAGTACGTCGCCAGGGTGGCGCCGTTGACCTTCACCTTGAGCGTGTCGTACACGGTCGCGCCGCTCTCCGCGGTGGTGACCTTCAGCCAGAAGGTGAGCTTCGGGGTCCCGGTGGCGGGCACCGCGACGTTCGCCTGCGACACCGACTCGGTGTTCGCGCTGCCGTAGCCCATCATCCACGCGTACCAGGAGCCGCCGTGGGCGGCCTGCTGGGTCGAGTTGGTGATGTCCTCGGCGCTCTGGGTCCAGCCGGTGGTGCCCTGCTCGAAGCCGCCGTTGACGAGGGCGTTGCCGCCGGGCGGAGTGGTCGGGCTGGAGGTCGGGCTGGGGCTCGGGGACGGGTTGCCGTTGCCCGGGTCCGGCAGCGCGGTGCCGACGCTGACCGCCGCCCACGCCTTGGAGATCAGGTACCGCTCCTGCGAGTTGGTGCCGTACAGGTCGGCGGCCGCCTGCAGGGTCGCCGTGCGGGCGCCGGAGTAGTTGGTGGTCGAGGTCATGTAGGCGCTGAGCGCCCGGTACCAGACCGCGGCGGCCTTGTCCTTGCCGATGCCGGCGAAGGTGTCGTTGTTGCAGGTGGTGCCGTTGTGCGAGCGGCCGCCGATGGTCTTCGCCCCGGTGCCCTCGGACGCCAGGTAGAAGAAGTGGTTGCCGATGCCGGAGGAGTAGTGCACGTCCACCGAGCCGGCGCTGGAGTTCCAGCAGCCGAGGCTGCTGCCGTCGGCCGCGGGGTTGTCCATCCGGCGGAAGTAGCCGCTGGACATGTTGAGCTTCTCGCCGATGTAGTAGTCGCCCGGGTCGTTGGCGTTGGCGGCGTAGAACTCCACCATGGTGCCGAAGATGTCGGACGTCGCCTCGTTCAGGCCGCCGGACTCGCCCGAGTAGTTCAGGTTCGCGGTGGCGGCGGTGACGCCGTGGCTCATCTCGTGGCCCGCGACGTCGAGCGAGGTCAGCGGGGTGTTGGAGTTCTGCGAGCTGCCGTCGCCGAACGACATGCAGAAGCAGCTGTCGTCGTAGAACGCGTTCAGCAGGTTGTTGTCCACGTGCACGTACGCGGGCGCGCCGCGGCCGTCGTTGCGGATGCCGCTGCGGTTGAAGGTGTTCTTGTAGTAGTCCCAGGTCTTCGCCAGGCCGAACGCCGCGTCCACACCCGCCGACTCGCGGTTGGAGTTGCTGCCGTTGCCCCAGGAGTTGCTGGTCTTGGTGAACAGCCGGGCGTTCTGCCGCGGGTTGGACTGCGGGCTGTTGTTGGAGTCGTAGATCGCGGTGTTGCCGTGCAGCGCGTCCGTCAGGGTGTAGCTGCTGCCCGACTGCGTGGTCTCCAGCGTCACCTGGCCGTCGTGGATGCCGTTGCCGGTGCCGGAGACGTCCTGGTGCAGCTCGTAGCTGTCCAGCAGCGTGCCCTGCGCGGCGTCGGTGATCACGGCCTCCCGGGTGTCCGCGCCGGCCTCGCCGGCGCCGCTCACGGTGGTCCGGTAGGCCAGCACCGGCACCTTGCCGACCGCGTACACCACCAGCTGGCCCTCGGCGGTGTCCGCCTTGGCGTTCTTCACGTGCCGGGCGTGCCGGACGGCCGCCGAGGAGGCGTCCTTCGCCGCCTGCTTCGGCGTGGTGGAGGCGAGCACGATCGCCCCCTTGTGCGCCTGGTCCGAGCCGGTGATCCGGCCGTCCGCGGCGCGGTGCACCACCAGGTCGCCGCCGATCACCGGCAGGCCCCGGAAGGTGCGGTCGTACCGGACGTGGCGGGAGCCGTCGGCGTCCACCAGGACGTCCTTCACCACCAGCTTCTCGTCGCCGCCGAGGCCGAGCGCGCGGGCCGTCGCCGACGCCTCCCGGTCGCCGGCGGAGAGCGCCTGCGCACGGGCGTCCGCGGACAGGGCCTGGAAACCGGGGATCGCCCGGGCCGAGGTGGGACTGGCCAGAGCGGCGGACTGGCTGAGCGCGACAGTCGCCGTGCCCAGGGTCAGGGCAGCGGCCACGGCCGCCGCCAGGGCGGTCTTGCGGGTCATCACATTCCTCCCGCCGAGCCGGGGTTGAGGGGGACGGACACCCGTCGTCCATGGGGGAGAACGGCGGGGCCGGTGACAGCTCGGCGGGGAGGACGCTAGGACGGCGGCATGTCCATGCGGTACGCCTCACGGCGGGCGCAAGGGTTCCGCAAGGGAGTCGCGGGGGGTGCGGAAGGGGAGGCGCCGTCCGGCTCCAGGGGATACCTCAACCTGCCTTCATTAATTATCAGGTTCCCTTCCTGATAATTAACCGCTACGTTGTCGCCCACCGAGACCACCTCGACCAGGAGAACCAGCCACCTTGACTGCGGACATCCGGGCGGCCCGGCGGGCCAGAACCGCCACCGCCATCGCCTTCGGCGTGCACGGCGCCGCCATGGGCACCTTCATCACCCGCATCCCGTGGATCCACGAACACCTCGGCCTCAGCAGCGGCGAACTGGGCACCGCCCTCGTCGCACCGGCCGTCGGCTCCTTCCTCGCGATGCCGCTGGCCGCCCGCATCGTGCACCGCCACGGCGGCCGGGCCGCGCTGCGCGGCCTGTTGCTGCTGCTCTGCCTCGCCCTGCCGCTGCCCACCGCCGCCCCGAACCTCCCCGCGCTGTTCGTCGCCCTCCTCGGCCTCGGCGCCGCCTCGGGCATGGCCGCCGTCGTCGCCAACGCCCAGGGCGTGGAGGTCGAACTGCGGCTCGGCCGCCCGGTGATGTCCGGCCTGCACGGGATGTGGAGTCTGGGCGGCCTGCTCGCCTCCGGCATCGGCGTCGCCGCCGCCCACCTGGAAATGGACGCCCGGCTGCACTCCGCCGCCGTGGTCCTGGCCCTGGCGGCCCTGGCACTGACGGCCACCCGGCACCTGCTCGACGTCCGACCCTCGCCCGACGAGGGCGCGCCGCCCCGCTTCGCGCTGCCGCCCCGCTCCGCGCTGCTGATCGGAGCGGTCGGCCTCTGCGCCGCCTTCGCGGAGGGTGCCGCGGTCGACTGGAGCGGTGTCTACCTCAGGGACACCACCGGCGCCTCGGCCGCCGTCGCCGCCTCCTGCTACACGGCCTTCGCGGCAACCATGACCGCCGCCCGGCTGCTGGGCGACGCCGCCGTGGGCCGGCTGGGCGCCGTCCGTACGGTCCGGGCGGGCGGCGCGGCCGCCACCGTCGGCGGACTCCTGGTCGTCTCCACCGACCGGTCGTACGTGGCCATTCCCGGCTTCGCGCTGATCGGTGTCGGCATCGCGGTGGTGGCACCGCTCGCCTTCGCGGCCGCCGGACGGACGGAGGGCAGCCCCAGCCGGGCCATCGCGGGTGTCGCCTCGGTGATCCAGACCTCCAGCCTGATCGCCCCCGCCCTGGTCGGCGCGATCGCCCAGACCAGCTCCCTGCGGGTCGCGTTCGCCCTCGTCACCGCGCTCACCGCCGCCATGGTCCTCGGAGCCGGAGCACTGCGCCCGCGCCCGGACACCGGCACCACGCCCGCGGCCGCGACCGCGGCACCGGCCAACGACAGCGTCCCGGCCGCCGCCTCCTGACCGGCCCGCCGACGACCCGGCTACGGAGCGGTAGCGGCGATCACCCGGACCGCCTCGGCGATCTGGGTGTCCGTCAGGTCCCCGCGCGCCGTGAGCCGCAGGCGGGAGATGCCGTCCGGGACGGACGGGGGGCGGAAGCAGCCGACGGCGAGGCCGGCGGTGCGGCAGTCGGCGGCCCACCGGACGGCGGCCTCCGGGCCCGGGGCGCGGACCGAGACCACGGCGGCATCCGGCTCGGAGGCGTGCAGGCCCTCGGCGCGCAGCCGGTCGGCAAGGGTGCGGGCGACGTACCGGGCGCGCTCGGCGCGCTCGGGTTCGGCGCGCAGCAGGCGCAGCGCGCCGAGGGCGGCGCCGACCGCCGCGGGGGCGAGCCCGGTGTCGAAGATGAAGGTGCGCGCGGTCTCGGTCAGGTGCCGGATCACCCGGCGCGGCCCGAGGACGGCCCCGCCCTGCGAGCCGAGGGACTTGGAGAGGGTCACGGTGGCGACGGTGTCGGGTTCGCCGGCGAGGCCGGCGGCGGCGAGGGCGCCGCTGCCGCCGGGGCCGAGCACGCCGAGCCCGTGCGCGTCGTCGACCAGCAGCGCGGCGCCGAACTCGCGTGCCGCGGCCGAGTGTTCGCGCAGCGGCGCGGCGTTGCCGTCCACCGAGAACACCGAGTCGCTGACCACCAGGGCCCGCCGGTGGGTGCGCTCCGCGAGGATCTCCCGGACGGCCGCCGGGTCGCTGTGCGGGGCGCGGCGGACGTCGCTGCGGGAGAGCCGGCAGCCGTCGATCAGCGAGGCGTGGTTGTACGCGTCGGAGACGATCACGGTGTCCGGGTCGGTGAGCGCGGTGAGCGCGGCGAGGTTGGCGGCGTAGCCGGAGGAGAAGACCAGGGCGGCCTCGAAGCCGCAGAACGCGGCGAGCTCGTCCTCGAGCTCGGTGTGCAGGGCGGTGGTGCCGGTGACCAGGCGGGAGCCGGTGGAGCCGCCGCCCCAGCGCAGCGCGGCCTCGGCGGCGGCGCCGGTGACGGCGGGGTGGTGCACCAGGCCGAGGTAGTCGTTGCTCGCCAGGTCGAGGACCGGGTCGTCGGCGGGCCGGCTGCGCAGGGTCCGGGTGAGTCCGGCGGCGGCCCGGAGGTCGGCCGCCTCGTCGAGCCAGTCGAAGACGGCGGCGGGGGCGAGGGCGGACTGCTGCGGGGCGGAGTGGACCATGTTCGGCACTCTGTCACCCGGCGTCCGCTGCGGGCAATGTGCGGCGCGGCACACCGGGCGCGCGACCTGCACCCGTCCCGGGCGCGTTCGGCGCGTGCTCCGGCGCGCCGTTGCGGTACGACCATCGGACGGTTGGACAGTCCGTGTCACACCGGTTGACCCGCCCCACCGGGACCGGCAAGATCGCCGCGGAGGAGACCATGACCCTGGATCCGGCCGCGCCCGTCCGCGAGGACGTGCCGCCCGTCATCGGCCCGGCGCATGCCCTGGGCCCCGTCCTGGCCGAGTTCTTCGAGCCGGCCGTGCACCGCGTCGCCATCACCGAACCGCCCGGCGGACCGCTGGACGCCGCCGCCGAGGCGTACGGGCTGCGCCGCTACCGGATCCCGCCCACCCCGCAGGGGCGGCTGGACGTCGAGCAGCTGCTGCGCCTGCCGGTGAAGGGCATCCTGCTGGCCGCCGACCCGCTGCACGGGCTGGACCGGCTGCTGGACCGCTTCCCCGGCCCGGTGATCGTCCTGGCCGGGCCGGGTGCGGAACCCCCGCCGCACGAGCGACTGGTGCTGCTGCGCGCGACGGCCTGAGCGGCCGCTACTCCCCCGTGGCGCCGTCGATCGTCTCGCGGAGCAGGTCGGCGTGGCCGTTGTGGCGGGCGTACTCCTCGATCAGGTGGGTCAGGATGTAGCGCAGGGTGAACTCCTGGTCGCGCCAGCGGATCACGGTGTCCAGCGACTCGGCGGCGTCCACGGTGGCGCGGGAGCGCGCGCACTCCTCGTCCCAGACCCGGAAGGCCTCGTCCGGGTCGGCGTCCGCCACGTCGAACTCGGCGAAGGCCTCGCCCGGCGGGGTCGGCCAGTGCGCGGCGCCGTCCTCGCCGTTGACGACGGCGCGGAACCAGATGCGCTCCACCTCGGCGAGGTGCCGGACCAGGCCGAGCAGCGTCAGCCGGGACGCCGGGACGGCGCGCTGCCGGAGCTGTTCGACGGTCAGGCCCGCGCACTTCATGGCCAGCGTCTCGCGCTGGTACTGGAGGAATCCGGTCAGGGAGGCCCGGTCGCCGGCGAGCCGGTCGGGCGCGGTGCGCTGCTGGGTGTCCATGCGTGCATCCTGCCAACCGGCCCGCCGTCAGCGCCCGGTGATTTTCAGGTGGCCGCCGGCGGTCTCCACCCCGCCGAGGGTGGCGCCGGCCGGGCCGACCCGGGTGAGGTGGAGGTCGCCCCGAGGGCTGTGTCCGGCGATCCGGGCGGCGAGTTCGGGGGTGGTGAGGGGGGCGGGTTCGCCGTCGACGCTCCAGACGGCGGGGCGTCCCCAGGTGGCCGCCTCGACCTGTTCGAGCCAGCGCTCGGTCCGGCGGCGGGATCCGGCCGGGGCGGCGCCGAGGACCGCGGGGTCGTGCAGCAGGGCGCCCCACCGGCCGAGGTCGGCGGCGGGGCCGGTGACGACGAGCATCGGCAGGCCCCGGCGGCGCAGCAGCACCTCGGGTGCGCCGTGCAGGATCCGCGGGATGCCGATGGTGGGCTCGGCGGTGACCGGTCCGTCCGCGTCGAGCGGCGGTTGCGGGTCGGCCCGCCACACCCGGCCGATCCCGTCGAGCCACCGGCGCACCTCGCCGCGGCCGGCGGGGCGGATCTCCTCCAGCACCCGGGGTGTCCGGAGCAGCAGCAGGTCCCGGCCCAGCTCGGCGCGGGCGGACTCGAGCAGCATCCGGATGCTCACGTTGCCGCCCCGCTCCGCCCACGCCAGCGGGGTGAGCAGCAGCTGCGAGCTGTCGAGGCGGTGCTGGAAGGCCACCGCCATCGGCTCGGTGTACGACCGGGGCGACCAGCCCGCCTCCGGTACGCCGCCGGGCAGCAGCGGCGACCAGGCCGCCAGCCAGGCGGCCAGCTCGGTGGGGGTGCGGACCGTGCCGTACAGCGGGACCCGACCGGCCGGGGCGCCCTGGGGCACGACGAACTCGAAGGGCCTGCCGGGCGCGTCGAACCGGTGGATCGGCGCGATCTCCAGCCGGGGCTCGCCGTGCCCCGGACCGGCGTGGGTGTGGACGTGCAGGGCGTCCGCACCCAGCTCGGTGAGCCGGCGGGCGACCTCGGGCAGGCTCAGCCCGGAGCCGATCGGCAGGCCGTACACGTCGACCTCGGTGCGGGCGCCCCAGAGCGTCCAGCCGTCCGGCTGCGGCCCGATCAGCTGCTCCTGGACCCAGGTCAGCCAGTCCAGCAGCGGACCGTCGCCGCCGCGCCACTCCAACGGATCACGCATCGCGCCCGCACCTCCCCCGTCACTCCGGGATGGTACGGGTCAGGCGCCCGCGTCGGGCAGGGCGGCCTGCATCCGGGCCCGGGCCCGGCGGCCGTAGCTGATCGTGTAGTAGATCAGTCCGCCGAGGAACGCCCACGGCATGATGCTGCTGACGGTCAGCATGGTGGCGGTGGACAGCACGAAGGTCAGCGCCGCCTTCACCACCGACTCGACCAGGAACGCCACGCCCCAGATCACGGTCAGCCGGCGCTGCCCGCGCCGGAAGCCCTCGTACTGCCACAGGCCGTTCCAGCGGGCGACGCCCTCGGGAGTGCCGCCGGAGGCGAACTTGCGGCCGAAGTAGAACATCGCCGGCCGGGCCGTGAACAGGGTGGCCAGGAAGCCGAGCCCGATCAGCGCGGTGAGCGCCGAGTCCTTGAGGAAGATCAGCTCGGTGGTGTTGTACGCCAGCGCACTGGCCGCGCCGAGCACCATGGTCACCAGGGTGAAGATGCCGAACTCGTCGAGTCGGCGGTGCAGGGCGAAGTACAGCGCCAGGTCGGCCACCGGCCACGCGGAGGAGATCAGCAGCGCGGTCGGCTCGGAGTGGCCGCTGCCGGTCAGCGCGTTGTAGGTGAGGATCGGCGCGAGGATGTTGAGCAGCAGCGTCGGGCCCCAGTCGAGGAGCAGCTTCAGTCCCTTCGACGAGGACTCAGGAACGCTCTGCTCAATGGCTTCTGAGGTGGTTTCGGACATGCTGAAGTTCCCCCGTGGATCTTTTCGAATGATCGGCCGAACAGCCGACGAGCAGTCATATCAGCATCCGGACCGCCGAGAAAAGATCATGAAAAGTAAAATCCGGGCCCGGAGAGCACCCCGGGCCCGGCAAGTGGGGGTCAGCGGAACGCCGGGACGACGCTCGTGCCGTACGCGTCGATGGTGGACTCGACGGCGTCGTGCATCGCGTAGACCGCGAACTGGTCGACGCCCAGGGCCCGCAGCTCGTTCAGCCGTTCCAGGTGGGTCTCCACCGGGCCGATCAGGCAGAAGCGGTCGACGATCTCGTCGGGGACGAACGCGGTGTCGGGGTTGTCGACCCGGCCGTGGTGGCTGTAGTCGTAGCCCTGCCGGTCCTTGATGTAGGCGGTGAGGGCGTCCGGCACCAGGCCGGAGTGCTCGCCGTAGCGGGCGACCAGGTCGGCGACGTGGTTGCCGACCATGCCGCCGAACCAGCGGCACTGCTCGCGGGCGTGCGCCATCGCCTCCGGCGAGTCGTCGGCGGTGACGTACGCCGGCGCGGCCACGCAGACGGTGACCGAGGCGGGGTCGCGCCCGGCCTCGACCGCGGCCGCCCGGACGGCCTTCACCATCCACTCGGTGAGGTACGGGTCGGCGAGCTGCAGGATGAACCCGTCCGCCTCGCGGCCGCACAGGGCGAGCGCCTTGGGGCCGTACGCGCCCATCCAGATCGGCAGTTCGGCGCCCGGCTGCACCCAGGGGATGTGCAGCTCGGTGCCGTCGATCTCGACGCTGCGCCCCTCGGCGAGCGCCTTGACGGCGTGCATGGCCTGGGAGAGCCGGTCCAGCGAGGCGGGCTTGCGCCCGGCGACGCGCTGCGCGGAGTCGCCGCGGCCGATGCCGCAGACGGTCCGGTTGCCGTACATGTCGTTGAGGGTCGCGAACAGGGAGGCGGTGACCTCCCAGGTGCGGGTGGCGGGGTTGGTGACCATGGGGCCGACGGTGAGCCGGGTGGTCTCGGCGAGGATCCGGCTGTAGAGGACGAAGGGCTCCTGCCAGAGCACCACCGAGTCGAAGGTCCAGCCGTGGCTGAAGCCGGCCGCCTCCGCCCGTTTCATCCGGTCGATGAGCAGCCGGGCCGGGGGGTCGGCCTGCAGGACGAGTCCGATGTCCACGCTTCTCCTTGCAAGTGCTGGGCGAGGGTGCAGAGGGTGCAGAGGGTTCAGATGAGGTACTGGCAGGTGGCGCGCGGCTGGAAGCGGCCGTGGCCGGCCCGGCCGAACCAGCGGTTGTCGTCGACCACCACGGTGCCGCGGGAGAGCACGGTGCGGACCCGGCCGGTGAGCTGCCGGCCCTCGTACGCCGAGTAGTCGACGTTCATGTGGTGGGTCTGGGCGGACAGCGTCTGGGTGGCGGTGGGGTCGTACAGCACGATGTCGGCGTCGGCGCCGGGGGCGATGGTGCCCTTGCGCGGGTAGAGGCCGAACATCCGGGCGGGGGTGGCGCAGGCGATCTCGATCCAGCGGCGGCGCGAGATGTGGCCGTCGACGACGGCCTGGTGCAGCAGGTCCATCCGGTTCTCGACGCCCGGCAGGCCGTTGGGGATCTTCGAGAAGTCGCCGCGGCCGAGCTCCTTCTGCCCGACGAAGCAGAACGGGCAGTGGTCGGTGGAGACCACCTGCAGGTCGTTGGTCCGCAGGCCCTTCCAGAGCGCCGCCTGGTGCTCCTTGGGCCGCAGCGGGGTGGAGCAGACGTACTTGGCGCCCTCGAAGCCGGGCTCGGCGAGGTTGTCGGTCGACAGGTACAGGTACTGCGGGCAGGTCTCGCCGAAGACGTTGAGGCCCTGGTCGCGGGCGGCGGCGAGCTCGGCGACCGCGGAGGCGGCGGAGACGTGCACCACGTACAGCGGGGAGCCGGCGACCTGGGAGAGCTTGATCGCGCGGTGGACGGCCTCGGCCTCCAGCAGCTCCCGGCGGACCTCGCCGTGGTAGCGCGGGTCGGTGTGCCCGGCGGCCAGCGCCTGCTCGACCAGCACGTCGATGGCCAGGCCGTTCTCGGCGTGCATCATGACCAGCCCGCCGTTGTCGGCGCCGCGCTGCATGGCCCGCAGGATCTGCCCGTCGTCGCTGTAGAACACGCCCGGGTAGGCCATGAACAGCTTGAAGGAGCTCACCCCCTCGGCGACCAGCAGGTCCATCTCCTTCAGGCTGTGCTCGTTGACGTCGGCCAGGATCATGTGGAAGCCGTAGTCGATCGCGCAGTTGCCGTCGGCCTTCGCGTGCCAGGCGTCCAGCCCGGCCCGCAGGGTGGCGCCGACGCTCTGCACGGCGAAGTCCACGATCGTGGTGGTGCCGCCCCAGGCGGCGGCCCGGGTGCCGGTCTCGAAGGTGTCGGAGGCGGAGGTGCCGCCGAACGGCAGCTCCATGTGGGTGTGCGCGTCGACGCCGCCAGGGACGACGTACAGCCCGCGGGCGTCGATCTCCCGGTCCGCCGTCCAGCCCTCGGCCACGGACGTCCCGTAGGCCGCCAGCGCCACCACCCGCTCGCCCTCGATCAGGACGTCGGCGTGCATCTCCTCGGCCGCGGTGACCACCAGGCCGCCGCGGATCACGGTACGGGTCACGGCTGTTCCCCTCACGCCTCGGTCAGCGGGCCGTAGGCGTCCGGCCGGCGGTCACGGTAGAAGGCCCACTGCTGGCGGACCTGGTCGATCAGGTCCAGGTCGAGGTCGCGGACGACCAGCTCCTCGTCCTTGTCGGAGGCAACCTCGCCGACGAACTGGCCGCGCGGGTCGACGAAGTAGCTGGTGCCGTAGAAGTCGTTGTCGCCGTACTCCTCGACGCCGACCCGGTTGATCGCCGCCACGTAGTACTCGTTGGCGACGGCGGCGGCCGGCTGCTCCAGCTGCCACAGGTACGCGGACAGGCCTCGGCTGGTTGCCGAGGGGTTGTAGACGATCTCGGCGCCGGCCATGCCGAGCGCCCGCCAGCCCTCCGGGAAGTGCCGGTCGTAGCAGATGTACACGCCGACCTTGCCGACCGCGGTGTCGAACACCGGCCAGCCCAGGTTGCCGGGCTTGAAGTAGTACTTCTCCCAGAAGCCCTTGACCTGCGGGATGTGGTGCTTGCGGTACTTGCCGAGGTAGCTGCCGTCGGCGTCGATCACGGCGGCGGTGTTGTAGTAGAAGCCGGCCTGCTCGACCTCGTACACCGGCACCACGATCACCAGGCCCAGCTCCTTGGCGAGCGCGCTCATCCGCCGCACGGTCGGGCCGTCCGGCACCGGCTCGGCCCAGGCGTAGTGCTCGGGCTCCTGGACCTGGCAGAAGTACGGCGCGTTGAAGACCTCCTGGAAGCCGATCACCTGGGCACCCTGGGCGGCGGCCTCGCGCGCCGCCCGCTCGTGCGCCGCGATCATCGTCTCCTTGTCCCCCGTCCACGCGGTCTGGAACAGAGCGGCACGTACGACTCGACTCATGGCGGACTCCCTCGCAGCAGCGGTGTGACCGTGAGACTAGGAGTACTGCCCCGTTGTGACACGCGTCACGCGCCGGGCGCCCGGAAGTTCTCCCCGGGATTGGAGAGCGCTCTCAGCCCTTGTTCGACACCTGAACGCCGGATGCGAACGATGAGGTTCCGTCAGGGCCCGTAGCCTGCACGGGGAAAGAACTTGGCTCTTTGACATTGCCATGACTTGAAAGCCGCCCCTAGGATCCCGCCAGAGAGCGCTCTCAACGAGAAGGGTGACACCTCATGGCAACCCCCACCCGCCGCCGACTCTTCGGCGGCCTGCTGCCAGCCCTCGGCGCCGGCCTGCTCGCGGCCGCGCTGATCACCTCCCCCACCACGGCCACCGGCGCCGCGACCCCCGCCTCCGTCGCACCGGTCGCCGCGTCGACCTGGAACGACGACTTCGACGGTCCGGCCGGTGCGGCCGCCGACCCGTCCAAGTGGACGATGGAGACCGGCGGTTCCGGCAACGGCAACCACGAGCTGCAGTACTACACCTCGGGCGCCCAGAACGCCGCCCTGGACGGCCAGGGCCACCTGGTCATCACCGCCAAGCGGAGCAGCGGCGGCCTCAGCTGCTGGTACGGCACCTGCCAGTACACCTCGGCCCGGCTGAACACCGCCCAGACCTTCTCCCAGGCGTACGGGCACTTCGAGTCGCGCATCAAGATCCCGCGCGGCCAGGGCATCTGGCCGGCCTTCTGGATGCTGGGCAACGACCTCGGCTCGGTGGGCTGGCCCACCAGCGGCGAGATCGACATCATGGAGAACATCGGCCGCGAGCCGGGCACCGTGCACGGCACCATCCACGGGCCGGGCTACTCGGGCGCGGGCGGCATCGGCGCGCCGTACAGCCTGCCGGCCGGGCAGTCCTTCGCGGACGCCTTCCACACCTTCGCGGTCGACTGGAGCCCCACCGCGATCACGTGGTCGGTCGACGGCAACGTGTACCAGACCCGCACCCCCGCCGACCTGGGCGGCAACCGCTGGGTCTTCGACCACCCGTTCTTCGTGATCCTCAACCTGGCGGTCGGCGGTGACTGGCCGGGCAGCCCGGACGGCTCCTCGACCTACCCGCAGACCATGACCGTCGACTACGTGCACACCACCACCTGGGGCGGCAGCACCGGCGGCTCGTACACCGGGCGGATCACCGGCCCCGGCGGGATGTGCATGGACGTGGCCGGCGGCTCCAGCGCCGACAGCACGCCGATCCAGCTGCACAACTGCACCGGCAACGCGGCGCAGCAGTGGACCGTGGGCACCGACGGCACGGTCCGCGCGCTCGGCAAGTGCCTGGACGTCGCGGCCGCCTCGCACAACGACGGCGCGGTCATCCAGCTGTACACCTGCAACGGCACCAGCGCCCAGCAGTGGAACCACCGCTCCGGCAACGACTTCCTGAACCCCGGCTCCGGCAAGTGCCTGGACTCGCCGAACGGTTCCTCGGCGGACGGCACCCGGCTCCAGCTGTGGACCTGCAACGGCAGCGGCGCCCAGAAGTGGACCCTGGGCTGACCCCGGCCCCTTCCCGCGCGGCCGGCCTCTCCCCCCGGAAGCTGCTCGCCCCGCCCGAGAACGGAAGAGCGTCGTCGAGGGAAAGAATGTTCCACACACTGTAGAACACGGTGGTCGCCCTATCAATAAAAAAAGATTGGTGGGAGGCCGGGGCGCG
>NZ_JBICYJ010000040.1:0-80741 GCF_043200835.1 Kitasatospora sp. NPDC048365
GCCGGGGGGCGGCGCGCCCGCCCGCGCCCCCCCCCCCCCCGGCGCCCCCCCCCCCCCCCCCCCCCCGCCGGCCCCCCCCCCCCCCCCCCCCCCCCCCCCCCCCCCCCCCCGGCTGGCCGACGTGATGCACCCGCAGGACGCCGCGGAGAGCGAGGCCGTCCTGCGCGGCGTGCTGGAGACCGGCGTACCGGTGGCCGCCCGTGAACAGCGGGTCCGCGCGCTCGGCGACCCGGCCGAGGAGTACTCCTTCTCCGTGTCCGCCCTCCGGCTGGAGGACGGACAGGGCCTGCCCGGAGGCGTCGCCGTCCTGCTCACCGACGCCACCGCGCACTTCCGGGCGGCCCGCCGGCTCGAACTGCGCCACCGGATCTCCAGCACCGTCGGCCGCTCACTGGACGTCTCCCGCACCGCCCAGGACCTCGCGGACGCCCTCGCCCCCGCCTTCGGTGACCTGGCCTGGGTCGACCTGGCCGACGCCGTCCTGCGCGGCGACGAACCGCCCAGGACCTTCGGCGGAGGCGACATGCACCTGCGCCGGGCAGCCGTGCACGCGGCCCACGGCGACTGGCCCGCCGAGCTCATCCGGAAGGGCGAGGCCATCCCGCCGTTCCCGGACCGCCGCATGGTCCGCGTCCTCCAGGAGGGACGGGCCGTGGTCGTCGACCGGGCGACCCTCGAACGCGGCCTCGCGGATCCGGACTTCGTCCGCGCCACCGCCCCCGAGAAGGGGCACTCGCTCGCCGTCGCCCCGCTCTTCGCCCGCGGCCTCGTCCTCGGCGTGGCCGCCGTGTGGCGCGCCGAACGCCCGGAGCCCTTCGACCGCCAGGACGCCGACCTGCTGACCGAGATCGCCGCGCACGCCGCCCTCGCCGTCGACAACGCCCGCCGCTACAGCCGCGAGCACCGGGCCGCCGTCGCCCTCCAGCAGCGCCTGCTGCCGCGCGCCACCACCCGCACCAGCACGCTGGAGACCACGGGCCACTACCTGCCCGCCACCGGCGGCGCCGGAATCGGCGGCGACTGGTTCGACGCGATCGCCCTGCCCTCGCTGCGCACGGCCCTGGTCGTCGGGGACGTCACCGGCCACGGGCTCCACGCGACCGCCACCATGGGCAGGCTGCGCACCGCCGTCCAGACCCTCGCGGACCTCGAACTCGCCCCCGACGAACTGCTCACCCACCTCGACGGCCTGGTGACGCGCTCGGCGGCCGAGGCCGACCCCGGGCAGCGCGACACCGTCGGGGCGACCTGCCTGGTGGTGCTCCACGACCCGGTGACCGGGCGGTGCGTGCTGGCCTCCGCGGGCCACCCTCCGCCGCTCCTCGCCACCCCGGACGGCACCGTCGGACCGGTGGCGGTGCGCCCGGGTCCACCGCTCGGGGTGGGCGGCCTGCCTTTCGAGACGGCCACCGTGGACCTCCCTCCCGGCAGCCTCCTCGCGCTCTACACGGACGGCCTGGTCCACCGCTTCGGCGGCGACCTCGACCGCCTGGCCGACCGGCTGGCCGACCTGCGGAGGTCCGGACCCGGCCTGACCGCACTCGGCCGGGCCCTCGTCTCCGAAGGCGCCGACCTGCCGTCGCGCGACGACACCGCCCTCCTGCTCGCCCGCGCCCGGCCGCTGCCCGCGGGCGCCGTCGCGTCCTGGGAGTTCCCGTCCGACCCCTCCGCGGTCGCCACCGCGCGTGCCGTGGTCACCGGGAAGCTCGCCGAGTGGGCGCTCGACGAGCTCGCCTTCACCACCGAACTGATCGTCAGCGAGCTGGTCACCAACGCCATCCGCTACGCGGGCGGGCCCGTCGGCCTGCGCCTGATCCACGACACCACGCTCATCTGCGAAGTCAGCGACCCCAGCAACACCCAGCCGCGGCTGCGCCGCGCCCGCACCACCGACGAGGGCGGCCGCGGCCTGTTCCTGATCGCCCAACTCTCCCGACGGTGGGGCAGCCGCTACGGGCAGCACGGCAAGACCATCTGGTCCGAGCAGGCGCTCCCGCCCGGCGCGCCGGCGCCCGCCTGACGGCAGTGGTCGAGGAGGGCGTGCATGCGGGCGACGGGGAGGGACGGGTTGGCCGCGGCGCCCTCCGCGGTGCGGGGGTCGGCGAGGAGCGCCTCCAGGGCCTCCGGTGTCAGGCTCGGGTTGGCGGCGGCGGCCCGGCACACCGACGGGTCGAGGTCGTCCACCGGGGGTTCGGGCAGGGCGGGATCGGCCGCAGCCAGGGCGCGCACCTCGGGGTCCGGGTGGCCGACGAGGTGGCTGAGGCCGGTGCGGGGGAACGCGGGCAGGGTCAGCAGGTGCGGACGGTGGGCCGGGCGGGTGACGAAGACGTCCAGGAGGAGGTGGGGCGGAGCCAGCGGGTGGTGGCAGGCCAGCCGGATCCGTACTTCCTCGTCGTCGTCCTGTGCGAGTGTGCAGGCGAGTTCCGCGGGCAGGAGCGGCGAGCTCGCCGCGACCCGGCGCAGCTCAGCCTCCTCGGACAGCGCGCAAGCGGCGTACCAGTCGGAGGTCGGCTCGGAGCCCGGCTCGACGATCGGGCAGGTGCAGTCCGGGCCGTGCCCGATGACCTTCTCGATCGCCCAGTACTCGGCCCAGGTGCGGGGCCCGGGGTGGAGGCGTGCGCGCCTGCGTACGGCCTCGTCCGGGTCCTCCCGCAGCTCCGCGACCAGGTCGGGTGCCAGGTCGGGCCGGGCGGCGACCAGTGCGCGGACCTGCGCCTCGGGGTGACGGGCGAGCCGGGCCAGGGCGTCGGCCGGGGTATGGGGGTTCCAGGTCAGGGGGCGCACCTCGCCGTCCGCGAAGCACTGCTCGACGAGCGCGGGGGACAGTGCGCACGAGCCGAACACGGACAGCTTGCCGCGCGCGAATGACGGCAGCGTGGCCTCCACCCGTTCCGGGTCCAGCACCCAGTTCCCGTCCTGCGCGGCTTCCCGTACGGCGGGATCGGGGTCGTCGAGCAGGGCCTCGCGCTGCGCCGGAGCGAGCGACTGCCATCTCAGGGTGGCCCGGAGCCGGAGTGCGGGGTGCTCGTGGTCGGCCATGGAGCGGTAGAACGACAGCGGGATCTGCTGGGACGAGTCGAGCTCCGCGATGATCTCGTTCGCGGCGAGCATGCCGTCGCCGTCCCCTCCCTGGGCGGTCAGGAGGGCGACGAGGATGTCGTCCGGAAGCGGTCGGACCCACCGGGGACGGGGGTGGGGGCCGCCGGAGGCGAGCCACCCGCGCACGAGCGTCGACGGGTCCGTTGCCAAGGGGGCGAGTCGGGCCGGGTCGACGTGCCGGTTGCGGGCGAGCGCGCGGCGAATCTTCCTGTCCGGGTGGCGCAGGGCCGCGTCGATGACGGCGTCGGGCAGGTTCCGGCCTTGGCACATCAGCGGGCCGGCCTCGCCGGCCGCCCGGTCCATCAGGCGTATCAGGACGTCGGAGGGCGCCGCCGGGTTGAGGGCGATGCCGCGCAGCCACGGTTCGTGCAGGGAGTCGGACACCGCGTCATCCTCCCACCTCTCCCGCTCCCGACGGACGGGCCGGCCCAGCGACCGTTCGAGCGTCGGAGGCGGCGGATAGCCTGATGGCCCGTCAGTGGCAGCGACCGACGCTGCCCGCCAGGAGGTCCCATGCCTGCTCGTGTCCGTGTCCTGGCGCCGGTGTTCGCCGTCGCCGCCGCACTCCTGCTCGCCGCCTGTTCCGGCTCCGCCACCACGCCGTCGGCCGAGGGCACCCAGCCGGCCGGTGCCGCGTCGAGCGCCTCCGCCGCGTCCGCCTCCGCCACGCCGTCCACGGCCTCGCCGTCGCCGTCGCCGGCCGCCACGCCGATGGACACCCTGGTGATCCTCTGGTACGGCAACGGAGGGGCGGACAAGCTCGACGATCTGATCAGCTCCGTCGCGAGGGTCGAGGCGCAGCATGCCGAGGGCCGCGCGGTCATCGAGCTGAACAAGGCGTTCGCGGCCGTGCGTGCCGCCCGCTCGTACACCCCCATACCCGACCCGGAGACCCAGGCCGCCTGGGCGGCCGCCATCGAGCACCTCGGTTCCGGGATGAAAACCGTCCTGAGCACCTCGGCCCTCGATCCGGGGCCCAGCATGGCTCCGGAGCAGGCCAAGGAGACGGAGGCCAAGGGCTGGGAGGAGTTCGCGACGGGCATGGCCGGCCTGAGGGACGTCGACAAGCGGCTGCAGGCCTTCGGCTGCCTGCCCCACGGGGATCCCTGGAAGGCGTAGCCGCGACGGGGAGTCCGGCCCTGGGCGGCCCGACTCCCCGTCGTGGTGGATGCTCCGGTCGGCCGCCGGGTCCGGCCGGGGTGTCTGCTCCGGTGTCAGCCGGGCAGGGTCCACTTCTGCCAGGCGTTGGTGTTGCAGTCCCAGATCTGGAGCTGGGTGCCGTCCGCGGTGCTGCCGCCGGGGATGTCGAGGCAGCGGCCGGACTCCGGTGAAACCGATGTCGCGGGCGATGTCGAGGATCCGCCGACGCGTCTCCTCCGAGACACCGGGACGGCCCGTTCAATGCGTAGGAGACGGCCACCCGAGTGACCCCGGCCTGCCGGGCGATGTCGGCCATGGTGGGCTGCCGCGGCACGATCCTCCTCCCGACGGGCGCGCCGCCAGCATACTCGCGCGCCCCGCCGGGCCGCGGGGGTCAGCGCGCGCGGACGCCGTCCATCGCGATCGCGAGCAGGACGTCGGCCTCGGCCGGGCCGTCGGCGTCCTGCTCGGTGGCCAGCGCGATGGCACCGACGAGCTTCAGCACCTGGGCGATCGCGATCCCGGGACGCACCGCGCCGGCCGCTCGGGCCCGCACGAGCAGGGCGTCCCCGGCACTGGTGATCATCTCGTGGCAGCTCTCGCCCAGGGCCGGGTCGGCGTCGCGCATCAGGGAGGCGCCCAGTCCGCGGTTGGCCACGGCGTGCGTGGCGACGGCGCGGAGCCAGCCGGCGAGGGCGTCGCCCGGGTCGGGGTCGGCGAGCAGCTCGCCGGCCTTCGCGCACAGGGCCTGCACCCGCTCCTTGAAGACCGCCTCCAGGAGCGCCTGCCGGGACGGGAAGTGACGGTGCAGGGTGGCCGAGCCGACACCGGCGCGGCGGGCGACCTCCTCCAGGGAGGCGTCCGCGCCGTGCTCGGCGACCAAGGCCCCGGCAGCGACCACGATCCGCTCGACGTTGCGGCGGGCGTCGGCGCGCAGCGGTCGGCGCGGCGGGGTGGCGGCGTCCTCGGGCACGGGCACTCCTGACGGCTTGATAAGTGGGGCGGCCCTCCATATCGTAGCGGAGACGAAACGGAGGGCAACCCCACTTGCGGGCGGTCCCTCTTCCGCACGCAGCCGCGATGGAGGACGGACATGACACCGACGCCGAGCACCGGCGCGACGGTGGGAACGACCGGCCCGGAGGGCGGGGCCGCGTCCCACCGCCTCGGACGGGTCGGGATCTGGGCAGGGGGCTTCGACCACCTCCCCGCCCCCGAGATCCGGAAGGCCGCGGCCGCGGTCGAGAACCTCGGCTACGGCACCCTGTGGTTCCCCGAGACCACCGGGCGGGAGGCCGTGGCGCAGGCCGCGATCCTGCTGTCGGCCACCCGGCAGATCACCGTGGCCGCCGGCATGACCGACATCTACGCCCGCGACCCGGTCACGGCCGCCGCCGCGCAGCGCACCCTGGACGAGGCGTACCCCGGGCGGTTCCTGCTCGGCCTGTGGGACAGCCACCCGAGCATCGCCGAGGACGTCCGCGGCCATCGCTTCGGGCCGCCGGCCGCCACCGTGCGCGCCTACCTCGACGCCCTGGACACCGCCCCGTTCGGGCCGCCCGGCCCGCCCGCACCACCGCAGCGCGTGCTCGCCGCCCTCGGTCCCGACCTGCTCGCCCTCGCCGCCGCACGCACCCGGGGCGCCACGGTGCTGGGCATGCCCAGCGCGTACACCCGCACCGCCAGAACCGTCCTTGGGGACGACGCCCTGCTCGCCGTCACCCAGCTGTGCGTGCTCGGCCACCACCCGGCGGACACCGCCGACCTGGCCCGCAGCACGGCCGCGGCCGCCCTGCCGAACCGTCGCGAACTGCTCCGGGGTCTCGGCCACCGCGATCCGGACGCGCTCGACGAACGGCTGGTCGACGCCCTGGTGGCGCACGGCAGCGCCGAGGACATCGCCCACCGCGTCCAGGACCACTTCGACGCCGGGGCCGACCACGTCAGCCTCCACGTCATGACCCCCGCACCCCACTCCCCGTCCGTACCGCAGTGGGAACAACTCGCCCGCCACCTCCTGGTCTGACCGGGCACGAGCAGGTGGCCCGCGCGGCTGGGCAAGGACGCGCGGGCCACCGTCTCCGAGCCGCCTCCGCCTACTGGTCGAGGCGCGCCAGCAGCAGGTTCGGGTCCTGCGGGGTGGCGAAGAACGAGGCGCTGGTGACGTAGACCCGGTGCTCGTCCACGGCCACGGAGGTGGGGTTGGAGAGCCCGTCCGCCGCGGTCAGCACGATGGACGCGACCCCGTCGGCGGTCACGTACGCGACCCTGCTGGAGGTGTTCAGGGCGGCGAGCAGCGCGTCGTCCTTGAAGCTGGTGAAGCCGAAGTCGTCGATGCCGTCCAGTCCGGTGATCCGGGTCTCGACCGGGCCCGAGGTTCCGTCGGGGCAGATCGGGATGCGCAGGACGGTGCCCTTGTCGGAGTTGGAGACCCAGATCGCGCCGTGGTGCTTCCTGACGCCGTTGGCGCCGACGAAGCCGGCCGGCTCCAGGTCCGCGCCGGAGGCCCAGACGCTCGCCTCGCCGGTGGCGGTGGAGACCCGCCAGACGACGCCGCGCCCCGAGTCGGCGGCGTAGACGGTGCCCTTGTGCTCGTCCAGGGTGAGGCCGTTGATCAGACTGTTCGGGATGCCGGCGAGCTGGGTGAGATCACCGCCCGGGGTCAGCCGCCAGACGCCCGCGAGCTCGTCGCCGGTGGCGTAGCCGATGTACAGGGTGCCGTCCTCGGCGCGGGCCAGACCGGTGGCGGCCGGGAAGTGGACCACGGGGGTGTCGGGATCGGTCGGCGGGGGCAGCGTCGCCCGGACGGTCACGGAGCCGTCCAGGCCGACGCGGGCGACCTGGCGGGCACCGATGAAGGTGACGTCGGCGGAGCCGTCGGGTTCGAGGGCGATGTTCTCGGCGAGCTGCCCGAGGGCCGGGTCGAAGTGGACGAGCACGTGCGGATCGGAGAGCGGCGGCGCGACCGCGGTGGCGGGCGAGGCGGCGAGCAGGGCCAGGGCCAGGGCGGCGCAGCCGGTGGCGACGCCGAGCGGGCGGAGACGGGACACGGGGAATCTTCCTCCGAGGTGCGTGAACGGAGTCTTCAGCTCAGCACGCGGGGAGCCGCTCCACCCGGCGACGGCCGCCGCCCGCGGGCCGGGCCCGGTGCCCCGGCAGGGACACCCGGCCCGGGTTCGCCCGGGCGGGCGGCACCGGATGGGAGCAACGCGGCGCCGCCGCCGGCCCGGGCACGGCCTGGGCCGAGCGGAGGTCAGTGGGCCGTGTACGTCTGCCAGACCACGTATCCCCGCCACCAGATGACGACGTTGCCGTTCTCCAGGACGTTGAGGTTGGCGTCGGTGTAGCCGGCGGTGCCGGACGACCAGACCGCGTAGTTCGACGGGCTGTAGACGACGAGGTTGCCGTCCCTCTGGAAGTAGGCGTGGTCGCCCACGCCCTGGGTGCCCGCCGACCAGCGGATGGTGCCGTACTCGTCGTAGACGACGAGGTTGCCGTCGGAGAGCAGGGTGAGCGTGGCCTTCGCCGTGCTGATCCTGTCCCCCTTGGTGAAGACGGTGCCTCCTCCCATCGAGACGTCCATCGGGGCGGGCGCGCCCTGGGAGCCGGCGTCGCCGGTCACGGCTGCCCGCGCGGGCGCGGCGCCGGCGGCACCGGCACCCAGCGCCCCGACGAAGGTGAGGGCCGCGGCGGCCGTGGCAAGGCCGGCGCGGCGTCGGTACGTGGCAAACATGGTGGCTCCAGGGGACTCGGGATCGGTGGAACACGTCCCAGCGTGGAGTTCCCGACGTCCCGGTCTCCTGAGCCGCCCGTCCCGGCCCGGCCCCGTCCGGCCTGTGTCACGGGTGCGTAGCAGGGCTGCCACGGGACCGACTCCTGTCACCCCCGGCGCCTACCGTGGAGGGATGGCAGCTGAGGGTGGGGGCACCGCGCGGCGGATCGGTCTGTGGTACGTCGCGCTGAACGTGGTGGCGGTCGGGCTCTGGGTGCTCGTGCACTTCGGGTCGCAGACCCTGGCGGGCGCCGGGTTGGTGGGCGATCGCGGCATGCTGAAGGTGACGGAGTGTCAGGATCACTCGTCCTCCACCGAGCACGGTGGCACCGTCTGGACGCACCACTGCTACGGCGACTTCCGGCCCGACGACGGCGGGCCGGTGATCGAGGGCGTGGAGCTGAGGGGCGGTTCGGGTGATGCGTACCTGACGTCGCGCTCGTGCAGGGGCGACCAGGCGGACCAGCCCTGGTGGTGCAAGGGCGAGCACTCGGACTCGGTGCGTGCCCGGTATGTCGACGACGACGTCTGGATCTGGGGCAGCGGAGTGCTCCTCCCGACCGGGGTCGCCGTGATGGGGCTCGCTCTGGTCGGCGGGGGCCTGCTGATCGGCTCCCGCACTCTCAAGGAGCCCCGGCCGCGCTGGCTGGCGAAGGCCCCCGTGGCGCTCTGCGTGTTGGGGTCCGTCGGGTTCGTGGTGACCATGCTGGGCCTGATGACGGAGAGTTAGGAGCCGTCGGCGGGACGGGCCGCAGCGCCCGGTCGGCCCCGGACAGCGCTCTGCCCCGGCGGGCCCGAAGGCCTGCCGGGGCAGAGGGCGCTGCCGGGGCAGAGGGTGCTGCCGAGGGGTGCGGCGCCGCGTCAGACGTTGCGGCGGTACTGGCCGCCGACCTCGAAGAAGGCCTCGGTGACCTGCTGCAGGGAGCAGACCCGGGCGGCGTCCATGAGGACCTCGAAGACGTTCTCGCCGCCGATGGCGGCCGCCTTCAGGCGGGCGATCGCCTGCTCGGCCTCCGCGCCGTGCCCCGCCTGGAAGGCGCGGACGCGCTCCAGCTGGGACTCCTTCTCGGCGCTGGTGGCGCGGGCGAGCTCCACCTGCTGGGGCTCGCCGTCGCCGGCGCCGGGCGCCCGGAAGGTGTTGACGCCGATGATGGGCAGGGTGCCGTCGTGCTTGCGCTGCTCGTACAGCATCGACTCGTCCTGGATGCGGCCGCGCTGGTAGCCGGTCTCCATCGCGCCGAGGACGCCGCCGCGCTCGTTGATGCGGTCGAACTCGGCGAGCACGGCCTGCTCGACCAGGTCGGTGAGCTGGTCGATGACGAACGAGCCCTGCAGGGGGTTCTCGTTCATGGCGAGGCCCCACTCGCGGTTGATGATGAGCTGGATGGCCAGCGCCCGGCGCACCGACTCCTCGGACGGGGTGGTGACGGCCTCGTCGTACGCGTTGGTGTGCAGCGAGTTCGCGTTGTCGTAGATCGCGATGAGCGCCTGCAGGGTGGTGCGGATGTCGTTGAAGTCCATCTCCTGGGCGTGCAGCGAGCGGCCCGAGGTCTGCACGTGGTACTTCAGCTTCTGGGAGCGCTCGTTGCCGCCGTACTTCTGCTTCATCGCGACGGCCCAGATCCGGCGGGCGACCCGGCCGAGCACCGAGTACTCGGGGTCCATGCCGTTGGAGAAGAAGAACGACAGGTTGGGCGCGAAGTCGTCGATGTGCATGCCGCGGGCCAGGTAGGCCTCGACGTAGGTGAAGCCGTTGGCGAGGGTGAAGGCGAGCTGGCTGATCGGGTTCGCGCCGGCTTCGGCGATGTGGTAGCCGGAGATGGAGACGGAGTAGAAGTTGCGGACCTTGTTGGCGATGAACCACTCCTGGATGTCGGCCATCATCCGCAGCGAGAACTCGGTGGAGAACAGGCAGGTGTTCTGGCCCTGGTCCTCCTTGAGGATGTCGGCCTGCACCGTGCCGCGGACGCTCGCCAGCGCGCGGGCGCGCAGTCCGGCGGCCTCCTCCGGCGACGGGTCGCGGCCCTCGGCGGCGCGGAAGGCCTCGGTCTGCTGGTCGATCACCGTGTTCAGGAAGAACGCCAGCACGGTGGGCGCCGGACCGTTGATGGTCATGGACACCGAGGTGCTGGGCGCGACGAGGTCGAAGCCGTCGTAGAGCGCCTTCATGTCCTCCAGCGTCGCGACCGAGACGCCGGAGGTGCCGACCTTGCCGTAGATGTCGGGGCGCTCGCCGGGGTCGCGGCCGTAGAGGGTGACCGAGTCGAAGGCGGTGGAGAGCCGGGTGGCGGGCTGGCCCTCGGAGAGCAGCTTGAACCGGCGGTTGGTGCGGAAGGGGTCGCCCTCGCCCGCGAACATGCGGGCCGGGTCCTCGCCGTCCCGCTTGAAGGGGAACACGCCGGCGGTGAACGGGAAGAGGCCGGGCAGGTTCTCGCGGCGCCAGAAGCCCACCAGTTCGCCGTGGTCGGCGTAGCGGGGCAGCGCGACGCGCGGGATCAGGTTGCCGGAGAGCGACTCGCGGGTCAGCTTGGTGCGGATCTCCTTGTCCCGGACGACCACGACCTGCTCGTCACCGGAGTAGGAGGCGACCACGGCGGGCCAGTTCTCGATCTGCTCGGTGACCTCGTGCGGGAGCTGCTTGCGGGCGGTCGACAGCAGCGACTCGACGTTCGCCGCGTCGCTGCCGGCGTCGGCGAGCTGGCCCCGGACGACGTCCAGACGCTGGACCGACCGGGCCGCCTCGACCAGGCGCTCGGTCTCGGCGTGGTAGCCGCGGACGGTCTCGGTGATCTCGGCGAGGTAGCGGACCCGCTCGGCGGGGACGACCTGGCGGATGCCGGAGGAGTGGCGGACGGACACCGCCGGCAGGGCGCCCTCGGTCACCGGCAGCCCGTGCCCGGCGAGGGCGGTCCGCAGGGTCTGGTAGAGCGCGGTGACGCCGTCGTCGTTGAAGGTGGCCGCGGAGGTGCCGAACACCGGCATGTCCTCGGGCCGGCTGCCGAACGCCTCGCGGTTGCGCACCAGCTGGCGTCCGACGTCGCGCAGCGCGTCCTTGGCGCCGCGGCGCTCGAACTTGTTGATCGCGACGACGTCGGCGAAGTCGAGCATGTCGATCTTCTCGAGCTGGGAGGCGGCGCCGAACTCGGGCGTCATCACGTACAGCGAGGTGTCGACGAAGGGCACGATGGCCGCGTCGCCCTGGCCGATGCCGGGCGTCTCGACGATCACCAGGTCGAAGCCGGCGGCCTTGACGACGTCGATCACGTCGGTGAGGTGCTCGGGCAGTTCGTGGCTGCCGCGGGTGGCGAGGCTGCGGAAGAAGACCTGCCGGCCGTCGAGGGAGTTCATCCGGATCCGGTCACCCAGCAGCGCGCCGCCGCCGCGGCGCCGGGTCGGGTCGACCGCGATGACCGCGATCCGCAGCTTGTCCTGCTGGTCGACGCGGAAGCGGCGGACCAGCTCGTCGGTGAGCGAGGACTTGCCGGAGCCGCCGGTGCCGGTGATGCCGAGGACCGGGGTCACCCGCGCCGCGGCGGCGGCCCGCACCTGGGCCAGGAACTCCTCGGGCAGCTTGCCGAGCTCGGCGCCGGTGATGCTGCGGGCGATCGTGAACCGGTCGCCGGCGAGCAGCGCGTCCACCTCGGCGGCGCGGCCGTCCCACAGGTCGAAGTCGCAGTCCTTGACGACCGAGTTGACCATGCCGGCCAGGCCCATCCGCTGGCCGTCCTCGGGCGAGAAGATGGTCACCCCGCTGTTGCGCAGCCGGACGATCTCCTCGGGCACGATCACGCCGCCCCCGCCGCCGACCACCCGGATGTGCCCGGCGCCCTGCTCACGCAGCCGGTCGACCAGGTACTCGAAGTACTCGACGTGGCCGCCCTGGTACGACGAGACGGCGACGCCGTGCGCGTCCTCCTCCAGCGCCGCGTCGACGACCTCCTGGACCGACCGGTTGTGCCCGAGGTGGATCACCTCGGCCCCCTGCGACTGGAAGATCCGCCGCATGATGTTGATCGACGCGTCGTGCCCGTCGAACAGCGCCGACGCGGTGACCAGCCGGACGGGGTGCACAGGGCGGTGCAGGTCGCTCATGGAAGCCCTCATTCTCGATGCCGGGAGATGACTCCAGGATACTAGGACGTCCTAGTATTTTCACGCGCCAATGTGACGAGGTCCACACGTGTCGCGCCGACGGTCCTGGCCGCCGACGACCGTCCGGCCTAGCGCACGGCGGTGTCCCGGCCCTGGATCTCCGCGGCGGCGCGGCGCAGCTCGGCGAGGACGGTCCGGACGGCGCGGCGGGCGGTGCGTTCGGGCCGGTGGAGGACGTCGATGTGGCGCAGGGCGTGGACGTCGCCGAGCGGCCGCAGGACGAGGTCGGGGTGCGCCCGGGCGGTCCAGCGCGGCATCAGCGCCAGGCCGCCGCCGGCGGCCACGACCTCGGCGGCCACGGTGAACTCGTTGATCCGGTGGACGATGTCGAGGCGGCGGCCCGCGACGCTGGCGACGGCCTCGATGCTGGACAGCAGCGGGAAGCCGTCGTGGACGGTGATCCAGGGCTGGTCGGCCACGTCGCGGGGGAAGAGCACGGCCCGGGAGGCCAGCGGGTGGTCGGCCGGCAGGGCGACGTCGAGCGGCTCCCGCAGCAGCGTCTCCGCGGTGATGGTGCGGGGCCAGGGCAGCGCGTGGTCGAGGCGGTGGGCGAGCACCAGGTCGTGGTCGCGGGTGAGGGCGGGGAAGCGGTCCTGGGCGACGTCCTGGTCGGCGAACGACAGGCGCGGGTTGCCGGGCCCGGCGAGGCCGCGGAGCAGCAGGGGGAAGAAGGTGGAGCCCGCGCTGTGGAAGGCGGCCAGCGAGACGTCTCCGTCGGGCTGCTCGGCGAAGTCGGTGACGGTGTGCCGCGCCCGGGCCAGCGCCGTCTCCACCTCGATGGCCGCGCGGGCCAGGGCCTGCCCGGCCTCGGTCAGCACCACCCGGCGCCCGGCGCGCTCGGTGAGCGGGACGGGGATCGAGCGCTGCAGCAGGCGCAGTTGCTGGGAGATCGCGGACGGCGTCACGTGCAGGGCCTCGGCGACCGCGCTGACGCTGCCCAGTTCTCCCAGTTCCCGCAGGATCCGGAGTTGCCGCTCGTCCATGCGGACATTGTAGGCCTGCTACAGCTTTGCTTTAGAGGTTGGTGATTGTCTTCAACCTGCAGGTGGTCCAGCGTGGGGGCATGCCCGTTGCACGCCGTACCGATGCCGTCCTGTTCCTGATCGCCCTGGTCTGGGGTTCCAGCTACCTGGCGGCCAAGACCGCCACCGTCGCGCTGCCCGTCGCCGCCGTGCTGTTCGCCCGGTACGCGATCTCCGCGCTGGCGTGCGGCGGCCTGGTCGCCTTCCGGCGCAGGGCGTGGACCCGCGCGGAGGTCCGCGCCGGATCGGTGCTGGGCGTCACGCAGGCGGCCGTCCTGGCCCTGGAGACGTACGGAATCGCGCACACCAGCGCGGCCAACGCCGGGCTGATCATCAGTCTGACCATCGTGCTGACGCCGCTGGTGGACCGGACCGCGGGAAGCCGCCGACTGCCCTGGGCGTTCTTCGCGGCCGCCGGCCTGTGCGTGCTGGCCGTCGGCCTGCTCACCTCCAGCACCGGACTGCACGCGCTCCGGCTCGGCGACGCCCTGATGCTGGTCGCCGCGGTCGTCCGGGCCGGGCACGTCGCCCTGGTCGGCCGGCTCACCGCCCGCCACCCCATGGACGCGCTCCACCTGACGACCGTCCAGACCGTCGTCGGCTCGGTGCTCTTCCTCGTACCGGTCCTGACCCACCTGCCCGAGCTGGCCGGCAGCAGCGCCGCCACCTGGTCGCAGCTGCTCTACCTCGCCCTGTTCTGCAGCGTCTTCGCCTTCCTCGCCCAGACCTGGGCCGTCCAGCGCACCTCCGCCAGCCGGGCCAGCCTGCTGCTCGGCACCGAGCCGATCTGGGCCGTCGCGATCGGCATCGGCCTCGGCGGCGAACACCTCACCGTGTGGGCCTCCCTCGGCGCCGTCCTCATGGTCACCGGCACGTACTGGGGCCAGGCCGTCGAACGCGCCCACCGCACCGCCACCGACCCCGCGGACGAGGGCAGGACGCGTCCCGTCCCGACACCCGTGGGCGCCTGACCCAGGGGCGACGGGACGCACGGCCCGCGGACCGGTCCTACGGCCTGTCGGACAGGGCCTCAGCGTCCGGGAACGGGGACGACGGCACCGGTGGCGGCGTCGACGACGACCAGCAGGAGCCGGGACCTCCCCTGGGCCTGCTGAGCCGTCAGCCTGATCACCCAGTGCGGCTGCCAGGCACCGTTGCGGTCGGGCTCGGCGACGAGATCGGCGCTGGTGACGACGGCCCCGGGGTAGGTCGCGACCGCGGTGCTCCGCGCGGTCGCCTCGGCGACGGTCACCCCGGGAAGGACGGGCGTGTCGATGTGCCGGGCGGAGAACGAGCTGACCTGGCCGCTCCCGGTGACGATCACGTCGAGGCCCATCGGCATGAGGACGCCGTCGACCCGGGACCGCCACACGACCTTCCGGGCGCCGGCGGAGTCCGGTCGGACCTCCACGGGGGTCCGACTGTCCGTCAGGGCCCACGGGAAGTAGGCCCGGGCGAACCGGGTGGCGGCGGCGACGGCCGCGTCGTCGGTGAGCTCGCCCGGGGCGTTCTCCGGAAGGGGTCCGACGAGCCCCGTGGCCGGTTCGCCGCCGGGCCAGCCGAGGGTGAGACTCCCGTGTGCGCCCGTGGTGCTGATGGTGCCGGGCTGACCGTTGAAGCCTTGGACGAACTGGACGGACACGGCCTCGGCGGCGGGTCCGAAGAAGTCCCGGTAGGCCTTGGCGGCGGCGGCCCGTTGGGCCGGCCCGGCCTGGGTGTTCTCCGTGGCGTCGGCGGGGAGGACGGTGACGAACGGAACGAGCGCGGTCGCGACCACCGCGACTCCGCCGGCGAGCGCGAGGGCCCCGCGCACGGCCTCGCGCCGGCCGGCGACCAGCGGCCGGAGGCCCACCCGGCGGCTCCACAGGAACGCCAGGCCGCAGCCGAGCGCGGCCCCGAGGGAGTTGTCCCACAGATCGCCGGTGTCGCAGCTGCGCCCGACGCCCGGGGTCACGGCCTGGACCGCCTCGACGGCCGCGGAGAGCAGGGCCAGGGCGACGCCCGTACTGACCGGACGCCGGGTGAGCAGGGCGCCGAAGAAGGCGGCCGGGACGAACAGGGCGATGTTCATCAGGCCCTGCGTGCTCGACATCGCGGCGATCAGGTCGCGCTGGACGGTGCACAGCAGCGGGGCCGGTGCGCCCGGGTGGATCGGGTAGAGGGTGGCGGCGAGGACGAGCGCGGTGGAGGCCGCGGCGCAGGCCGGTAGGAGGACCGGGGCCGAGCGCCTCCTGGCCACGACCGCCGCGAGGACGGCGGAACCGATCAGCGCGGCCACGACGGCCCACAGCAGCCCGGCCTCGTTGGTGAAGATTGCCCGAATCACTTTCCCCCCACAGGTCTTCGTCTGCCCACTAGGGAGGCGGTGGGCGTACGGACGGTTCCACCCCGGGGAAAGAAAAGCGCGGACCCGGTCCACTGACAGGAGGTGTCAGCGGATCGGACCTACCCTGCGGCGCATGGAAGACATGAAGATCGTCGAACTCCGGCAGTACACCCTGCGTCCCGGTGCCCGGGAGACGCTGGTCGAGCTGTTCGAGCGCGAGTTCGTGGTGGGTCAGCAGGACGTCGGCATCACCGTCGGCGGCCGGTTCCGCGACCTGGACGACCCGGACCGGTTCGTCTGGCTGCGGGCGTTCTCCGACATGGCGCACCGCCGGCGCGCCCTGGAGGCGTTCTACACCGGCCCGGTCTGGCAGGAGCACCGGGACGCGGCCAACGCCACCATGATCGACAGTGACGACGTCCTGCTGCTGCGCGGACCGGGCTTCACACCCGCGCCGGGCACGCGGGAGGTGCTCGCCACCGTCTGCCACCCCACCGACGCCGCCGACTTCGCCGGGTACGCGGCCCGCCACCTGGGCCCGGGCCACGCCCTGCACCGCACCGAGCACGCCGAGAACGACTTCCCCCGCCTGCCCGTCCGGACCGGCGAGGACGTCCGCGTCTGGTTCGGCCCGGCCGAGCCGGCGCCCTGGCCGACCCGGCACCTGCGGCTGGAACCCGTGAATCCCTGAAAGCTCCTCAGGGAGTGCGCTACAGCCCGTTGACGATCAGGGCGAGCGTGGGCGCCAGGGTCAGCACGACGCTCCCCGGCCAGTACGCCCGCGCGGCCAGCGCCGTCCGGCGCCACAGGCGGACGTTGACCAGCGACCACACCAGGGCGAACACCGTGACCACCGGCCCCGCGAAGAGCACCCACGGCAGCACGCCGTCGTTCTCCGTGGGCTCCCGCTCGGTCCAACCCATCGCGGCCAGCGGCCAGTTCGAGGCGAAGTACCACAGCAGGAAGAGCGGCACGATCGCGGGAACGCCGAGCAGCAGGTTCACGGCCGCGGCCGTCAGTGATCGTTTCCGCACGGGCCCATTGTTCACGCCGCCCGGCCGGGGTGCGTCGGCGGGGCGGCGTCGGCCCGGCGCAACGGCGGCGGGGTCCAGGCGTGGTGGCGGAGGATCATCCGGGTCGCGACGCGCGAGGGGGTGACCCGCATGACGGTGTTGCGCAGCGCGACGGCCAGCGGGTTCGCGAGCTGGTGTCCCATCCGGCCGGCCTGGCGGGCGGCCCGCGACACGGCCTGGCTGCGAGGACGGCGCTCGGCGTCGTAGTGGGCGAGCGCCGCGTCGACGCCCGGGCGGTCGGCGAGCGCGGCGGCCAGGGTGACCGCGTCCTCCAGGGCCTGGCAGGCGCCCTGCCCGAGGTTGGGGGTCATGGCGTGGGCCGCGTCGCCGAGCAGCGCGATCCGGCCGACCGCGTACGTGGGGAGCGGCGTCCGCAGTTCGCGGACGTCGTGGTGCAGCACGGCGTCCGGCCGGGTCGCGGCGAGCAAGGCGGGGATCGGCTCGTGCCAGCCGGCGAACCGTCGGCGCAGTTCACCCAGCGGGTCGGGAAACCGCGTCCCGGCGGGGAGGGTGAGGACGGCGTGCCACTCGGCCCGCCCGTCGAGGAAGGCGATGTGCCCGAACTCGGCGCCGCGCCCCCAGGTCAGTTCGAAGTCGGCGCGCAGGTCGACCGGCCGGTCGGTGATGCCACGGAGCACGGTCGAGCCGCTGTACGCCGGACCGGGGTGGTCCGGGAAGAGCCGGCCGCGCAGGCGACTGCCGGCGCCGTCGGCCGCCACCACCAGGTCGGCGCCCAGGACCGTGTCCCCGCAGTCGACCCGCACCGCGTCCGGGCCGGCCTGCTCGGCCGAGCGCGCCCGCACGCCGATCCGGACGGCCCCGGCGGGCAGCGCCTCGCGCAGCAGCCGGTGCAGGGTGGCACGCGGCACACCCATGATCGGGGTGCCCACCGCCCGCTCCAGCGCCGCACCGTCCATCCGGGCCAGCCGGCCGCCGCCGGGCGTGCGGGTGCCGCCGCTGTACTGGCCGCGCGAGGCTGCCCGGACGGCCTCGCCGACGCCGAGTTCGTCGAGGGCCCGCAGTCCGTTGGCGGCGAGCGAGATGCCAGCGCCCGCGTCGTCCGGCTCGGTGGCGCGTTCGAGCACGTCCACCGTCCAGCCGGCACGGTGCAGGCCGATCGCGGCGGCCAGCCCGCCGATGCCGCCCCCGACGACCACTGCCCTGGTACCCATGTCGCCCACCTCATCCTTCTACACCTGTAGAAGGATGAGGCTACCGCAGGCACTACAGGTGTAGAAAGGAGCATGGTCTCGGATCGCCGCACCCTGCTCGCCGACGCAGCTCTCGACGTACTCGCCGACGAAGGCGCCCGCGGCCTCACCCACCGCGCGGTCGACCGCCGCGCCCAGCTGCCCCCCGGCACCACCTCCGCGTACTTCCGCACCCGGGCCGCGCTGCTCACCGGACTCGTCGCCCGCCTCGTCCAGCTCGACCAGGCGGAGCTCCAGGCGACGGCCGAACACCTCCCACCGCTGCTCACCGTCGACGAACTGGTCGACGGCATGGTGCTGCTGACCCGGCAGCGCCTTACCGGCGAGGGCCGCCGCCGCTCACTCGCCCGCTACGCCTGCACCGTCGAGAGCGTCCGCGACCCCGAACTGCGCGAGATCCTCGTACCCCGCGAGAACGCCGGCCGCGAGGCCGCCCGCCGGTTCCTCGCCGCCCACGGCGTCCAGGACCTGGAGACCCGCACCCACACCCTGCTGACCTGCATCGACGGCCTGGTCTTCGACCGGCTCGTGAACGGCGGCGAGGTCGCCCGCGAGGCCCTGGAAGGCCTGGTCGTGGCAGCACTCCGCTAGGCCTTCGGCGCCCGACGGCGAACGGCAGGGACACGGGTTCGGACAGCGGCGAATACCCCGCCCGGTCCGGGGCAGGCGGCCGAACGACCGTCCTTCCGCACGGAGGGGCCGCACGCCGCCCGCCACGGGCAGGACGCGGCGGCGCCCCGTGCCGATCGGCCCGACGGAGGCCGACCCTGTCGAAAGGAGCTGTTCGTGACGGTGATATCGCGACTCCCGGATGCCGTCCACCAGGAATGGGACTGGCAACTGCGGGCGGCATGCCGAAGCGAGGACGCACAGCTGTTCTTCCACCCGTCCGGGGAACGCGGGCAGGCGCACGACGACCGCGAGGCGGCGGCCAAACGGATCTGCGCGACCTGCCCGGTGCGCACCCGCTGCCTGGAGCACGCGCTCACGGTGCGCGAGCCCTACGGCGTCTGGGGCGGCCTCACCGAGGACGAGCGCCGCGCCCTCCGCGGCCGCCGGGTCGGACCCCGCCTCCGTTAGACCCCACACGTCGACAGAGCAGGGCCGCCGAACCGTCGCACTGATCGAGGAAGCCGGCTACACCCCCGACCACGACCTCTGGACGCGTCCCGCCCGCGCCCTGGTGGCCGTCGCTGCCAATTGCTCGCACACTCCGGTCCCCGGCAGTTGCGGGACGATCCGCCCCGGGAACTGCGCCACGCACGGCGGCGGAGGCGGGGGCGGGGGTGGCAAGTCCAGCTGGCCTGGCCCCACTGAACGCGGAGAGGGTGGGATGCATGGACGAGAACGAAGCCGAGCGGGTAGCCAGTGAACTCGACCGTCTGGGCCTTCGCGGGGTCGCCTCCCCGGCGGACGCCGAGAACCCGGACGGGGAATGGCGGGTGTTCGACAGCGCTGACCCCGCGACCCGCCGGGACATCACCGAGGAAGCGGAGGCGGCCGTCGCCCGGGCGGTACGACCGACGCGAGGCTTCGTGCTCCCCGCATCCCCTTGATCAGCACTGCGCTGCGGGCCGCGAGTGGACGGGGTGTCGGTCTCGCGGCCCGGCAGGCGGTACGGAGGGTCAGGCGGACTCCCCCGGTGTCGCTGTCCGGCCGGCGGCGAAGGCCGTTGCCGCCGTGACGCTCGCGGCGGCGGCGGTGCGGGTGGGGTCGTCGGGCTGCTGGTCGTCGGCGGGCTTCTGGTGGCGGACCGTCAGTTCGCGGTGGCCTTCGGCGCGGGCGGTGACCCGGAAGTCCCAGGCGTGGCCGGATTCGGGGGCGCCGGCCAGGCGGACGGTGACCTCGCTGGGGCGGGTGCCGGGCTTGAGGTAGGTGGCCTCCTCGATGGTGCGGAGTTGCTCCTCGGGGTCACCGTCGAGCTCGAATTCCCGGCGCAGTGGGAGCTCCGCGCCTTCGCCGGACACGGTGAGGTGGAGCCGCCGGAGTTCCGGCAGCCCGTCCTGGAGCAGCGGGCGGGTGGCGGAGGTGGCTGCGGCCATCGCGCCGGTGACCAGCTCGTTGGCGGGGCCGGGCTCGATCCAGGTCTCGCGGTGGATGTCGTACAACTCCTGGGTGGGCCAGCCGTCGTGGGCGCCGGCGACGAGGTCGTCGAGGGTGACGGGCCCTTCGGCGCTCTTGCGTTCGACGTAGTCGATGACCTTGCGCACCTCCTCGGCCTTCAGCGGAGTGCCGTTCGGCGTGCCGAGGAGGTCCCCGAGCAGGGTGGAGGTGGCGGTCGAGGACCCGCCGGCCAGTTCGACCAGCCGGTGGGTCGCCTGGATGTGGGCGGGGTCGGCGGTGAACTGCCCGCCGAAGGCGGCCTGTCCGACCCGCAGGGTGCCGATCAGTTGCTCGCGCTCGGCGGGCGTCGCGGTGGTGTGGTCGAACGGCGTGCCACCGTCCGTCACCGTCCGGTGGACGTCGTCGAGCAGCCCGGACCCTTCGGCGGAGCGCAGTTCGCCGCCCTTGTGGTCCTCGGTGAAGGCGAGGTAGTGGTCGCCGGGCAGGTCGACCCCGGTGGTCTCGGACAGCGGGATGTCGACGGTGAAGGGCACGACGCCCTTCTCCGTGACCGGGTTGCGCTTCCCGTCGAAGAACGTCACCTCCACCTCGGCGGCGCCGTGGTAGCGGGCCATCGGGGTGGGGATCTTGCCGTTGGCGACGATCTGGCCCGCGTCGCTGTGCGTGCCGCCCTCGCGCCACAGCCGCTGGGCGCCGCCGGTGAGCGCCGGGTTGTGGCTGACGTCCCCGGTGATCCTGGCGCCGACCTGGCCCTGGACGCCCGCGTTCCGCGCCGACAGGTCGGAGTGGACGGTGCCGGAGGAGGTGTTGTTGGACGGGCTCGACTCGACCGCGGTGTCGGTGTCGCGGTGTTCGAGGGAGACGACCTTCACGCCGACCTCGACGCCCTTGCCGCCGCCGAGCGTGATCCGCTTGGTCGGGACGCTCGCCGCGACCTCGGTGCCCTGGGTGGCGGTGCCGAACAGGGCGGAGAGGTGGCTGTGCGAGGTGACGGTGCCGACCATGGGCTCCATCTCCTCCCAGGCCGACCGACCGAAGAACTCCGGGCCGCGCAGCCGCACCAGGTCCTGGACGCCGCCGACGTCGCCGAGCCAGCGCAGCACGTCGGTGTCGCGCAGCCCGGTGTCCCAGACCCGCTCCGGGGGGACGCGGACGTCGACCTGCGCGGGCCTCTCCACCGGGAGGGTCCGCTGCGGGGCCGACGCGTCGTCGGAGCGGTTCGGGGTGACCGGCAGGGTCTCGCCGGACTCGACGATGGTCTCGAAGCCGATCGCCGCGGTGCGCCGCTGGTGGACGGAGGCGCCGACCCACGGCCGCCGGGTGATGGTGAACTGCAGCTCGGCCTCGCCGCGGTAGGCGCTGCCGGGCACCTTGGCCTTGGTGGCGGAGCCGGCCGCGGTGCTGCCGGTCCGGACGTCCGCGTGGTCCTCGCCCCGGCCACCGGTGCCGGTCAGACCGGCCGTCACCGAGACCGGCCCGCCCGGGACGGGCACGGCGGCGGTCGCGCCGAGGGCGCCCTGGTGGCTGTGGCCGGTGCCCCGGGAGTCCGCGAAGGTCCGCTGGACGTCGGTGCCGGTGTTGAACTCGGTGGTGCCCGAGTCCCCCAGGTGCTCCATCCGGTCGCGGAGCACGGCGCCCACCCGGACCGTGGTGCGACCGTGCCGCACGACGATCTCGTCCCCGGCCGTCATGCCCTTGAGCCTGGACTGGAGCCGGTCGGGGGTGAGTTCCGCGTCCAGCTTGCGGCGGATGCCCGACCAGTCGCTCGCGAAGGGGTTGCGTTCCGGCTTGGGCCGGCCGGTCGGCTCGCCGGTCGCGCGTCCGCCCTTCCAGCCCGACTCCACCTGGGAGAGCACCGACTCGCCCAGCGTCCGGCGGGGGCCCGCCGCGCCGCCCGCGTGCTCGGGCAGCGTGTGGACGTCGGTGACGATGGCCGAGGAGTCCAGCCGCCGGCCCTCCACGAAGCCCTTCGGCTGCCGGGTGGTGGTCCGCTCGACCGGCCCGGACACCGGGTCGGCGTCGCGCATCGGGACGGCCACCCGGGCCACGGTGTCGACCTGCTGGGTGTGCGAGCCGTCGCTCACGCCCAGGCGCTTGAACTCGACCTTGACGTCGTACGCGGTGTCCACGTCGAAGAACACGGCCGGTTCGACGTGCTTGCCCCGGTTGGAGGCCGAGCCGACGGTCTCCGCGCCGTGGCCGTAGCTGCGGTCCATCCGGTGGACGTAACCGCCGGTGGCAGTGACGAACGGCGCCCGGATATTGGTCCGGCCACCGGCGTCCAGGCGCTCGCGGTGGTCGCGCAGGTTGCCCTGGCCGCGGGAGCTGCGGGTGCCGGACTCGAACTCGTACTTGTCGGCGGTGGAATGGTAGGTGGCGTCGGCCAGCCTGGCGGTGACGGTGACCTCGGCCTTCCAGGTCGTCCCGGACACCGTCTCGGTGATCTTCCCGCCGCGGGTGAGCTGGGACAGCTGGGTCTTGAGCGCGACCCGGTCGAAGGTCGCGCCGATCTTCTGCCGCACCTCGTCCGACGGCTCGCCGTACTTGGAGCGGACCGCGTCCTCCACGGCGGTGCGGACCTTGTCGGCGCCGCCGAGGCTGTGCACCACGTAGGACGCGTTCAGCTCGTGCTGCTCGCGCATCCGGCGCGGCGCGGTGTGGGTCGCCTCGGGCCGCTGCAGCTCCACGGCGTCGCGGCCGGCCTCGTCGCGGACGGCCGGCGTGCCCTCGGCGGGCTCGGTCGGCCGCTGGAAGGCGACCGTGCCGTCCTCGCTGCGCGGTACCTCGACCTTGACGGTGTCCCGGGCGTCCATGCCCACCTCGACGCGCAGCGGCGCCGAGACGTCGGACCGGCCTGCGGGTGCCTCGCCGGGCCGGCCGAAGTGCACGTCCACGGCCAGCTCGGCGCCGTAGATGACCTGCGGCGCGCTGTACTTGCCGTTGGCGTACACCCGGTCGGCCTGGCGGCCCTGCCCGCCCACGCGGTCCCGCTGCTGACCGGAGACGGTGCCGATCAGGTCGGCGCCGGGCGTGCCCCTGACGACAGCGCCGCCGAGCTGGCCGTCGGCGCCACCGGTGCGGGACAGCAGCCGCCGGTCCACGCTGAACGCGCCGGTCTCGTTCACCGTGTTGAGTTCGGCCTTGCCGTCCTCCCTGCGGTAGGTCATCGACTCGACCCTGGCGGTCGCGGTGACGACCAGGCTCTCCTTGCCGGGGATCTTCACCTCCAGCGCCTCGCCCCGGGTCATCCCGGTCAGCTTGGCGGCCAGGTTCGGCTGGCTGAAGCCGCGCAGGACCTGGTCCCGGACGGCGTCCCAGTCGTCGCCGAACCGCTCCCGCCCCTTGGCATCCACGGCCGCGCGCAGCGCGGCGGTGGACTCCAGATCGCGGACCACGACGGTCTCGCCGAGGCCGCCCCGGTCGTCACCGCCGCGCCAGACCGATTCCGGAGGGCTGGTGACCTCGTGCGTCGCGGGCTCGTGGGTCGGGGGCTCGTGGGTCGGGGGCTCGTGGGTCGCGGTCCCGTCGCCCGCGGGCGGCTTCGGCAGCTCGGACGGGGTCGTGGCGTGGTCGGTGGGCTGCGGCTCGGCGGTCTTCTCGGGGGAGGTGTCCGCGCGGTCCACCAGCAGCCGGACGTCGGCGGTTCCCGCCGGATGCGTGTCGGCCTTGCCGTTGAACGACATCTCGAAGTGGACGTCGCCCTCGTAGCGGACACCGGGCACCTTGGACTTGCTGGTCAGCTGGGCGACGCGGCTGTCACCGGTGATCTCGACCCGGTCGCTGCCGAGCCTCCCGGCGCCGCCGACGCCCATCAGCGCGGCACCCGGACGCATCACGTTCGCCAGCCCGAACTGCCCCGCGTCGCCGCGGCTCGTCGCGCTGCTGTGCACCTGCTGGACGGTGGTGCCGATGTTGAACTCGGTCTCCTTGGTGGTGCCGGTCTGGCGGAGGTCGCCGACCCGCGCGCTGATCTCGACCGTGCCGAGCGTCCGGCCGCGCCGGTCGGTCAACGCGACCGTGACCGGCTCCCCGGCCGTCATGCTCTTCAGGTCCCGCTGGAGCCGGCCGAAGTCCACCTCCGCGAGGACCTTCTCGCGCAGCGCGGGCCAGTCCTTGCCGAACTCCTGCTTGGCCGCCTGCTCGACGTGGTCGAGCAGCGCCTCCACCGGCCGGTGGTCCTCGGACCCGCCGCGCGGCGTCAGGTCCAGCACGATCTCCTGGCCGCCGACCCGCCCGTCCAGCAGGCGCTGCGGGGGAACCCGCAGCTCGCCGACCGACGAGGCGTCCGGACGCACCGGGACGGCAACGGTCAGGCCGAGATCGACCGTCTCGGTGTGCCCGCCGGCTCCGGTGCGCACCGGGGAGTGGTCGTGCCGCAGGTCGCCGAAGTCGAGCTCCAGCCGCATCGTCGAGCTGAACACGTCGGCGGGCTCGGAGGTCTTCGAGCGCGCCACCATGCCGCCGAGGTCCAGGTTGACCTCGCCGTGGCCGCGGTCGTGGAAGTAGGCGGCGAGCTCCGCCGGCTCCGCGCCGCCGCCCGACTGGCGGGCCTGGACGCCGATGTTGTACTGCCACTGGGCGTCCTGGCTCGTCCCGGTCGCCACCGTGCGGTCGGCGCCGTTCTCGAACTCGATCTTCTCGGTACGCAGGTGGGTCGACTCGGTGACCTGCCCGCGCAGCTTGATGCTGCCGCTGAAGCCGTTGCCGTCGAGCGGGGCCGTCCAGACCTCGCCGCGGGAGAGCGCGCTGAGCATCGGGCGCAGCGTCGCCGGGCCGAAGTGGGCGTCCGCGAAGGCCCGGGCCGCCGCCCGGTCTCCGGGCACGATCCGTTCGAGGACCTCGATGACCTTGTCCCGGGCGGCCGCCTCGTTCCCGGTCAGGCCGACCACCAGGTCGCTGCCCGCGATCGGCCGGGGGCCGGAGGGCCCCTGGTGGGACGGCTCCGGCTTGGCCTCGGGCTCCTGCTTGGCCTCAGGCTCAGGCTTGGCCTCAGGCTCAGGCTTGGCCTCAGGCTCGGACTTGGCCTCGGACTTGGCCTCGGGCTCCGGCGAGGCCGGGTCCTTCACCGGCGGCTGCTCGGCGGCCTTCTCGGGCGCGGGATCCTTCGAGCCCCCGCCCGGGCGGGTGTCCGCCGAGGTGGACGCCACCGGCTCGCTGCCGTCGTAGTGGTTGCCCTGGTGGTAGACCGTCACCGACCTGCCGTCCGCAGGGCCGAAGACCGCCAGCGGCGTGCCGTCGTGGCCGACCACCCGCATCCGGAGACCCAGCGCGTGGGCGGCGGCCGCGGGCAGCATCTCCCCCTCGTTGGTCAACCAGCGGGCCTCCCAGTCCCGGACGGTCCGCAGCAGCGCCTCCCGCTCACGGGCCGACGGCGGCGGCGCGTTCTCGGTGAGGTGGTCGCCGACGATCTGCCTCAGGTCGTCGAGCGGGAGCCCCGCGTACCCGTCCCGGAGCTCGGCCGGAAGGTGCTCGAGCAGGTCGCCGGCGCGCACGTCCGGACGTCCGATCAGGTGGTTCCGGTAGTTGGCCACCACCTCGGTCGGCCAGTGCTCCGGGGGCAGCTCGCTGAAGTGGTCCTCGACCACGGCCTGCAGCCGCCGGGCCGTTCCGACGGTGTCGCCCGTCCGCAGGCCGACCAGCTCGGGGGCGCTCACGGCCAGCGAGTGAAGCAGGCAGAGGCCGTCGCCCCTCACCTCGACCCGAGGCCCGGCCGGCGGGAAGTCGGTCTCCGTCCCGGCTCGCCGGGCGGGCGACGGGACGCTCCCGTTCCCCTCGGCAGCCGGCGGGCGGTGAGAGCCTTCGGCACCCGTGTCGGTACGCGGCTCGGGCCCGTTCCCCGTACGGGACTCAGGGCCGTTACCGGCACGGGACTCGGGGCCGTTCCCCGTCCGCGGCTCGGGGCCATTGCCGGAGCGCGGCTCGGGCCCGTTCCCCGTCCGCGGCTCGGAGCCGCTGCCTGCGCGGGCGAGGGTCGGGGTGTGCGAACCGAGCGTGGGCGGTGCCGAGGACGACCGCTGGCGTGGCGCTCCCCCGCCTGCGTGATCACCGCTTCCGGGCGGGCCGCCGATCGGTCCGCCGCCGGGCCTGACCGGTGCCGAGCCGGAGCCGCCGTCCTCCGGGCGGTCGGACCGGTCACGGTCGGGGGTCCGGTCTGTCGGCTCCTGGGCGTTCCGCGTCGACGTGTCGACCTTCGGTGCACCGCCCGAGTGGTCGTCCAGGACCTGGGTGCCCGCCTCCTTGGTGCCGGACCCTTCCTGCGTGCCCTGCGGGTCGCCGGTGGACCGTCCGCCGAAGCCGTCGACGTCCATCGGCTCCGGGGTGTGCTCGGGAGCGGGCCGGGTGAAGGTCGAGTAGGTGTCCATGAAGTTCGGGTCGTGCGGGCCCGAGATGTTGGTCTCGCGCGGGTCGGCGACCGAGGCCCAGACCGTCCAGTCGGAGCGGAAGTTCTCCGGCATCCCCCCGGTCGCGGGGGTGACCTTGCGGTCCGTCAGATCGGCCCACCGCAGCTGACCGTCGCGGTCGTGGACCAGCGCGACCGCGTGGCCCGCGCCTTCCTTGCCGGCGCCGAGCACGGTGGCGAAGCTGCCGGGCCCGCCGGCACGCACCGTCTCCATCAGCTTGCTCACCGCCGCGTCGCCCTCGCCGAACAGCGCCGGGCCGTCGTGCCGCTTCCACAGCGTGTTGCCCGGGATCGGTTCGACGTTTCCGTGGAGCGTCTGACCGGAGACCCGGGGGCGGCCGAAGTGGGTGTCCCGGTAGGCCTCGACGTTCTCCAGGCAGGCGTTCAGGTCGTTGCCGACCCGGAAGCCCTCGGCGGGGTGGACGGGTGCGGCGTGCGGGTTCACCTTGCCGAGCAGCGAGGAGCTCATCGGCGGGTGCACCTTCGGCTCTCCGCCGAGGTAGCGCACCAGGTCCTGCGTCAGCGGGTGCTGCCGGCCGACCGCCTGGTAGCCGCGGCCCTCCATCACGGCGTCGGTGTTCTCGTACGACGGCGTGCGGCGCCGCTTTGCCTCCCGATCGGCGTCGGGCCGCTGGTCGTCGTCGTCCTCCTCGCGCCCGCGCTTGCGGCTGTTCGATCCACCCGTCGCGTCCGGCTCGTGCATCACGGCGTCGCCGTCCGCGTCCCGCTGGTGCGGGGCGGTCGCGGTGGGCTGGTCGAGGTCCATCGGCTCGGACTGCTGTCGTTCGGGCGTGCCGGTGCCGTGTTCGGGGGTGCCGGTGCCGTGGGTGGCGACCGGCGGCGGGGGCGAGGGCAGCGTGCCGAAGCCGTGGGTGCCGGTGCCCTGGTGGGTGGCCGGCGGCGGGGGCGGCGGCGTCGGGACGGTGTCCGTCGCCCGGCGCTTGGACGGCGGCGCGTCGGGCATCAGCATGTCGTCGTCCGGGTCGAGCCGCCGCTTCTCCGGCCGGACGGTCTGCTGCGAGGCCATCGAGTGGTCCTGGCTCTGGCTCTGCGACAGCATCGGCACGTCGTGGCTCTGCGAGGCCATCGGCACGTCGTGGACCTGCGACGCGGTGGGCGTGTCGTGGTCCTGGGTGGCCATCACCACGTCGGTGTCCTGGCTCGCGGGGGGCCGGGGCGTCGCGGGGGGCGGGGTGGTGCCGATCTCGTGGCCCTCGGCGCCCGGGCGGGCGTCGCGGGTGGGGTCGTGCAGCGCCTCGGAGCCGACCACCGGGTTCGCGGACTGCCCGGGTTGGCGGGTGAAGTCGCCGGACGAGGAGACCGGGGTCTCGCCGCCCGCGTGGTTCAGCATGCCGTGCTCGTCGGCGATGTTGACCGCGCTGGCGCTCGGCTTCTGGCCCGGCTGGTGGAGGTCGACCATGTCGGCCTCGGTCTTGGGGGCCATCAGGTCGCGCAGCTCGCGCGGGGCGAGGCCGGTGTCCTCCAGGGTGCGCAGGCCGCGCAGCAGGTCCAGGGTGTGCGGCGCGTACAGCGCCTCGGGCGGCAGGTCGCCCTTGGCGACGGCGGTGAGCACGTCCTGGTCGCGGACCACGTGCGGGTCCAGGAAGTTCTGGATCCACTTGTTGGTGAGTTCGTCGCCGAAGCGCAGGTTGGAGGCGCTGTTGGACAGGCCGGCGGTGATCTCCTCGATCAGCTTCGGCACGTCCTCGACCTTGGCCTGCACGGCCCGGTCGAACAGGCCGGCGGGGTGGTTCTCCCCCGCGCCGGCCCGCGGGAAGCCGCCGCCGTACTGCTGGGCGACGGCGGCGATGTCCGCGTCGGCCTTGGGCAGCAGCTTCTCCGCGGCCTTCTCCTGGGCAGCCGGGGTGCCGCCGGGCTTGAGGGTCTGCGCCGCCTCCTCGCGGCGCCGGTTCACCTCGTCCTGCCGCAGCTGGTCGCGCTCGTTCGGCAGCTTGTCGGCGAACGCCTCCAGCTGATCGGGCCGCACCGCGTTGGGGTCGTTGCGCAGTTGGTCGGCCAGGCTCTTCAGGTCCTTCCGGTCCTGGCCGAGGCGGTCGTAGGAGCCCGCCAGGTCGTCGATCCGGTCGGCGAGGCGCTCGTGCGCCGGGGAGTTGCCGGGGCCGGCGGGCGGCTCGGCGGCGGCCTGCCGGGCGGCCGCGACGGCGTCGTCGAGGCGGTGCGGCCCGGTGATGCCGTGGACCAGGGCGAGGTCCTCCACGGCCTGCTCGCGGACCTTGGTGCGGACGTCCGCGAGGGCGCCCTTCATCTCCGCCAGGTGCTGCGGCGACGGGTCGTCGGAGAACCGCTGCACGGTGTCCGCGTACCGGTCGAACTCGGCCTTGGCCGGGCCTTCCAGTCCGGAGCGGTTGAGCTGGTTGCGCACCTCGTCCCGGGCCGCTCCGGCACTCGCCGGGTCGTCCAGCTTCGCGGGGGCGAAGGCGGACTCCAGCCCGGCGTTGCCGTAGGCCTTGCCCAGGTCCACGTCCTTGGCGGTGTAGCGGAGGTCGCGCCAGGCCAGCGCGGCGTGCTCCTGCTGGTTGGCGCCGAGCCGCTTGACGGCCTGCTTGCCGGCCTTGTCGAGCACGCGGTGCTGGTCGGGCGCCATGGTGTCGGCGAAGTCGGAGAAGGTCCGCGACGCCTCGACCCGGTGCTGCTCGTCGCCGAACGACCGGGCCTTGAACACGGCGGCCGTCACGTACTTGTGCACCATGTAGTCGGCGACCACGTGGTTGCGGTTGACCACCGCGGTGCCGAGCTTGACCTTGCCGTCCTCCATCCGGCGGGCGGTCTTCTCGGCGTGCGGCTCGCCCGCCATGACGCCGTGGTCCGAGTACCCGAACGCGGCCCGGTAGGCGCCGTCCGCGAACAGCTGGTCGGCGCCCTTCTTCGGCTTCGGCGGCGTGGGGCCGTAGCTGCCGGCCAGGGCGTCCTTGCGGGCCTGGAGGTCCTGCGCGAGCTCCCGCTCGCGGAGCTTGAGGTCCTCGACCCGGCTCTCGAACACGTTCCGGGTGGTCTTCGCGGCCTTCTCGGCCGCGCTCTCGTCCTTGCCGCCGGAGGCGACCCGCTTGGTCTTCTCAGCCTGGTAGGCGTTCTCGGCGTCGTGGAGGCGCTGGTCGGCCGAGGTGCGGAGGTCGGCGACGGACTTGCGCTGCTCCTCGATCCGCGTCATCGCGTCCTTGGCGATCCGCGGCTCGGCCTGCGCGCGGGCGTCCTGCAGGGCCTTGAACTCCGCTGTCCCGGACTTGGGTTCGCCCTTGAGGCGGGCCAACTCGTGCTCGTAGACGGCCAGCCGGTCCTGCTGCCCCTCCAGATGGGCCTTCGCGGTCTCCAGGTTGTGCTTCTCACCGGCCAGTTCGGCCTGGCGGTCCGGCGTCTCGTGGGCGATCTCGTCGAGCCGGTGGTTGACCGCGTCCAGCTGCTCGGGGACGTTGCGGCGCAGCACGTCCACGTGCAGCTGCTTCTGCTGCTCGTACGCGTGCATGATCGCGTCGGTGTCGCCGTCGATCAGGGCGGACCGCTCGTACTTCTTCAGGCTGTCCTTGACTTTGTCGAACTCCGCGGAGTCCGGCAGGAAGTCCTTGATCGCGTCGAAGGTCTTCTCGCCGTCGATCTTGTGCGAGTAGCCGTCGTCGGCGGCCGCGGGCTTGCTGCCGAAGCCGGGCGCCTTCGGCGGCGGCGGGGGCAGGTGGGAGGAACTCCCGCCGTGCTGACCGGGGTTGGCCGCCGGCGGGGCGGGCGGCGGCGTGGTCGGCGGCTGGTGGGCCGGAGGGGTGCTCCCATTGCCGTCGACCTGGTCCATGAACTCCCGGAAGCCCTCGTACATGTGGTTCTCGGCCGCGGTGGCGTGCACCGGGTTGGCCGGCCCGCTGTGCACCGCGCCCGGGTCCTTGCCGTACAGCCGCTCCAGCAGCGGCAGCACGGCCGGCTCGTTCTGCCGCACCCAGTCCGCGCCGTTGTTGCGAGGCTGGCCGGTGTACGGGTCGGTGCCGTGGTTGTTGCCCAGGTAGGCGTTGGTGACCTGCGCGAAGTACTCCTGCTCGTCGCGCGAGGAGTAGTTGTCGACCGGCTTCCCGCTGCCGTCGTGGCGCGGGCCGTCCGGCCAGGCGGCGTTCGGGTCGCCCTGCTTCTGCTGGAAGGTGTCGGTGATCAGCTTCTGGTCGTTCGCGTCCAGACCGAAGCGGTGCACGGTGTGGGTGAACTCGTGCGTGGTGGTGGAGTACCCGTCCTCGTAGTGCCCGCCGTGCCCGATCGGGGTGTGCTCGCCGAGCAGGTTCTCCTCGGTGACCGCCGAGTGGCGTCCGCCGGAGCCGCGCATGTCGTCGTAGCCGCGACCGGCGCCCGCCGAGGAGTTGTTGTGCACGCCGCGCAGGTTGTTCAGCTCCGGGACGTCCGGCATCCGCACGTCCTTGGGGACCACCACGACGTCGGCGCCGTTCTTCAGCAGCCGCGCGGTGGTCTCCGGGTCCTGGAGCATCCGGGCGATCTGCTGCTGCGCCTCCTGCCGCGCCGAGGCCGCGCGCTCGGCGCGCGGGTCGACGTGCACCATCAGCTCCGCCGCGGTGCGGGCGAAGTCCTTCGGGGGCAGCCCGTTCTTCAGCGCGTCCACCGTCTGCGGGTCGCGCGCCAGCCATCGCCGGTTCTCCGGCGTCAGGCTCGCCAGCTCCCGGGCCCGCTCCTGCGGGGTCATGCCCGGCAGGTCCTGGCGCAGCCGGTCGGCGCCGACCGGCGGCGTCGCCACCGGCCGCTGCTCGCGGCCGAGTTGGTCCACCGCGTCGCGCACCGGGGTCCGGTTGGACAGCGCCTGCAGCTCCGCGTCCCGCGCCTGCTTCTGCCGGTCGAGGAACTGGTCGTGGCTGCTGGTCGACGGCGTGTTGTGCTGGCCGGTGGCGGGCGCGTTGTGCTGACCCGCGGCGGGCGTGTTGGTGTGGCCGGTCGTCGACGGGGTGGTGTGACCGGTGGTGGACGGCGCGTTGTGGCCGGGGGCAGGTGTCGTGTTCGGTGTCGTCGCGGCCGGAGTCTGGTGGCCGGACTGCGAGGACCCGGCCGAGCTGTGCTGGGTCGGCGTGGCAGGCGGAGGCGGCGGGGTGTCGTCGCCCCCGAGACTCCGGGTCGACTGCGAGGAGCCGCCCTCGCCCTGGTGCGGCATCGGCGGGGCGGGCGGCGCGGGCGGGGCGCCGTTGCCGTGCTGGTTGGCCGCGTTCGCCGGGTCGTGCCCGGTCGTCGCAGGGTCGACGTAGCCGAGCCGCATGTTCCCGGAAGCGGTGCCGGCGGACGCGTCGTGCGGTGCGCTGTTCGGGTTCGGCCGACCGCTGTCGGTCAGCCGTACCCCCGGGACGCCCAGCATCTCGGCCACACCGGGGATCCGGTGGCCGTTGCTGCTCGCGTGCTCCTGGACGTGCGACTTGCCGGTGACCAGCACGTACTTGCCGGACCCGCCGCCCTCCGTAATGGCGTGGTTCATGTAGGAGTTGAGCAGCCGCGCACGCTCCTGCATGGCATGCGGGACACCCTGCGGCGTCCGCGCCGGGTAGCCGTCCACCGCGTGGACCGTCACGCCCTCCTGCTTCGCCCGCACCACGGTGTCGTACAGGCCGTGGCCGGCCGGGGAGTTGTTTTCGCGGTCGTACGCGCGGAGCATCCGCTCCAGGTTCGGCGACATGGTGCCCCCGGGACGCTGGAAGGCGTCCAGGTGCTGCTGGAAGGCGTCGTCGCGGAGCGACTCGACGTAGACCCGGTCGACGCCCGCGGCCTTCAGATCGTGCATGTTCTCGTTGAGGAACCGCCAGCTCGGCGACTGGCCGTGCGACTCACCCAGCACGATGCCGTCGAAGCCGGGGTGGCCGTTGTGGCCCCCCAGCAGCCGGTTCACGCCGTCCATCGCGGACGTGGAACCGTTCAGGTGGTCGTTCACCCGCTGCTCGCCGACCGGGCTCCACGTCTTCTCGGAGTCCTGGCGGGCCAGGCGCTCCAGCACGTTGCGGCGGATCTCCTGCTGCTGGTAGTGCTCCTGCGTACGGAAGTCCGCGTTGCCCCCCGCCTCCAGCACCTTGTTGCCCGAGAACAGGACCGCGCCGTCACCGAGCGCGGTGCGCAGATTCGGGGTGATCGCGCCGGCGACATCCGTGTGCAGAGCCTTGAAGGTCAGCGGGTCGAGGTGCGACTTGAACGACTGCGACCACGAGCTGACCTTGACGTCCGGCCGGCCGCTCGGCGTCGGGACCCCGGAGTCGTGCCGCCCCCACGCATGGTGCGGCAGGGAGTTCGCCGCCAGGTGGAGGTCGTCGGGCAGCGCGAACTTGAACCTGTTGTCGCTCTTGTACTGGGCCAGCGCCGCGGCGTCCGCCATCGGCGGGTGGATCAGCGACGGGCCGCCCGGGTGCTGGTGCAGCTGCGCCAGCTCGTCCGGGGTCGGCCGCTCGTCGATCGGCTTCAGCCGGGAGTTCCCCGAGGACGGCGGCGGGGGCGGCGGCGGCAGGTGCTCGTCGCCGGTGCGGCCGGTACGGGACGTGGACGCGTTCGGGTCGCCGAGGGTCCGCGACGTCCCGCCCGCCTGGTGCTGCGGCGGCGGGGGCGGGGGCGGCACGTGGGTGTCGGACGTGCGGCCCGCGCCGGGGCGGATCGAGCCGCCACCGGGCTGCGCGGTCGGCTCCGCCGGACGCTGCGACCCCACCGGGCCGGTCGGGGTGTGGGCCGACGGCGTACGGCTGCCGCCGCCCGGGGTGTGGGCGGCACCGCCGCCGGCCACCGGGCCGGGCATGAACCCGCCCGACATCGGCGGCGTGCCCGCCGGCTGCTGCACGGTGGACCCGGCGTTGTCGGGCACGACGTGCCCCGGCACCGTCTCCGGCCCGGGCGCCGGCCTGGTCTGGGTCTGACCGCCCGCGATCCGGGTACCGCCGTCGAGGTGCGTGTCGCCGCCGGACCCGGCCAGGTGCGCGGCGCCGCCGAGCATCCCGGACAGGTTGGGCACCGCCGCGCCACCGCGCTGCGGCGGCACGTCGGACGACTCCGGAACACTCCCCCGCACCGGCCCGCTGGCATGCCCGGCTGCCTGGTCGGCCGCCGGCGGCTGCTCGTGCGCCGCCGGGCGCGGGCCGCCCGACGTGCTGGGCTGCTCCTGCCGAGGCGTGTTCTCCGGGCCGTTGTGCACGGTCGCGGGCTCGTGCCGCGGCTGCTCGTGGCGCGGAGCGTTCCCGGCGCCGTTCTGCTCCACAGCGGGCTCGTGCCGCGGTGTGCTCCCCTGGCCGGCGTGCTCCGGGGTCGGCGCGTGCGTGCCCGGCTGCCCGCCGGGCGCGTGCTCCTGCGCCGGCTGCTCGTGCCGGGGCGCGGCCTGCTGGACCTGCTCGTGATCGCCACGCTGCGCCACCGGCTCGTGGGCGGGCTGCTCCTGACGGCCCACCGGCTCGTGCGAGGCCGGCGGGGCCGCGTCCGGGCGCACCGACTGCTCGTGGCGCGGCGCCTGCTCCTGGCGCGCCGACTGCTCGTGGCCGGGCGACTGCTCGTGGCGCGGCGACGCGGACTCGTGGGACGTCGGCGGGGCCGTCTCCGGACGGGCCGTCGGCCCGTGCTGGGACCCCGTGTTCTCCGGACGCGGCGCCGGCTCGTGCGACGCCGGTGGCACCGCCTGCTCGTGGCCCGGCCTGGAGCCCTCCGAACGCGGCGCGGACTCGTGCGAGGCCGGCGGGGCCGTCTCCGGGCGCACCGACTGCTCGTGGCGCGGCGCCTGCTCCTGGCGCGCCGACTGCTCGTGGCCGGGCGACTGCTCGTGGCGCGGCGACGCGGACTCGTGGGACGTCGGCGGGGCCGTCTCCGGACGGGCCGTCGGCCCGTGCTGGGACCCCGTGTTCTCCGGACGCGGCGCCGGCTCGTGCGACGCCGGTGGCACCGCCTGCTCGTGGCCCGGCCTGGAGCCCTCCGAACGCGGCGCGGACTCGTGCGAGGCCGGCGGGGCCGTCTCCGGGCGCACCGACTGCTCGTGGCGCGGCGCCTGCTCCTGGCGCGGCGGGGCGGACTCGTGCGAACCCGTCTCCTGACGCGGCACCGACTCGTGGGCCGCCGGCGGAGCCGCCTGCCCGTGGTTCGATCCGGCACCCTCCGGACGGGGCGCCGGCTCGTGCGCGGTCGGCGTCTCGTGGCCGCCCTGGCGCGGGACGTTCCCGGTGCCCCCGGTCGTCGCCTCGTGGGTCGGCGGTGCGGTGTGGCTGCCACCGGCGGACGCCGGGGCCTCGCTCGACCGTCCCGAGCCGAACGGGCTCAGCCCGTTCACCTTCGAGTCGCCCGCGCTCGCCCCCGTACCGGTGCCCGAGCCCGCGTGCGTACCCGCACCGGAACCGAGGCCCGAACCCGACCCGGAACCCGAACCCGACCCGGCGCTCGCGTGCGAACCGGCGCCCGCCCCTGTGGCCGTCTCGGTCCCGCCGTCGAGCGACCGCGTGCCGGAGCCGGAGCCGCTGCCGCCGGTCGGTCCGTGGTAGCCGGCCTCGCCCGTGGAGGTGCTGGGCTTGTTGAAGGTGGGCGGCCCGTCGTGCGACCCACCGGTGTTCGGCAGATCCAGGTGCGGGACCTCGGCCGGCTTGGGGGCGTTGGCGTGGCCCTTGATCGCAGAGGCGCCGGCGTGCAGACCCGCGCCCGCACCGCCGGAGAGCCCGGAGCCGAGCAGGGACTCGCTGTCGACCTTGCCGGTGGTGATGAGCTGGGTGGAGACGTCTGCGCCGACGCCGACGACCGCGCCGGTGCCCATCTTGCCGGCGGTGGAGCTCAGCGCGCCCTCCATGCCGAGCTTCTTGCCGGCGCCGCCGATGCCCTTGCCGATCAGGTGGCCGGAGGCGCCGCCGACCGCGCCGCCGAGCGCGTTCTGGCCGAGCTCCTTCATGTCGATGCTCTTGCGGTGGCCCTCGGCGAGTTCGATGCCCTGGGCGAGCAGGTTGATCGCGCCCATCTGGGCGGCCTGCTTGGCCGCCATCTGGAGCATTTCCTTGAGCAGGGTCTTCAGGACGGTGGAGACCACGGCCCGGCTGGCCCCGATCATCACCGGCACCTGGAGCAGCGAGGCGCCCGCGGTGAACGGGGCCTCGGCCTCGGCGGTGGCGAGCTCGAAGGCGAGGATGCCGAGCTGCGCGATGATCTGGATCTTCGCGGTCTCGGCGGAGTTGGCCACCTGCTCCAGCATGTCGCCCATGCCGTTGAGCGCGTTGATCGCGCCGGGCAGGTAGCCGGGGTCGTCCTGGGTGCCCTTGCCGGTGGCGAACTTGGCCCAGTACGTGTTCAACGCCTCGGCGGCGACGCCCTGCTGTCCGTCGAGCGCGCGCTTGATGGCGGCGTCGGAGCTCTGCGTGGCGTCCTTCAGGCCCTCGGCGGCCCTGCGGCAGTGTTCGGCCATGTCGCGGAGCTGGTCCTCGTCCGCCTCCGGCCAACGGCAGCCCGCGAGCAGCAGGAGCACCCACTGGAGGGGCTCGGGGAGTTCGACAGCCATGGGGTCAGTGCCTTCCGCTCTGAGTGATCCGCGGAGTCACCGGGATGTGTACGGGGTTGTTCACCGGGGCGCTCGGCAGCGTCGGTGCCTGGGGGATCGGGTTCGCGCCGGTGTCCATGCCGTTGAAGTCGGAGGTGATCGACTCGTCCGCGTTCTCGTAGCTCTCGGCCATCGCCTTGATGCCGTCGGCGATGCCCTTCAGCGCGTCGGGCAGGCCCTTGACGACCTCCAGGGTGTCCTTGCTGTACTTCAGGTAACCCTTCTCACCCTCGGCGAACTTCTTGCCGGACTCGTCGTTGCCCCACGGGTTCTGCGCCTCCAGCGAGGGCAGGAAGGCGCTCAACGAGGTGTAGAGGGAACGGACCTGCTCGGACGCGGCGAGCAGCGGCGACACCGCCGCCCGGTACTGCTCCGGGTCGACCCGGAAGCCCTGCCCGGCACCTCCCCCGCCGTCACCGGACGCGGCCCTGCGCTTGCCCGCCTCCGGCGCGGTCAGGCGCTGCGCGGCCTGGGCCGGAACCGTGCCCGACATCCGGCGCAGCGGCTCCGCGGCGACGGCGTCCACCGCGGTGCGGGCGGTGAGCCCGTCCTGCAGCCGCTCGGTCCCGGACACCGCCTGCAACGGCTCCGCCGCCACTCGCCCGCTCATCGCCTGCAGCGGCTCGGCCGCGACCCGTCCGCTCATCGCCTGCAGAGGCTCCGCCGGCACCGTCCCGGACATCGCCTGCAACGGCTCCGCCGCCACTCGTCCGCTCATCGCCTGCAGCGGCTCGGCCTGCATCTCGGCGGCCCGGAGCGTCGTCGGCTCCGCGGGCATCGCGTCGACCAGCCGGGCCCGCTGCATCGGTTCGGCCTGCACCTCCGCCATGCGCGCCTGGAGCATCGGCTCGGCGGGGACGCTCTCGGCGGCGACCGTGCCGATCCGCATGCCTTCCACCCGGGTCAGGTGGGCGGGTTCGACCCGGGCGGTGGCCTCGGCCTCGTACCAGGCCGGCTCGTCGTTGCTCATGGTGTCGGTGTTCCTTCGTCAGTGCGGGTGCGGCGGGCGGGCGCGGCTCAGTCCGCGGCTCAGTCCGCGGCGGGCGCGGCGAGGCGGGTGAGTGCGGCGCGCAGGAAGGGGCTGGGGACCTGGTAGCCGCCCTCCTCGCGGAGCGGGGCGGGCCGGGCGGGGGCTTCCGCGGCCGGGGCGCCGGGGGCGGCGGCCCCCGGGGTGGCCGGGGCGGCAGCCACGGAGACGGCCGGGGTGGCGGCGGCCGGCGCGTCGGGGTGTCCGCGTCGCGCCGCGGCGGCCCGGGAGCGCTCCAGGTAGCCCTCGTCCTCGTCGCCGGCCGGTTCCACTGCTGTGGCGGCGCGCTCCTGACGGACCGTCGGCTCGACCGGAGCCGCGGCCGTCGCCGCGGTCCCGCTCACGGTGGCCGTCCCGGTCGCGGTAGCGGTAGCGGTCGCCGACTCGGTCGCGGTCGCCGACTCGGTGCCGTCGCCGCCCGCCGGGGTGCCGAGCAGCACTCCGGCGAGCTGGTTGAGGACCGTCTGCTCGCTGGTCGGTCCGGGGGCGGGCGCGGCGGCCGCGGCCACGGGTGCCGCGAAGGTTCCGTCGGCGCGTGCGTCGTCCAGCCAGCCCTGGCGGGCGCGCTGCCAGCGGCGGTCCCGCTGGACGGTGTCGCCGGCCTGGCCGAGGATGCCGGTGTCCGTGGTCGGCAGCTCCTCCTCCTCGCCGCCTTCGGTGCCGAAGCGGGTGGGGCTGAGGAAGCGGTTGCCCTTGCGGCCTCCCCCGCCGCCGCGCCCACCGGCACCGGCGCCGGGCATGTGGCCCATGCCACCGCCCATGCCGCCCGCGGCGCCGCCGGCCCGGGCCCCGCTGCCTGCGGCTCCGGCACCCGCGCCACCGGCCGCACCGGCGCGGCCCATCGCTCCGGCCGCGGCCGCGGCGCCGCCCATGCCGCCGGCCGACGCTGCGCCGAGGCCGCCCGCTCGCGCCGAGGCGACGCCGTCCGCCCCGCCGCCGAAGGCGCCGGCGCCACCGAGCGCACCGCCGAGTGCGCTGCCGAGGCCGCCCGCTCCACCGAACGGGGACAGCCCGCCGGCCCCGGATCCGCCGGCGCCGCCGCCCAGGCCGCCACCGAGTCCGGCGCCCACTCCGAGGCCGGTGCCGAGCGCCGAACCGCCCGCGCCGCCACCGAGGTTGAGGTCGGACATTCCGGCGAGGTTCAGCGAGCCGTGGCTCGGGCTGAGCGGCAGCGGGGTGAAGGTCGGGGTGCCGGCGCCGACGCCGGCGCCGCCGCCGAGGTCCAGCTGGGTGGGGGTCAGCGGGGTGAACGGCTTCAGCCTCGGAGTGTCCGACCCGCTGTCACCGCCGTAGGCGCCACCGCCACCGCCACCGCCACCGCCACCGTAGGCGCCGCCGCCACCGCCGTACGATCCGCCCCCGCCGCCACCGCCGCCCTCACCGCCGGACCCGTCGAATCCGATCGGGTTGGGGGCGGGCATGGCGAAGGGGGCGGTACCGGCGGCGGCGTTCATCGGCAGGCCGGTGGCCGGGTCGATCGCCGTACCCGGCGCCAGCGGCAGGCCCGTCGTGGGGTCGATCGCCGTTCCGGGCGGCAGCGGCAGGCCCGTGACGGGGTCGATCGCGGTGCCGTGCGGGATCGGCAGTCCGGTCCGCGGGTCGATCGCGAGGGCGGGGCGGCCGTCCACGGCGGTGCGGGTGCTCAGCGTCCCGTCGCCACCGGCGCCGCCGCCGGAGCCGCCCGCGCCGTTGAGGGTGCAGGTCTTGCCCATGCCGGTCATGTCGGCGATGTGGCCGGCGCTGGTGCGCAGCATGCCGTCGACGCCGCTGCCGACCTCGCCGATGTACTGGTGGTAGGTGGCGGCGGCCTGCTTGATGCCCTCGGACTGGGCGATGTCGTCGTTCTTTCCGGCCGGGTTCTGCTCGATGTACTCCTTGGCGTACTGGAGTTCGCGGATCATCTCGTTCTTGGTGCCGGTGAGCGCCCGGGTCGCGCCGTGCAGGCTCTGAGCGAGGCCGTGTCCGGCCTGCAGGGTGGTGGCGACGTGCGAGCCGTCGCCGGCGGCGAACTTCTCCAGGTACTGCTGGAAGCTGTCGGCGGCTGGTCCGGACATGCTGGACATCGCGCGCTGCGCGGCCTGGGCGATCGCCTGGACGTGGGTGCCGGCGACCTCGTTCCACTTGTCCCAGGCTTCGGCGAGCCGGGCCAGCAGCTCCTCGTCGCCGTCCGGGAAGGCGATGTCCGCGCCGTTCTCGTTGCTCTGCACGGTCTTGAGTACTTCGGCGAGGTCGGCCGGCAGCTCGATCATGGCGGGAGGCTCTCCGGAAGGTGTCGGTGACGGTTCGGCGGGGCCGGTCACCGGTGTGGTCCGGTGACGGCCCGTCGGGGCTGGGGGTGCCAAGGGCGTGGTGGTGGCCGGCCGGGCGTGCGGTCCTCGGCGTCGGGTGGTTCGACGCAGGGCCGTCGCCGCCCGGGCCGGTCGGCGGGAGGTCGTCGGGACCTCCTCGGGATTCGGGATCAGATCAGCATGCGTCCGCCGCCGCCCCCGTGCGGCCGGTCCACGAACAGCGGGTTCGGGTGGTCGTTGTAGTCCAGGTCCGGCGCGTCGGGGTCGTGGTAGCCGACTCCGGCGTCGGGGACGCTGACCGGGGCGACCGGCGGGGGCGGGGCGACCGGGTCGAGGTCCGGGAGGGTCCTCCCGACGGGCATCGCCAGCGGTGCGGTGGCGACCTCGTCCGGCAGGCTCACGCCGACCCGGGTGGGGAGGGTGGGCACCGTCCCCGACGGCAGGCTCATGGCGACCGGCGAGGCGGGCATCGCCCCGGTGCCGCTGATCCCCGACAGCGCGGACGCCACCTGCTCGTCGTTGGAGGAGTGGCGCGCCGCCATGGTCAGCAGGTTCTCGCCCATCGCGGAGGCGTTGCGCATCAGCACCCTGATGCCCTCCAGCACCTGCTCCTGGTGCTGGGCGAGGCCGCCGACCGAGGAGCCGGATCCCTGCAGCGACTTGCCGAGCAGGTCGGTGCCGTAGACCGAGGCCTGGACCTGCTTGAAGACCGCCTCCAGCTGGTTGGCCGGGCCCTCCAGCTCCTTCAGCAATCCCATGATCGTCTTGGCTGACGCCTGGACCTCGTCGAGGTCGATCCACACCGATTCGCCGGCCATCCCCGGACACCCCTCCCGCTGACTCTGCCCCGTGGTTCGGGCGGCAAGGGACTTCCGGGCCCCCGGGGCGACCGGGTGAGCAGAAGCGGACGCGGTGCCACGGGCGCCACCGGGAAACCCACGGCGGCCGCACCCTCCCAGACTCCCCCACGCCACTTGCGCCCCGCATGCGCATCGCTAACGTCTGGTCAACCGATTTCCGCAGCTCGCCGCCCACGTGCCCGGCCGCACCGGGCCGGCGCCGGTCCGTCCCGCTCATCCCGGGCTGATCTCGTCGGCGCGGCGGCGCCGGCCGGCGGCGGACCGGCCCAGTCCGGCGGCGTCCTCGGCGCCGGCGAGGGCGCGCAGGACCTCGGCGGTGGCCTGGTCGTGCCCGAGCTGCTCGGACTCGGCCAGGGCGGCCAGCAGCCGGACGCGGGCCTCGGAGTGCCGGCCGAGGCCGGTGAGCGCCTCGCCGCAGACGGTGTGCAGCAGCACGCGTCGGACCTCGGGGCCGTCGTCCGCGGTCAGCTCCAGCCCGTGCTGGGCGTGTTCGACGGCCTGCCGGGGGCGGCCGGTGGCCAGCATGTGGCGGGCGAGGTGCTGCAGGGCGAGGGTGACGGTGTGCCGGTGGTCGACGGCGAGGGCGATCTCCAGGCCCTGGGCGAGTCCGGCGCCGGCCGCGGCGGGGTCGCCGAGTTCGGCCTGCACCAGCGCCAGGTTGATCAGGGCGACCGCCCGGCCGACCTGGTTGCCGGCCCGCTGGGCGAGGTCGGCGGCCGGGGCCAGGCAGGTCTGCGCCTCGGGCAGGCGGCGGTTGGAGACCAGGACCCAGCCGAGCAGCGCCCGGGCCTGGCTCTCGCCGTCGGGGTCGCCGGCCTCGGCGGCGGCCTCCAGGGCGTGTTGCAGCAGCGGTACCCAGCCGTCCCGCACCCGGCGCAGGATCAGCGGCCACTGGGTGAGCACCAGCCGCCAGGCCCGGGCGGGGTCGGCGGTGGCGATCAGCGTGGCGAGCGGCTCGCGGTGCGCGCCGAGCCAGGCCAGCGCCTCCTCGGCGGTGGTGAACTCGGCCGTGGCGCGCGGCCGGTGGCTGCCGGGGGCGGGGACGAAGCAGGGCTGGCTGCCGGGTTCGGCGGCCTCGGCGGCGCCGAGTCCGGTGAACAGGTACTGGTCGGCGAGGCGTTCCCGGGCCAGGCGCCGCTCCACCGGGCCGGCCCGGTCGCCCAGCTCCCGGGCGTACAGCCACACCAGGTCGTGCAGGGTGTAGCGGCCGCCGTCGGTCTCGGTGATCAGGTGGGTGGCGGCGAGCTGTTCGAGGGCCTGTGCGGCGGCGCCCGGGTCGAGGTCGCCGAGGGCGGCGGCGGTGTACGCGTCGATCACCGGCCCCGGCAGGTGGCCGAGGGCGCGGAAGAGGCGGGCGGCGGGCTGCGGGAGCTGCTCGTAGGAGAGCCGCAGCGCGGCGGTGACGCTGACCTCCTCGGCGGCGAGGCCGGCGAGTCGGCGCTGCTCGTGGCGGAGTTGGCCGACCAGGGCGGCGATCTGGCGGCGCGGGTCGGCGGAGACCTTGGCGGCGGCGATCCGCAGGGCGAGCGGCAGCCCCGCGCAGAGCCGGGCGAGTTCGCGGGCCGCCGCGGGTTCGGCGGCGATCCGGGTCGGGCCCAGGACGCGGGCGAGCAGCGCGGTGGACTCGTCCTGGCCCAGCACCGACACCGGGACGGGACGGGCGAGTTCGGAGACCAGCAGGCCGAGCATCCGGTGCCGGCTGGTGACCACGGCGACGGCGTCCGTCCCGCCGGGCAGCAGCGAGCGGACCTGGTCGACGTCCCAGGCGTTGTCGATCACCACCAGGACCCGGCGGCCGGTGGTGAGCCGCCGGTAGAGCGCGCTGCGGGCGGCGGCGCCGTCGGGCAGGTCCTCCCGGGCGGCGCCGAGCGCGGCGAGGAGCTCGGCGAGCACCTCGTGGACGTCGCGTTCGGGGCGGTCGCCGGGGCCGCCGAGGTCGGCGAAGAGCAGGCCGTCGGGAAAGCGGGCGGCGTGCCGGTGCGCCCAGTGCAGGGCGAGTGCGGTCTTGCCGACCCCGGCCGGTCCGGTGACCAGGGCGATGGCGCCGTCGGGGGCGCTGCGGGCGGCGTCGCCGAGGGCCGCAAGTTCCGCCTCCCGGCCGTGGAAGCCGCGCGGGGCGCGGGGCAGCAGGTCGACGGCGGGCAGCGGCTCGGGTTCGGGTGCGCGCTGTTCGGGTACCCGGACCGGCACCGGCTCCGGCAGGACGGCGACCGGGGCTTCGCCGGCGGTGGTGGCGCCCTCGCCGCGCAGGATCCGCTCGTAGGCGGCGTTCAGTGCCCGCCCCGGGTCGACGCCGAGGCGGTCGGCGAGCGACTCGCGGGTGCGGTGGTACCAGTCGAGCGCGTCGGACTGCCGCCCGGCGCCGAACAGGGACAGCATCAGGGCGGAGACCAGTGACTCGCGCAGCGGGTGCTCCACCGTCTCCGCGCGTAGAATTTCCGCGGCCCTGGCCGGCTCCCCCAGCAGCCGGTAGTGCTCGGCCAGTGTCTCGACCGCGGCGAGCCGGTTCTCCTCCAGAGTCTGCCGCCAGGCCTCCAGCGGCGGGCTGGCCACCGTCCCGGTCAGTGCCGGGCCGTGCCACAGACCGAGGGCCCGCTCCAGCGCGTCCACCACGTCGGCGGAGTGCCGCTCGGCGCGGGCGGCGGCCACCAGCGCGTCGAAGCGCTCGACGTCCACCAGCCCGTCCGGCAGGTGCAGGGTGTAGGCGTCCCCGGCGGTGGCCAGGTGCACCTCGTCCAGGTCGACCCGCGCCTCGACGAGCAGCGCCCGCAGCCGGGACACGTGGCTCTGCACCACGGTCCGGGCGTTGGCGGGCGGCTCGGCGATCCACAGCGCCTCGGTCAACTGGGCCACCGAGACGGCGCGGTTGCGGCGCAGCAGCAGGAGGGCGAGCAGGCTGCGCCGTTTCTCCGGACCGAGCCGCAGTTCCCCGTCCGCGCCGTCTGCCGATACCGCTCCGAGCAGCCGGAAGTTCACCGCTTCCCCCACCGTGTTCTTGTCATGCATCTGAAAACGGAGGGTACCCCGGCAAGATGGACATCATATTACTAAGCGGTTGTCAGATCCTCAGAGGGAGATGGCGCCCCCGGGGGTGACGATCCTCACCCCCGCCTCGTCGAGCTCGATCGCCAGCGGCGCGCCCTCCAGCGCCGCCTCGTTCAGCAGGCTGCCGCTCGCCAGGTGCCACAGCCGCAGCGTCCCCGCCGTGTCGCCCGCCGCCAGCAGGGCCTCGCCGTCCAACTCCCGGGCCACCAGCGAGCGCACCGCCGCGCCGCCACCGGTCAGCTCCGCGATCCGGCTGCCGTCCTCCACCGACCAGGCCAGCACGGTGCCGTCCGCCGCCCCGGCGATCACCACCGGACGCCCGCCCAGCAGGCCGAAGGCCAGCACCTCGGCGGGCAGCGCCAGCCCCGCGCACACCGGACCGGGCCGGCCGCTGCCGCCGTGCCACAGCCGCACCGTCAGATCGGCGCCGACGGTGGCCAGGATCTGCTGCCCGCCGGCCCGGGTGACCGCCAGCGCGGACGTCCCGGGGTACCCGGTGTCGAAGCGCAGCCGGGGCTCACCGGTGGCCGCGTCACGGACCGCGACCACCCCGTCCCGCCCGGCGGAGACCAGCAGCGGCGGCTCCTCCGCGGTGAACGCCAGCCCGGCGACCGGCCCGGCGTGCGGGGTGGGCAGCGGGTACGGGGTGCCGTCGCGCAGCACGTGGGCGCGCACCGCCCCGGCGGCGGTGCCGCACACCAGCAGCGGACCGTCCGGGCCGTCCGCGGTGACGTCCAGCGAGTTCACCGGGCCGCCGTCGGCCGGCACCTCCACCAGTCGGGTGGCGGTCAGCGCGTCCCAGCACAGCACCGTGCCGTCGCCGAACCCGGCCACCAGCACCGCACGGCCCAGCAGTTCGCCGCGGGACAGCGCGGTGACCGGGGTGCCCGTCCGGCCCAGCGGGGGCGTCTGCAGTGCCGCACCGGTGGCGGCGTCCCACGCGGTGATCCCGCCGTGCTCGTCACCGACCAGCAGCCGGGCGCCGTCGACGGCCAGCGCGGTCAGCCACTCGCCCGCCGGCCAGCCGCGCAGCGGACGGCCGTCGTACACGTCCCAGGTCCGTACGGTGCCGTCCAGCGCGCAGGAGGCCAGCACGGGGCGGCCGTCCAGCTCCAGGAAGGCCAGGCCGGTCACGGTGCCGGTGTGGCCGTCCAGCTCGGCGACCGGCTGGCCGGTGGCGAGGTCCCACAGCCGGATCCGGCGGTCCTGGCCGGCCGAGGCCAGCACCGCCTGGTCGTCGACGGAGAGCACCGCGAGGGCGCGGACCTCGCCCCGGTGGCCGACCAGCAGGTGCAGCTGCTCGCCGTCCGCGGTGTTCCACACCCGGACAGCGCCGTCCGCCCCGGCCGCGGCCAGCAGGTCGAGCCCGGCGCAGTGCGCCGCCCGCAGGACGGTGGCGCCGTTGCCCCCGGTCGGCAGCGCGCCCAGCACCCGGCCGTTGTCCGCGCGCATCGCCCGCAGGTCGCCGGACTGACCCGCCGAGAACGCCACCGGGACGTCCCCGATCACCGCCGCGGCCACCGCCTGGGCGCCCTCGCCGCCCGTGGTGCCGTGCGCGACCTGCCCGGTGACGGCGTCCCAGACCTGCACCGAGCCGTCCGCCCCGCCGACCGCGAACAGCGACCGGCCCGCCGCCGTACCGAGCGCCACCGCCGTCGGCAGCAGCCCCGCGTCCGCGTCCGAGCCGCCCAGCGCCTCGTCGTCGTCCAGCGCGGTCAGACCGAACGAACCGTCCTCGTTCACCAGTGCGTACGCGGCCCGGCCGCCCACCGCACCGACGGCCGCGGCCGTCCGGGCACCGCGGGCCACCGGAGCGGCCAGCGCCAGCGCCCCGCCCAGCGCCACGGGGGCGCCGGGCTCGGCGAACAGCTGGTCGAGCAGCGCGTCCAGCACGGCGGCCGCCGCCGGCACCGGCGCCGCCGTCCCGTCGGTCCACTGCCGGCCGGGGCGGCCGGGCTGCCCGACGACCGTCAACCGCCGCGCCGCCGTGGGGTCCTCGACGGGCGACGGGGCGTCCCCGAGACCGCCCAGCACCCGCCGCACCAGCGCGGCGTCGACCCGCCCGGTGCGCTCCACGCCGTCCGTGCCGATCGCCCGGAACGTGCCGTCGACGGCGATCAGCAGCTCACCGCGGCCGCCGGACTCCAGTCGGATGCCATCTGCCATGCGTCACTCCTCGTGCCCTGCCGGGCAGTTGCCTGCCCGCGCGCTTGCCCGTTTCCTTGTCCGCTTCCTCGTCCGGCGGCCCACCGGGGTGCCTCGCCCGGATTGCTCACCGGTTCGGTCGGAGCCCGTCCCGGTCCTGCTCCGTACGCGCCCCGGTCAGCACAGGTCGTCCGGGACGAGGGTGGCGTGCACCGCGTCGTGCAGCCGCTGCGTGCGGGAACTGCGGAACAGCGCCGGGCGGTAGCCGGCCCGCCGGAACCCGATCGCGGCACCCATCACCTGGCTCGCCATGTTGTCGGCGGCCGCGAAGGCGTCGATCCGGCGCAGGCCCAGCCACTCGAAGCCGAAGCGGCAGACCAGCCGCAGCGCACCGGTGGCGGTCCGCATCCGGCGGTGCTCCGGCAGCAGCCAGACCGCCACCTCCGCACTCTCGTCCGCCGCGTCCAGGTTGACCAACTCGGCCCATCCGACGGGCTCTCCGTCCAGCACCACGGTGAAGTACGCCGCCCTGCCGCCGGTCCACAGCTGCGGCGGCACCTCGGCCAGCCAGCGCTCGGCGGCCGCCAGGTCCAGGTGCGGGATCACCGCCTGCAGGAACTCCCGCACCAGCGGATCCCGTGTCCCGCGGTACACCAGCGGCGCATCCCCGGGCACCGGACGGCGCAGCACCAGCCCGTCCGCTTCCAGCCGCGCGTCCCCCACGGCCGCGAGCGCCCGCATCGCTCCCCCTGACGGCAAACCTCAACGATTCCCCGACATCCCGCACCGCCCCCGGGCGCACCCCAACAGGCCGGACGTCCCGGCCAGTCAACCACACTCCGTCCGCGTTTCCGCACGTCAGCGAGACGTTAACCAAACGTGAGCGCCCCGGCCCGGAGGCCCTGCGCTTCCGGCTGGCGGAAGTCGGCTCGCCCGGCCGGTCCACCGCCTGGAAGTGTTCGGCGCACCGGTCGGCACGTCCTGGGGCGTCCCGGCCGCGGCCGGGAGCCGGTTGGGGGTCCCCCGGCCCGGGTCGGGCCGCAACGGAAGCGGCCCGACCCCTGCTTCTCCCCGCCGGGTTGATGGCATGTGCGCGGCATGTTCAACTCACCTTGCAGGTCTGGAGATCGGGCACCGATCCAGTTTCCGAACTGCCCTCCGGGCGGGCCTGGTTGTGGCAGAGTGCTGCCCGTGGACGATCAGGAGCTGATCAGCGTCGGGCGGTCGATCGCCCGGGACCTCGACGAGATACTCGGCGACGGCGCGGCCGAGTTCCGGCCGCTTCTGGTCAGGTTGCTGGCCCGCGCCGAGGCGGGTGAGCCCGTGCGCGCCGACCTCGTGGCGCTGCTCTCGGAACGCGACGCAGTGCGTCGGGTGATGCGCGGCCGTCTCGCGGGCGATCCGCAGTATCGCGTGTACGACTCGCTGCCCGGTGACCCGGAGCCGATGCTGCCTCCGCGCTACGTGTGCCCGCAGGGCGACCAGGAGTGGTTCCGCTTCGACGCGGGCGAGGCCGTGCCGCGCTGCTCCCAGCACGATGTCCCCCTCGTAGCGTGCTGACCGCCTTCTGGGAAGGGCTGGGCGGCAAGTTCGGAGAGCGGGGCTCGGCCGGTTTCGGCGGTCCGCTGCTGGTCCTGCTCGCCGGCTGGTCCGCATGGACGTACCACCGGCACGGTCTCTCCGGTCTGGAGCCCGGCCAGTGGCGGGAACGTTCGGCGGAGCTGACGCGGCTCGAGGCCTCCGAGCAACTCGCGCTCGTGGTGCTGCTGGTAGTCGTCGTGTACGCGCTCGGCGTCATCGGACGGCAGGTGTCCGTGCCGCTGCTCCGGCTGCTCGAGGGGTACTGGTCCGGTTGGGCCGCGAAACCGCTCGTCCGGCGTCGGATCGCGCGCTGGCAGGCCGATCGCGCAGCCGTCACGGAGCTGTACCGTGCGCACGCGACGACCCCGTTCGACGCCTCCGGGCGGCAGCGGCTGGCACGGCTGGAGAAGCGTCTGGCTTCGGTGCCCCTCCACCGCGATTCGGTGATGCCGACGCGGCTCGGCAACATCCTGCGCGCCGCGGAGGACCGGCCCCGTAACCGGTACGGGATCGATCCCGTCGTCTGCTGGCCGCACGTGTGGCTGCTGCTGGACGACGGCGAGCGGTCCGAACTCACCGCGGCCCGCGCCACCCTGCAGACGGCCACCAGCTCATTCCTCTGGGGGCTCGTACTGCTGCTCTACGTGCCCCTGGCCTGGTGGATGCTCCTGCTCTCACCGATCGTGTGCGCGGTCTCGTACTACGGCGTCGCGCTCTCGGCCGCCCGCACCTACGGGGACCTCGTGGTGGCAGCCACCGACCTGCACCGGTTCGACCTCTTCGCGGCCGTGCACTGGCCGCCGCCCGCGGATCCGGCACAGGACGTGATGGCCGGCCGCCTTCTGACCACGTTCCTGCGGCGAGGCCTGCCGCCCACCGGCCTGAGCTACCTGCACCGATCGTGGAGGTGATCGTGATTCCGACAGCATCGAACGAGTACGAGGCGGCGCTCCACGAGTTCGTCCGTGGCATCTACGAGGCCCCGAGCTGGGTCGAGACACGGCAGCTGATCCTCGACCATCCGCAGCTGGTCACCACCGAGGCGATCGAGCTCATCGCGCTGTACGAGGGTGTCGCCGCCGCACGGGGCGACGAGGACTCACGGGCCCGCTTCGTCAACCACCGGCGGCTGCTGCAGGGCACGATCGACGCGGACGTCGACATCGCGCTCGGCGACGCCACCCCGCTCAAGGACGAGGCCGGATTCGACGCCGACACCGCCTGGTACTGCGACCTCCTGAACGACATGCTCAACCTGCCCCGGTGGATCGACCGGCGCTGGATGATGGAGGCCCGGCCGTACCTGATGCACGGGGTGGTCGCCGGACTCGCCGAGATCCTGGTCGAGGACGAGTCGGACCCGGTGACCGTCCACCGGCTGCGGACCGTCACGCAACTGCTGCGCCGGGCCGCGGAGACCACTCCCGCCCGGGCCGTGCTGGAACAGGTCGCGCGCAGCCTCATCTCCCAGGACTCCGCCCACGACGACCTGGCGGTCGTGTCGGCCGTCTCCGGGTACGTCCCGCTGGTCGAGGAGAGTGCCGACGCGGTGCTCGCCGAACTGGTCGACGAGATCGCGGACCCCGACGAGCGGCGACGGGCCGAGGGCTGGCTGCTCGCACTACGCAGGTTCCGCACCGAGGGCAACTCCGTGCTCGGCCGTGACCGGGTCCTCGTGCTGCGGGCAGTCGACCTGCTCGACGAGCTGCACACCATGCCCGGGGTCGACGACATCGCCGCGCATCTCACCGAACACCCGGTCCTCTTGGAGGACGCGGTGCGCGCGTACGTGCACACCTCCCTGCGGGGTGACACGCCGCATGAGCGGCTCCGCTGGCAGTTCGTGGCACGACTGCTGGACCGGGCCTCGGAGATCAGCCCGGTTCGGGCCGTCCAGGAGATGGCCCTCCGTGATCGGTACGAGGCGATGCTGGCGCTGGACGCATTCGTGCACGCGCGGACGCAGGCGGAGGAGGAGGTTCTGTTCGTGGGCTTCCCCGGTCTCGGCTCCGACGAGGTCCGCGCGGCACTGGCGCAGCAGGTGGCCGACCACCCTCAACCTCAGAAGCAGTGGCGGGCGGACCGGCTCGACGCCTTCCGCGCGGGCCGTCGGATGGCGTACTACCAGATGTGGGAGGGAGGTTCACTCAGCGACCGCGCCTTCCAGCACCTGGCCCGGCACCTGCAGATCGAGGCGCAGCAGTGGTCGCCGGACGACGGTATGCGTCTGGTGGGCCTGCTCGAAGTGGTCCTGCGGCTGGCCCCGGCCGACGCCCCGCCCGGGACGCTCGACGAGATGCGGGCCTTGCTGATCACGGGGTACATGGACGCGTTCGACTCCCCTTACGAGGAGTTCGCACTGGACCGGGCCGTGGAACTGCATCGCGCCCTGGTCGAGAGCGGTCCCGAGGTGGATCTCGGGATGCTGCACCGCAGCCTGGCGACGGTTCTCGACCAGCGGGCCGAACACCGGGAGGGAGACGGCAGCGACCGCGAGGAGGCCGTGGCGGCAATGCGCCGGGCGCTCGAGCTGACCCTCGATCCCGACGTGCGAATCCCGTGGCTGATCGACCTGGTCGACATCGCCACGTCCGGCCAGGCGGCCGGCTACCGGCCCGCCGCGATGCGCGAGGCAGAGGCGGCGCTGGACGAGATCTCGGCGGTCGACCCCGAGGCGGCCGCAACTCTTCGCTGGCGCGTCCTCATCTGCTCCGTGGAGTTCGGCGACCCGGCCCGAGTGGCGGACGCGGTGGCCAGGGCAGAGGCAACGCCGGGTCAGCACGGCCAGTGGCTGTCGATGTTCCACGCGGTCATCGACGCGTACCTCCGGCACCCGACCGAGGACATCTGGTTTTTGGTGCAGCGCGTGTCCGCCGCGTCCGAGGCCGCCGCCGAACAAGGTGACGCCCAGGACGAGCGTCACCTGCGATCGGCCCGCGTGCGGATGCTGCTGAGCCGGGCCGACAAGGCGTCGGACGCGGCGGCGCTCGACCAGGCACTCGCCCTGACGGCGCACACTGGCGCGGACGCGGAGACGGAGCTCCTGGTCAACCGGGCACACGCCCTCATGCTTCACGTGAGCATAAGTGACGGTACCTCGGCCGACCTCGACGAGGCGGTGCGCCTGCTGCGCACCGCCCACCAGGCCGAACCCGGATTCGGCAGCGTGCTGGCGGAGGCCCTCGTGATCCAGCACGAGCGGACCGGAGAGCCCGAGCTGCTCGACGAGGCGATCCGGATCACCGACGAGTCGTCGACACGGGCAGGCCAGCCGCCGCTGGTCGGCCGCAACACCCTCGCCGTCCTCTACCGCCGACGGTTCCAGCACAACGGACAGCTGGCCGATCTGGAGACCGCGATCGCCCTCCTCGAGGAGGTGATCGACACGGACGAAGGAAGCTACTCGCACACCCAGGCGCTCGGCACGCTGGGGAGCGCCCGTCTGAACCGCTTCGAGGTCAGCGGTGACCCCGCCGACCTGGACACTGCGATCCGACTCTTCCGCACCGCCCGTCAGCAGGCCCTCCCGCAGGCGAGCACACTGCCGAGCCTCCTCACCAATCTGAGCACCGCCCTGGCCACCCGTGCCAACGAGCTCGGCCGTGGCGACGAGGATCTCCCGGAGGCTCTCGAGGCGGCCGAACTCGCTGTCGCGCTCACACCTGCGGGGTCGTCGCGACTGGCCCGCAGGCTGGTGAACCTCGCGAACGCGGAGCAGTCGGTGGCGGCCCACCGCCGCGAAGCCGCCCCTGCGGAATCGGCAGGAACCCACATCCGCCGGGCACTCGACCTGATCGGCCCGGACTCGCCGTTCCGCCCCCTGTACCAGGCCGGCCTGGCCCAGAGCCTCCTTCTGGTGTCCGATCTCGCCTGCGACGAGGCGGCCGCCGAGGAGGCGTTCACCCAGGCGCGGGAGGCACTCACGTACCGACCCGGATGGTCACCCCAGGTCGCCGTCCACCTTGCCGGGCAGATCGGCCGGCAGCTGGCCGCCCGCTCACGCTGGGCGGAGACGGCGGAGGTCTTCGCCGTCGGGGCCACCGCGCGCAGGATCCTCGTACAGAGCCAGCCGTTGGGGCGGCAACGGCAGACCTGGCTGAGGAGGGACCGCGACCTGCCCATGCTCGCCGCGTACGCGACCGCCCGCGCCGGTGACCTGGCGGGCGCGGTGGAGCTGGTGGAGACCGCTCGCGCCACCGAGCTGACCAGGGTGCTCGACCTGCGGCCCCGGCAACTGGAGCTGGCCGAGAGCAGTGGCCACGACGAATTGGTCAGACGCTGGAACCGGCTCACGCTGAGGCTGAACCGACTGGGTGCCGAACAGTCCGGCACCCCAGGGGCGTTGCTCAGTTCCGACGGCTGGCAGGTGCCGGCCCTGGTACGTGAGCTCGAGGAGGTCGGCGACCAGCTCGAACGCGCCGGCACCGCCCGCTCGGTGGGCGCCGGCTCTGCCGGGGACGTCATACAGGTGCACCTGATCGCCACCGAGTGGAGCGGTCTCGCGCTGATCGTCCGCGGCACCGACGACGGGCCACGACTCGACCCGGTACCGCTGCCGGACCTGACCCAGGCCTGGGCCGCGGGCGCCGCCACCACCCTGAGCCGCGCGCCCGCCACGACGGTTCGTGCCCTCCTTCCCTCGCTCCTCGCCGATCTGGGCCGCCGGGTCATGGGCCCGGTGACAGACGCGGTGGCCGGTGACGGCCGTCCGGTGGTGTTCCTGGCCGGCGGCCACCTGGGACTGCTGCCACTGCACGCGGCAGGGCTGCCAGGCCGGCCCGGGGTGACAGCACTGGATGTCGTCGACATCCGCCACGCACCCAACGCGCGCGTTCTGGCGGCAGCCACGGCCAAGGCCCACGGACAGACCGCCCAGGAGGGTCTCGCAATCGGCGGCCAAGGTGGAGCGCCGCAACTACGGCATGCGGCCGTCGAGGCGCGGCTCGCTTCCACGGCTCTCGACAGCGGCCGGGTGCTGGACGGCGCCGAGGCCCGCACCGGTGGCGCTCGCGAGGCCCTGCTCGCGGCGCTCGGCCGCACGGCAGTCGTCCACTTCGCCGGCCATGCCCGGTCGGTGCCAGAGGATCCCCTGGCAAGCGCCCTGATCCTGACCGACGGCGACGCCCTCACGATGGCGGAGCTGCTCGGTCGCCGGCTGCGGGCGCGACTCGTCGTGATGTCCGCCTGCCGTTCCGGCGTCGTGGGGAAGGACATGCCGGACGAGGTCATCGGCTTCCCGACCGCGCTGCTCCAGGCGGGTGTGGCCGGGGTGATCGCCACCCTGTGGCCGGTCCCCGACGACGCCTGCCTGATCCTGATGCTCGGGTTCTACGAAGGAATCCGCTCCGACCTCGCCCCGCCCGAAGCACTGCGCCGTGCCCAACAGTGGCTGCGCGACGCCACCACGGCGCAGATCCGGACCCACCTCACCGAGCTGCGCCGGACCGGTGCCGCGTGGCCTCCGGCGGACGTGCTCGACGGCTGCTTCGAGGTCATCGCCTTCCATGAGCCCGACGAACACCCGTTCGCCGGGCCGGAGCACTGGGCCGGCTTCATCTACATCGGGGCCTGAACCCGGCCTTCGACCCACTCGCGCTGGAATCCGAATGCCCGGAAGACCATTGGGGGACAGCAGTGCATCCTAATGAGTTCGAGGTTTGGTACCGGGCCGAGAAGTTCACTCCACCCATCCCGTCACCCGACCGTCTTGTCTTCACCGCCGACGCCCTCGCGCATGCCCTGTTCGTGACCGGCCGCGCACCGGGAGATCGCACCGCCCACGGCCTGTCGTCCGTGTACGAATGGCTCCACCGCGTCGCACTCGTCCCCGCGTACGTGCGGCGGACGCCGACCGGTCGGATCGCCCGCTCCGACCTGGCCCGCGAGCTCGACCGGTCGGAGAAGGGTGCACTGTCCTACGCACTCGGCCAAGCCATGACGGGAATCTTCAGCGAACAGGCGATGGACGTCCGCTTCCTCATGCACGTGGACCGGTATTCGCTCCGCTACAACCTCCAATTCGCCGCTGGCACGAAGCAGAGGGCGGACCTCTTCGGTGAGAAGCAGCACGGGGGGTGGGTCGTCGCAGAGGCGAAAGGACGATCCGGGAACATCAGCAGTGACCTGGCTCTCAAAATGTGGCACCAGAAGCGGACGGTCCGGACCGTCCAAGGGCAACCGCCGGATCCGGCCTACGGCTGCGCCGCATACTTCCCCCGGCAGGCCAAGGGCACCCCGGAACCCCTCGCCCTCTACGTGGTCGACCCGGACGAGGACGAGGTCGAAGCGATCGACCTGCGAGTAGACCCGGACCAGTTTGTCCTCGCGTACTACGAACCTCTCCTCACTGCCATCGAGGCCGGGGAGCGACAGATCGGTGCCAGTGAATTCCGAACTTCATCCTTCGGCCAGTTTCGACTGACCGTGGGCATACTCGAGGTCGTTGCCCAACGAATCGAGCGGGCACGCGACGGGGATGTCCGGAACCTTCATCGAGACGTCTCGGATCTCCTCGAAACGTATGTACCTCGTTCCAGGCCGTCCGATCAGTTCCTGGACGGGACCGTCATGACCACCCAGTGGCAGGAGAATCTGAGCCTCAATGACTGGAGTGGGTACCAGGAAGAAAGCGACCACTACCCGCGCTTCTGAGCACCGGCCGGGCCGCCGCCTCGGTGGCATCGGTGTCCCACCGGGAACGGCGGCCCGGGCGGCATCCGCCCGCGGTCAGCCCTTGATCGACCTGGCGAGCACCTTGGCCAGGGCCTCCTCGATGGCGGCGTCCTTGGCGGCGTCCTTGGCGGCGTTCGCGGCTGCGGATGCCGCCTTGCGGTCCGATTCCACGTCCAGCCGGTAGAAGTGCCCGGCCACGCCGAAGTACAGGGCCGGCTGCCCGCCGGTCGCGCGGCTGTCGATGAAGGCCTCGTCGCCCACGCCGCTGACGGTCGTCGGCTTGGCGTTGCCCTTGGAGTCCGCGAAGGTCTTCGCGTCCAGCTCCTGCAGGCTCACCACCGACTTGGCGGTGCCCCAGGTGCAGCCCCAGACCTTCCCCACGGTACTCGTCAGCCCCAGCGGCGCACCGTTGAACGGACCGCTGGTACCGAGCGCGGCGGCGACCTGATCGGACGTCAGAAGCGTGCAGGCGTCGGCGGGTCGGGCGCCGGCCGGAGCCGGCGCCGCGCTGCTCCGACCGGGCGCGGCGCCGGTAGCCGTCGAGGGCGTCGGCGAGGCCTTGGCGGCGTCCGGTCCCGAAGCACCGGACGACGAGCAGCCGGCCACGGCGACCGACGCGAGCGCCAGCGCGGTGAGCCAACCGTACGTCTTCGACCTGCGCGCATGCTCCCCGCGCTGCTCGGTGAAGCTGAACTGCATCCGTGATCCCCTCCTCGGCGGCCCGCCGGACGGCCGGGCGCGGTTGATCGCACCGGGCTGTCGGAACGTCAAGGTTGTTCGACCGAACTCTAGTTGAGATGCCGTTCGACCACCGGGCCCCCTTCAGGGCACGTGGTGGGGGCCCGGCTCGGGGGTGAGGGCGAAGGTGACGACGTCGATCTCGGCGTCGTCGGGGAGTCCGGGGTAGTGGCCGCGCAGGCCGGCGCGGAGTTGCTCGATCGTCGTGTCGGCCGCGAGGCCGGCCTGTTCGGCGGTGACGGCGTCGAGGCGGTACCGCTCGATCCGGGTGATCTCGCCGTCCAGGGTGCGGTGGTCCTGGTCGTCCTCGAAGACGAACAGGGCACTGCCCACGGCGACCGGGTCGTCGTGGCGGATCGTCGTGGTCTTCGTGCCGTCGGCGACGGCCTCGTAGTAGCGCTTGTTGAAGCGGAGGAGGCGGCGTGCGTGCGCATCCGGGTGGACGTAGGTGTCCGGGAGCAGCTTGCGGATCGGGCGCAGTTGCGGCCCGTTCCCGCCGGGGACGGCGACCATCACGTCGGGGTGCAGGTCGATCAGTACCTGCCGGCACCGCCCGCACGGCGGGATCGGGCCGCGGCCGCCGTCTCCGGCCGCGGCGATCGTCAGCAGCGGGCCGGCCTGCGCGGCGGCCGCGACTCCGAGCACGACGAGCTCGGCGCAGGGGCCGCCGGTGAAGTGGTGGACGTTGACGGCCGTGTGGATCCTCCCCGCCGTGTCCATCGCGGCCGCGGCCACCGTGTGGTTCGGGTCGCTTCCCAGGGACTCGGCCAGTTCCTGCGCCGCCGTGACCACGCGCAGTTCGGATTCGAAGAGGTCCACGCGCCGATTCTGGCACGGCGGACTCAGCCGCCGGAGGGGTCGATCGCCGCGAGGGCGTCCATCTCGATGCGGAAGGACGGGTGGACGAGTCCGGCGACCTGCAGCAGCGAACAGGCCGGCGGGCGGGCGGGGTCCAGGTGTTCGTCGCGGACCCGGCGGAACGCGTCGAGGTCGGCCAGGTCGGTCAGGTAGACGGTCAGCTTGACCACGTCGTGGAGCCCGGCACCGGCTGCCCGGAGGGCGACGGTCAGGTTGGTGAAGACCTGGCGGATCTGGGCGTCGGGGTCCGACTCGCCCACGATCCGGCCGTCCGCGTCCAGCGGTACCTGGCCGGAGACCGCGACCATGGGCCCGGTGAACGCCACCGCGTGGCTGTAGCCGTTCACGGGTGGACTGCCCTGGGGCCGGACGAAGTGCTGCACGTGGTCTCCTACTCCGTTGCGGATCGCGTGTCCAGTGGCCGGTCGCGCACGTCGTCCACTGCTGCGGAGCGTACGCCGACGCGGTCGCGGCGGTCGCGGCGGGCCGGGACGACCGCGGTGAGCATCGCGGCGCCGGTCAGGGCGAACGCCCAGGGGTAGCCCGTCCCGGCCGCGAGCCAGCCGAACGCGACGGCGCCGGCGCCCATGCCGGCGTCGTAGGCGAAGTTCCACAGCGCGCTGACGGCGCCGTAGCCGGCGGTGGGGACGCGCGCGTACATCAGTGTCAGGGTGGCGTTCTGGGCGATGCCGAAGCCGATCCCGAAGAGGCCGGCTCCGGCGACCACGGCGACGGGGCTGCCGGTGAGCACCATGACGAGCGTGCCCGCGGCCGACAGGAGCAGGCCGGGGAGCACCAGGCGGTCGGGGCCGTGCCGGTCGCCGAGCCGGCCGGCGAACCAGCGCGCCGGCGTGGCCGTCGCGGGCTGGACGAACAGCGCCAGGGCGACCACGCCGGTGGCCTTGGCGGGGACGGCGAGCGGGAGGAAGGTGACGACGATCCCGGCAGCGACGGCCGTGGCCGCGAACACCACGGCCGGGCGCCGGAGTTCGGCGGTTCGCAGCCCTTCGGTGACGCCGACCGCCGGCCCGGTGGAGCGGATCCGGTCGGGCAGTCCGGGCACCGAGGCGATCGCGGCGAGCGCGACCACCGCCGCGGCCGTGAAGACCACGCCGTAGCCGGCGTGTGCGGCCGTCCACATGCCCAGCGGCAGGGCCACCAGCGACGGGACCCCGCTGACGATGCCGACCAGGGCCAGCCCCTCGCCGTGCCGTTCGGCCGGGATGAGCGACGCCGTCAGGGCGCCGCCCGCGACCACGGCGAACGCGAAGCCGAGTCCGCGCAGCAGGCAGACCGCGACGATCCACCCCAGGGTGTGGGAGAGCGTCAGCGCCAGGGCGGGCGCGCCCAGCAGGAACAGGCCGACGGCCAGCAGGAGGCGGTACCCGTAGCGGTTCACCAGCGCGGGCGTGGCGAGTTCGCCGACCACCGTCGCCAGCATCAGCGCACCGGTGGCCAGGCCCGCCCGGCCGCCTCCGCCGTCTCCTCCGCCGCTGACCGCGGCGTAGCCGGGGACCACCGACAGCAGCAGGAAGAAGCTGGTCGAGGCGGCCGGGCCGGAGACGAAGCGCAGCAGCAGCGGCCGGGTCAGCAGGGGCGGGCGCTGGGCGGGGGCCGACGGGGGCGAGGAGTGGATTCCGGTCACGGTCCGACGCTAAGCGGGCGACCGGATCGCCGGTAAGCTCCAGTTCCATGCCGCCGGAGTGGTCCAGTTCCCCGCCCGAGCTCCTGCTGGTCGTCGACCGGACCGGCGGCCGGCCGCTGCGCGCGCAGCTGGAGCACGGGCTGCGGGACGCGATCCGTACCGGCCGCCTGCGGGTCGGCGAGCGGCTGCCGTCCTCCCGGGAGCTCGCCCGTACGCTCGGGCTCTCCCGTGGTCTGGTGCAGGACTGCTACGCCCAACTCGTCGCGGAGGGCTACCTGGTGACCCGGCCCGGTTCCGCCACCCGGGTCGGTGCGGGCGCCGCCGCCCCGCCCGGGGCCACCGAGCGGCCCGCGAGGGCCCCGCGCCCGGTGGCGGACTTCCGTTGGGGTGTACCGGACTTGGGTGCGTTCCCGGTCCAGGACTGGCTCCGGGCCACCCGCGAGGCTGCCCGCGGCATGGCGACGGCGGAGCTCGACTACGGTGACCCGCGCGGCAGTTCGGTCCTGCGCGAGGTGCTGGCCGGCTACCTGCGCCGGGTTCGCGCCGCCGCGGCCGATCCGGAGCACATCGTGGTCTGCAACGGCTACGCGCAGGGCCTGGGTCTCGTCCTGCGGGTCCTCGCGGCCCGCGGGGTGCGGTCGGTGGCGTTCGAGGACCCCGGTTCACCCGTTGCCATCGGCGCCGCCGCCACCGCGGCGGGCCTGCGCGCGGTGCCCGTACCGGTCGACGAGCACGGCATCGACGTCCGCGCCCTCGCCGCGACCGGCGCCCGCGCCGTCGTGGTCACTCCGGCCCACCAGTGGCCGACCGGTGTCGGTCTCGCCCCGGAGCGCCGGCTGGCGCTGATCGCCTGGGCCCGGGAGAACGACGCGACGATCGTCGAGGACGACTACGACGCCGAATTCCGGTACGACCGCGAGCCGGTGGGCGCCCTGCAGGGGCTGGCACCGGACCGGGTCGTCTCCCTCGGCACCGTCAGCAAGTCCCTCGCCCCGGCCCTGCGGATCGGCTGGATCGCCTGCCCGCCCGACCTGGCCGAGCCGCTCACCGAGCAGAAGTACCTCAGCGACCGCGGCACGCCCACGCTCGACCAGCTCGCCCTGGCCCGGCTGATCGAGTCCGGCCGCTTCGACCGCCACCTGCGCCGGATGCGCGGCACGTACGGGGCCCGCCGCGCCGCGCTGCTCGGCGCGCTCGCCGAGCACGCCCCCGGCCTGCGGGTCACCGGCCTCGCCGCCGGCTTCCACGCCGTCGTCCACCTGCCCGAGGGCGCCGACGAGCGCTCGATCGTCACCGCCGCCCGCGCACGGTCCGTCGGTCTCTACGGCATGAGCACCTGCCGCGCCTCGCGCGCCGCCTCGCCCGCCCTCCTGGTCCTCGGCTTCGGCGACGTCGGCGAACGCGCGATCCGCGAGGGCGTCGCGGCGGTCGGCGATCTGCTCACCGGCCGCTGAGTCCGGGCGGCCGGCTCAGCCGCCCAGGGCGACGGCCCACTGCTGGAGCGCGCCGACGAGCAGGTCCCACACGCCGGTGACCAGCAGCAGGCCGACCGCGACCAGGAGGCCGCCGCCGATCCGCATCACCAGGGCGTAGTGCCGCTTGACCACGGCGAAGGCGCCGAGGGCGCGCCGGAAGGCCAGGGCGGCGAGGACGAACGGGAGGCCGAGGCCGAGGCAGTAGGCGGTCATCAGCAGGGCGCCGCGGCCGGCGCTGGCCTGGCTCCAGGCGAGCGCCTGGACGGCGCCGAGGGTGGGGCCGATGCAGGGGGTCCAGCCGAGGCCGAAGACGAAGCCGAGCAGGGGTGCGCCGGCCAGGCCGACGGCGGGCCTGCGGTGGGTGCGCAGTTCCCGCTGGGTGAGGCCGGGCAGGACGCCGAGGAAGGCGAGGCCCATGGCGACGGTGAACAGGCCGAGCACGGCGGTGATGGTCTCGCGGTGGTCCTGGAGGGTGTTGCCGAAGTAGCCGAACAGGGCTCCGCCCGAGACGAAGACCGCGCTGAAGCCGAGGACGAACAGCAGCGATCCGGCGAGCATCCGGCCGCGCCGGCGGGCGGTCGCGTCGGCAAGGTCGGCGGCGGAGAAGCCGGTGACGTAGCTGAGGTAGCCGGGTACCAGGGGCAGGACGCAGGGCGAGAAGAAGGAGATCAGGCCGCCGGCGACGGCGACCGGCACGGCGAGCAGCAGGGTGCCGTGGGCGAGGGTGGCGCCGGGGTCCAGGGCAAGCTGGTGGTACGAAGGGGTCATGGGGTGGCGGCCTCCGCGGTGATCGGGTCGAGGACGGCGTGCAGCTGTTCGGGGGTCACCGGGGCGGCGACGGCGGCGGCGATCCGGCCGGCGCGGTCGACGACCAGGGTGGCGGGCAGGGCCTGCACGTTCACGGTCTGCGGCGGGAGGGTGCGGACCAGGGCGCCCTTGGGGTCGTACAGGCTGGGGTAGGTGAGGCCGTGGTCGCGGACGAAGGTGCGGGCGGGGCCGGGCTGCGGGTCCTTGGTGTCGATGCCGAGGAAGCGCACGCCCTGGGTCTCGGTCTCGGTGTGGACGCGCTGGAGGCCGTCGGCCTCGGCGCGGCAGGGGCCGCACCAGGAGCCCCAGATGTTGAGCACCACGACGTGGCCGCGCAGGGCGGCGAGGCTCTGCGGGGTGCCGTCCAGGTCCTCGCCGGCGAGGTCGGGGGCGGGGCGGCGGTCGGCGACCGCGAAGGTGACGGCGGGTGCGCCGGCGGCGGGCGCCGCCGCCGAGCCCTGCTGGAGGGCGTCGGCGGCGGCGCACCCGCCGGCGGGCAGCAGCGCCGCGGCGAGCAGGGCGGCCGCGGCGAGGGCGGCCCGGGGGCGGCGGTCAGGCAACGGGGATCACCTCGGGGTGGCGGTCGGGGAGGAGCCGGACGGCGCCGCGGTGGGCCCGGTCGGCGTGACGGTCAGCGGGACGGGGTGGTCGGCGACCGGTATCAGGCAGCCGTTGGTCTCGCTGCAGGCGGCGTAGCCGATGTGGACGACGGCCGGCCCGGTGCCGGCGGCACGGACCGGGAGGGTGGCGGTGACGGGCCCGTCGGGGTAGACGGGGACCGGTTCGGCGATGCCCTCCAGGGCGAGTCGGCGGACGGGGGCCGCGACGGCGAGCGGGGCGGTGGTGCCGAGGGCGCCGTCGGTACGGGCGGTGGTGGGCCGGCCGACGCCGTCCACGCCGTCCGGGGGGAGGTCGACGGCGTAGAGGTGGAAGCCGGCCTCCTCGGGGGCGAAGGAGAGTTCGAGGGTTCCGGCGCCGTCGTGCCAGTCGCGGAGGGCGACGGTGACGGTGACGCCGCTGTCCTCGAAGCGGCCGAGGAGGGTGGCGGCGGCCGTGGCCTGCTCGGTCCGTTCGGTGCTCCCGCCGGACGAGCAGCCGGCGGCGGGGAGGGCGAGGAGGGCGGCGAGCAGGGCCGCGGCGGGGCGGCGGCGGGGGCTCACGCGGCCCACTTCTTGAGGAAGGAGGTGAAGCCGGTGGTGTTGAGGGAGGGCAGGCCGGCGGTGTTGGTGTCGGTGCGGACGGTGCCGTCGGGGGTGACCACGATCAGCACGGGCATCTTGTAACTGCCCTGGGAGTCGTACTTCTTGAGCAGGTTGAAGTTGGCGGTGCTGTGGCTGCCGATGTCGACCTGGACGAGGTGGTACGAGGCGTTGAGGACGCCCTGCACGCCGCTGTCGCCGAGGGTCTTGTCGAGGGCCTTGCAGTTGCCGCACCAGGTGGCGCCGAAGTCGAGCAGGACGTTCTTGCCGTCCGCCTTGGCCTGCTGGAGGGCGGCGGCCACGGCGGCGGGCGAGTCGGCGGCGGCGTTGTAGCCGATGGCGACCGGGCCGCCCCCGCCGGCGGCGGGCTTGGCAGGGGCGGCGCTGCCGGCCTTGGCGGTGGCCTTCGCGGAGGCCGACGGCTTGGTGCCGGTGGCGCTGGCCGAGGGGCTCGGGGTCGGGGTGGGGGTGGGGGTACCGGTCTCCGGCGGGGCGGTGACGATGTTGACCGGCTCGGGCAGCGCGGCGCTGTCGGAGGCCGTGACGGCGGCGCCCGCGGGGGCGGCGTCGCCGCCGGAGGCGGTCGGGCCGCAGGCGGCGAGGGCGGCCGCGGCGGTGGCGAGGGTGAGAGCAAGGGCGTTACGGCGCACGGGAGTTCCTCAGGTTCGGGAGAGGGTTCGCGAGGGGGTCGGGGTGGACGGTCCGGGGGGCCGGATCAGTCGGAGAAGTCCTGGGTGAGCCAGACCGTGCCGGCGGAGTCGCGGTACACGGCGATGCCGACGTGGGTGAAGCTCCGGCTGAGCAGGTTGCGCCGGTGGCCGTCCTCGGGCGGCTTCTCGTCGAGCATGCTCTGCGTCAGGCGGACGGCCTGCGCGGCGATGTCGGCGGTGCCGGTGGAGACCGGTCCGCCGCGGCCGATGTTCTCGCCGGCGGCGCCCCAGTGGACGCCCTGGGCGCTCTCCCGCCCGCCGACGGCGGGTTCGCCGGGGCACTGGTGGGACAGTCCGCAGCCGCCGCTCATCACGGCGTTGTGTCCGGCGGCGGCCGCGGTGAGCCCGCCCGTCAGGGTGTACGGGGGGAGGCCCTGGCCGGCCCTGGCGCTGTTGATCAGGGCGAGGACCTGCTGGACCTCGTCCCCGCCGCTCGCCGCGCCCGCCGCCGCACCGCCGGGCTTGGCGGCGGGGGCCGCGGCGGCGGGCGCGCCGGTGCGGGTGGCGCTGGGCCTGGCCGCGCTCGGAGAAGCGGGAGGGGAGCTCGCGGCAGCGGTCCCGGCAACGGACGCGGCCGGAGCGCTCGGGTCGGCCGTCGCGGTGCCGCCGGCCTGGGCGGGTACGGCGGGTGGGGCGGTGACGGCCTGCGCGGCGGCGGCCGCGGCGGGTGCGGTGGAGTCGGCCGGGCCGGGCAGTGCGGCGACGGCGGCCACGGCGCCGCCCGCGGCGAGCACCAGCGCACCGGCGACGGCCGCGCGGGGCAGCCGCGGTATCCGTCGGGCGGCGCGGTGGGCCGGGGCGCGGCCCTGGGGCCCGGGCGCAGGGGGGTCGATGGACATGGGGGTACCTCGGGATCGGGTGAGGGTTGCCGTGTCCCGGAGAGAGGTCCGGCCGGGGGGGGCCGGGTCGGGAGACGGTGGGTCGGCGCACCCGGTCCGCGAGTCCGGGGTGCGCGTGGAGCCCTGTCGCCTCACCGGTCCGGCGGGCCGTCAGGAGCTCCTGCGACAGCAACCATAGGGCGCCCGAACGGCCTGTCACGCCGTTGCGGCCGATCTTCAGGAACGCCTAAGGAAGCCCGCAGCCGGCGCTTCGGTAGCAGCCCCCGAAACCCGCCCCGACCTGCGTCCGGACCCGCCCGGCCGGCCTCGGCCGAAAGGCCCGCAGACCCACAGCCCCACAGACCCGCAGGCCCGCGGACCCGCTCAGAGGTCCGTCTCGCGCACCGAGGACTGGGCGCGCGGCTGCACCGTGGAGGTGATCTGGGAGCGGTGCTGCGAGCTGGTGAAGGTGACCTGCAGCGTCTGCGCGGAGCCCTGGGCGGTCTGGGTGGTGAACCCGGGCGCCGGCAGCGCGGAGACCAGGCAGACGGCGCTCGCGCCGTACCGGACGGTGACCTGCCCGCCCTCGGACTTCACGGTGTACACGCCGGGACCGCCGGGGCAGGAGCCGGGCTGGTCGCCGCCCTGCGGCGTGGGCGTGGGCGTGCCGGACGGGGTCGGCACCCGGGTCTTCGTCGGCGACGGGCCGCCCCCGGCGCTCGGCGGGCCGCCCGGGGTCGCGCTCGACGGCGCGGCGGACGGCGGGCCGGACGGGACGGGCGCCGCGGACGGGCTCTGCGCCACCGCCGACGCCGCCGTCCCGATCCCGTCCACCGCCGTCCCGATCCCGTCGGCCCCCGTCCGCACCGTCGGCGGGACCTCGGCCGTGGAGTCCACGACGAAGCCGACCGCGAAGAACACGGCCGTCACGGCGAAGGCCGTACAGCAGATCCAAACCAGCAGGTAGCGAGCGAGACGGTGCACGCGGGCCATCATCCACGATCCGCTACGGTGTCCCCCATGCCGAGCGTCCTTGTCGTCGAAGACGAACCCGAGATACGCGCTTCGCTGATCGAGGTGCTCAGCGCGCACGGGCACCTGGTGCGCAGTGCGGGCGACGGGTTCGGCGCGCTGCGCGAGGTCACCCGGGCGCCGCTGGACGCCGTGGTGCTCGACCTCGGACTGCCGGACCTGGACGGCGCGGACGCCCTGCGCATGATCCGCGGCATCTCCCAGGTGCCGGTCCTGGTCGCCACCGCCCGCGACGACGAGACGGAGATCATCAAGCTGCTGGACGCCGGCGCCGACGACTACCTGGTCAAGCCGTTCTCCGGCGGACAGCTGGTGGCCCGGCTCAACGCGGTGCTGCGGCGCTCCGCGGCCGCCCACCGGCCGCCGGCCGCGGTGGCCGGCCCGGCGACCGGCCCGGACGAGCTGCTGACGGTGGGCGGGCTGGAGATCGACCCGCGCGGCCGCTCGGCCCACCTGGACGGGGTCGAACTGCGACTCACCCGCCGCGAGTTCGACCTGCTCGCCTACCTGGCCCGCCACGTCGACCAGGTGGTGCCCAAGAGCCGGCTGCTCGCCGAGGTCTGGCGCGAACCGTACGTGGACGACCAGACCATCGACGTCCACCTCTCGGCGCTGCGGCGCAAGCTCGGCGAGCGCGGCTCGCTCCCCCGGTACCTGCGGACGGTGCGCGGGGTCGGGATCAAGATGGTGACCCCCCGGTGAGACGGTCGCTGGCCGGGGTGGCCCTGGCCGTCACCTCGATGGTGGCCCTGGCCTTCCTGATCCCCCTCGGCGTGCTGGTGGCCGACCAGGCCCGCAAGCAGAGCACCACCGCCGCCGAGCAGCGCGCCGCCGCCCTGGCGCCCGTGCTGGCGCTCACCACCCGCACCGCCGACCTCCAGCAGGCCGTCTCCGGGCTGGACCCCGGCGAGGGGCTGGGCGTCCACCTGCCCGACGGCCGGCACCTGGGGGCCGGCCACGCCCCCGCCGAGCTGCTGCGCCGGGCCACCGACGAGGGCGAGTCGATCGCCCGGGACGTGCCCGGCGGCTGGATCTACCTCCAGCCCGTGGTGCTCGGCCAGAACGGGACGGCCGTGGTCGAGGAGTTCGTCCCCGACGCGGACCTCACCCGCGGGGTGACCGCCTCCTGGACGGTGCTGTCCCTGCTGGCGGTCGGCCTGATCGCCGGCTCGGTGCTGGTCGCCGACCGGCTCGGCGCCCAGGTGGTGCGTTCCTCCAAGAGCCTGTCCCGGGCCTCGCACGCCCTCGGCGCCGGCGACCTGGAGATCCGGGTGGAGCCCGCGGGCCCCCGGGAACTGCAGGACGCCGGGCAGGCCTTCAACGCCATGGCCGACCGCATGATCGACCTGCTGGCCACCGAACGCGAACTGGTCGCCGACCTCTCGCACCGGCTGCGCACCCCGCTGACCGCCCTCCAGCTGGCCACCGACCGGATGGCCCCGGGCCCCGACGCCCGCCGGATCGGCTCGGCCGTGACGCAGCTGGAGGAGGAACTCAACTCGATCATCGCCGCCGCCCGCACCCCGCTCGCCACCGGGCCGATGGGCCGCGCCCTGACCGCCCCCGAGGACACCCGCACGGCACGCCCCGGCGCCGGGCGGTCCCCGTCGGCGGGCCGCACCGCCGGACCCCGGGCGGAGGCCGCCGAGGTGATCCGCCACCGGGCGGGCTTCTGGGCCACCCTGGCCGGCCACCAGGACCGGGACTGCCGCCTGGAGATCACCACCGAGCCGACGCCCGTCCGGCTCCCCGCGGACGACCTCACGGCCGTGATCGACTCGCTGGTCGGCAACGTCTTCCGGCACACCGCGCCCGGCACCCCGTTCGCCGTCCGGGTGGAGCGCACCGCGCAGAGCGTCGAACTCACCGTCGAGGACGCCGGCCCCGGCATCGACGACCCGGACGGCGCCCTGGCCCGCGGCGCCAGCACCGGCTCCACCGGGCTCGGCCTGGACATCGCCCGCCGCGCCGCCACGGCCACCGCCGGCACCCTGCGGATCGACCGCGGCCCGCTCGGCGGCGCCCGCATCACCCTCTCCCTCTGCCTCGCCGCCGACCCCGCCACCGGCCCCGGCCGCCGCACCCGCCGCCGCGCCCCGTCGCGCTGACCCCGCGCGCCCCCGGCCGACACCGCGCCCGCCCCCGAGCGCTCTTCCCCGGACCGGGCCGGCCGACCTAACGTGGTGTCATGGAGACGGTATGGGTGGACCGTTCGGACCCCGACGCGATCGACCTCGTGCTCACCGGCGACGACCCCTCGCCCCGGTTCGCCGCCGGGGTCTCCCTCGACGTGGGGCGCAGCCTGCCCCTGCTGTTCCTGCTCGGGACGCTCCTCGCCGTACCGGTCTGCGTCGTCATGCGGCTCGCCGGCGCGGGGTGGGGCCCGGTGTGGGCGGCCGCCGGGATCGCCGGTGCGATCGGCGCCGTCGTCCCCGCAACCGTCGTGGTGTACACGGCCTTCTTCCTGCGGGTGCACCGGCTCCGGTTCTCCCCCGCCGCCGCGCCGACCACCGTCGCCCTCGTCCGGGCCGCCCGCGCCGCCCGGCCGAGGCCGCTCACCGAGGTCCGGCAGATCCGGATCGACCGCTCCGTCGAGGAGCCGTACGAGGGTGACCCGCTGCCCGAGACCGTCACCGTCACGTTGACCGTACGGCTGGCCCACGGCTGGGTCGCGCCCAAGCCGCTGCCCGCGGACACCGACGCCGCCGCCCTGTACCGGGAGCTCCACGAGCTCCTCTCCCCCGCCGTCCCGGTGGCCCTGTTCGTCCGGCGCCACCCCCGGCCCGTGCCCCCTCCCCCCTCGAAGATCGACTTCGGCGCGCTGGGCCGCGGCGGCTCGTCCACCGGCGGCTGCTGAGGCCCGGCCGACCGAGGGCCCGTCAGCCCTTCTCGTCCAGGTCCTCCCGTGCCAGTCCGTCCAGTTCGGCCCCGATCGCCGAGCGCAGTCCGTCGTGCCGCGAATCCAGCCTGAACTCCTCGTCCCGCCAGTGCTCGTGCGGGTACAGCCACACCGGCATGCCCACGAGGTCGGCGGGTTCCCACTCGTACCGGGGCCACACGTGCGCGTGCAGGAACCCGTCGGTGTTGCCGAGGATCTCCAGGTTCACCCGCCGGAAGTCTCCGTCCAGCGCCCGGCAGGCGCGCTCGACCGCCTCGCCCAGCCGGTCCATGTCGGCGAGGAACGCCAGCCGCTTGGCCCTGGGGAGGTCCGAGAGCCGCTGCACCCCCGGCTCGTCGGCCAGGAGCAGCGAGTAGCCCGGCAGGAACTGGACGTCCCCGATCACCGCGAACCCCGCTCCGAGCCGCCTCAGCACCGAGGGGTTGGTGCCCCGCAGGGCGCTGCCGATCCGGTCCGTCCGCCAGTCGTCGTTCATGGCCCCGAACCTACACGGCGGTGATCGGCCGCCGACCGGCCGGTGACCCTGATGCCACGTCAGGGAAAGGTTTGGGTACGGTCAGGGTTGATCCCGGATGGCGGTGGAGTGCGGGTCGGACAGACTCGACCACGAACCGAACGAGTCGCCACGATCCTGGAGTGTCAGCGTGAACACCACTGTGCGGAACCGACGTTGGGCCAACCTTGCGGTTGCCGGAGCGATGCTGGTCGCGGTGGTCGCCGGTGCGGGCGGATCGGCCTCGGCCGCACCCCTCCCGGCGGCGTCCGCCGCGTCCGCCGTCGCGCCCGCCGCCCTGCCGCCGCTGGACCGCGAGGCGGTCCGCAAGGCGGTGGCCGGGTTCCCGAACGCCGAGATCAACGGCGCGCTCGTCCGCATCGCGGGCGACGGGCGGCCGTTCGGGGCGTCGGGCGGCATCGGCGACAGGGCCACCGGGGAGGCGCCGGACCCGGAGGGCAGGTTCCGGATCGGCTCGATGTCCAAGGTGTTCACCGCCACCGTCGTGCTCCAACTGGCCGCGGAGCACCGGCTGGACCTGGACGGCACCGTCCAGCAGTACCTGCCGGGCCTGCTGCCCGCCGACTTCCCGCCGGTGCGAATCGGTCAACTCCTCAACCACACCTCGGGTCTGCCGCACGGCAACAGTGGCGCCTGGGGTGACGGCACGGCCGAGTGGTTCGTCGCCCACCGGTTCGACAGCTGGACGCCCGAGCAGATCGTCGCCACCCTCGCCGGCCAGCGGATGGTCTTCGCGCCGGGCACCGGGCAGCAGTACAACGGCTTCAACACCTTCATCGCCGGCCTGCTGATCGAGAAGGTCACCGGCCACGCGTACGCGCACGAGGTGCGGCACCGGATCATCCAGCCGCTGCACCTGCACGACACCACCGTCCCGGACCGTGACGACAGCCGGCTGGCCCGCCCGGCGGCGCACGCGTACCTCACGGTGCGCGACGCGGACGGCACCGGCCACCAGGTGGACGTCACCGAGCAGAGCCCGTGGCCGTGGGCGGAGGGCGGCCTGATCTCCAGCGCGCCCGACCTGGACCGCTTCCTCACCGCACTGTTCCAGGGCCGGCTGCTGCCCGCGGCCCAGCAGGAGCTGCTGTTCACCCTCCCCGACGTGCCCAATGTCGACAACCCGCAGTGCCTGCCCGGCCAGGTGTCGGCCTGCATGAGCATGGGCCTGGTCCGCACGGAGATCAACGGCGTGACCCTCTGGGGGAAGACCGGGTCGCGCCCGGGCTGGACCAGCGGGATGTTCGCCACCCGCGACCTGCAGCGGCGGATGGTCTACTCGTTCAACCCGACCAGCACCCGCGGCGCCGACATGCGGTACGTCCTCCGGCTCGCCAACGCGGTGATCCCGCCCGCCCAGTAGGTCCGCCGGTCCGGGCCGAAGCCGGAGTCGGCGCCGGAGCCGGAGCCGAGGTCGAACCGAAGATCATCAGGCACTAGGCTCGTTCCGCAACACGACGCGAAGGGGAGTTCGATGGCGCGGGTTGCGGTGATCGGTGGGGGCATCAGCGGGCTGGGGACGGCGCTCATGCTCGGGCGGCGGGGCCATCCGGTCACGTTGTTCGAGCAGGACGCCCGGCAGGCCGGGGACGACCCCGACCTCGACTTCTTCGACTGGAAGCGGCCCCGCGTCCCGCAGGCCAACCATCCCCACTCGTTCCTCGCACCCGTCCGCACCGTGCTGCGCGCCGAGGCCCCGGACGTCTACGCGGACCTGCTGGCTCGCGGAGCCCGGGAGTATCACGACTTCGACTGGTTCGGCGAGCATCCGCCGCACCGGGCCGGCGACGAGGAGTTGGTGACCCTGCGCACCCGCCGGATCGTGCTGGAGGCGGCCCTGACCGCGGCCGTGCGGCGGGAGGCGACCGTCGAGGTGCGGCGGGGCAGCCGGGTGGACGCCCTCACCTTCGCGGAGGGCCGCCCCGCCCGGGTCACCGGCGTGCGGGCGGGCACGCGGACGCACCCGGCGGACCTGGTGGTCGACGCGTCGGGGCGCCGCTCGCCGGTCCCGGGCTGGCTGGCCGCGGCAGGCTGCCGCCCGCCGGTGGTGGAGAGCCATCGCGCCGGGATCGCGTACCTGTGCCGCTGGTACCGGCTGCGCGCCGACGGCCCGCGCGACCCCGGGCGGGTGAAGACCGGGTCGTCCGCGTCGTTCGCGCTCGCCGGTGTCTTCCCCTCCGACAACGACACCTTCGCGGTGAGCCTGGTGCTCTCGACGAAGGACCCGACCCGGAGCGCCCTCCTCGACCCCGCCGTGTTCGAAGCCGCCGCCCGCCGCTTCCCCGCCCCCGCCGCCTGGCTCGGACTCGACCCCGAGCCGCAGACACCGGTCCTGGCGATGGCCGGCCTGGACAACCGCTGGACCTCCCTCGTCGACGACGAGGGACCGGTCGTCACGGGCCTGGTCAACGCCGGGGACAGCCTCGTCCACACCAACCCCACCCTGGGCCACGGCGTGGCCCTCGGCCTGCTGGCCGCCCAGCACCTCGCCACCCACGCCGACCGGGTCGCCGCGGACCCCGCCGCCCACCACGCCTGGACGGTCCGGGCCCTGCGCCCCTGGTTCGACGCGCAGGTGACGGCCGACCGCGGCAACGAGCAGCGCCTCGACGGGAGTTCGCCGTCCTCGGACCGACGGGCCGCCGCCCGGGCCGACTGCGCCTTCGACAATCCGGTCGTGATGCGGGCCCGTGCCCGGGTGCGCCACCTCCTGGAGCCGGCGGACGAGGCCTACGGCACCGAGGAGGTGGACCAGGCGGTCACCGACTGGCTGGCCGCCCACCCCGACTTCTCCCCGGCGCACGACGGCCCGACCCGGGACCAGTGGGACGCGCTCGTCCCGGCCTGAGCCCGTCGACCGCGTGACGGGGTGTCAGCCCATGCTCTTGGCGCCGTCCAGGGCCTCGCGGATGATGTCCGCGTGGCCGGCGTGCTGGGCGGTCTCGGCGATGATGTGGAGCAAGACCCGGCGGGCGGACCACTGCGCGTCGCCGTCGAACCAGGGCGCCTTCGGCAGCGGGTGGGCGGCGTCCAGGTCCGGCAGGGTGGCGACCAGCTCGTCCGTACGGCGGGCGGTCTCGGCGTAGTCGGCGAGGACACCGGCCAGGGTCTCGCCGGACAGCAGCTCGAAGCCGTCCCGGCGGCGGGCGAAGTCCTCCTCCGTCATGGCGGTGAAGTCCGGCATCGCCGACGGGCCTTCGAGGATGAACCCGGCCCAGGCCTGCTCGACCCCGGTGACGTGCTTGATCAGCCCGCCCACGCAGAGCTCGCTCACGGTCGAGCGCGTCGCGGCCTGCGCGTCGGTCAGCTCCTTCGCGGTGAAGCGCAGGAAGAACCGCGCCTTGCCGAGCTGCTCCAGCAGGTCGGCGCGCTCGCCGGTGAGGGCCGGGGTGCGGGTGGTGGTGGTCTCGGTCATGGTCTCTCCGCCTTCGTGAGGTGTCGTCCGTCGACATGCGAGACAGTAGGCGCCGTTCAGGTCAGATCCTGACCTGAATCGGCCCGGCCGCGCGGTTCTGAGTACCGCTGCTCATGTGCCGCCGGGCCCCGGCTGACATGCTCCCCGCTGTGAAGAGCAGTAGTGGGAGGATCCTGACGGCCGCTCACCTCCTCCTGGTCTGGGCGACCATGGCGGCCGCGGTGCCGGCGCTCGGCTTCGGCCTGGTGATCGCGGCCTGGGGCGGCGGGGGCGCTGCGGCCGTCCTGGTCCTCGCCCTGGGCGTGGCCGCCGCGGTGGGCCTGCTGGCCGTGGCGCACCTGCCGCTGCGCGGCACGGTCCCGCGGTACGACACCACGACAGGGATCCTCGGCCGGGCGCTGCCGGTCTTCGCCCTCGGCACGTTCGGCGTCCTGACCGGGGTCGCGGCCTGCTCCAGCCACGTGGACCTGGGCAGCGCCGGCACCCGGATCGCGCTGACGGGCGCTCCGTACGCCTTCGCCGCCGCGTTCTTCGTACCGAGCCGCCCGGTCCGCCTGGGAGCGGCGGCCGTGCTGGCGGCCGCCGTGGCGTACGCGGGCCTCGTCCTGTCGCACGTCGAGCAGCGGCGGTTCGAGGCCGAGGTCGCGCGGTACCGGCAGCACCAGGAACTGCTGTACGCGGGCGACGCGCCGCCCGGCATGGAGGTCCTGCGCGCCACGGCCGGCAACGACTTCCGGATCGAGTACCGGCCCGTCGGCGAGTACGACCTCCGACGGCAGGTCAGCCTCACGGTCCGCCATCCGCCCACCCTCACGCTCCGGTGCCCGCCGCCCAGGGACGGCGTGACCTGCGCGGTGGAGCCGAACGGCGACCTGCGCAAGGTCGCCCGCGACCCTTCCGGCAGCGTCCAGGTCACCCTCACCCGCCGCCACCGGGACGTGCAGGTGGACGTCACCACCCGGACACCCGACGACGAACCATGGCTCCGTCGCCTCCTCGACACCCTGCACCCGCTGTCGGACGGGGAACTCAAGGGGCTGATGCGCCAGGAGAAGATCGTCCACACCCTCTGACCGCCTGCGGGCCGAACGGAAAACCACTCGTCAGTCCGCGGGTCGGACCGTAGGATCCGCGCCCGTGACCTCAAACAACGAGATTCTTGACGCAGCCCTGACGAAGATCAACGACCGGTACGTCTTCCCCGAGCTGACCGCCGCCATCGAGGAGGCGCTGCGCGGACGCGCGGCCGACGGCGAGTACGACGGACTGGCCGGGCCCGAGCTGTGCGCGGCGGTGACCGGGCACCTCCAGGAGGTCCGGCCGGACAAGCACCTGCGCCTGCTGTGGAGCGAGGAGGCGGTGCCGGTCGAGGAGGAGGACTCCCCCGAGGAGGAGGCCGCGCGCTGGGCCGAGGTCTACCGCCGGGGGAACTACGGCATTCGCCGGGTCGAGCAGCTGGACGGGAACATCGGCTACCTCGACCTGACGTTCATCCCGGACGCCGGACCGGGCCACCAGGCGATCGGCGCCGCGATGCAGCTGGTCGCGCACACCGACGCCCTCGTGATCGACCTGCGCACCTGCCGGGGCGGTTCGCCGAACGGCGTCGCCCTGTGGTGCAGCTTCTTCTTCCCCGACGACGAGCTGCACCTCAACGACATCTACGACCGGGAGACCGACTCCACCCGGCAGTTCTGGACGTACCCGCACCTGCCCGCACCCCGCTACCTGGACCGCCCGGTGACGGTACTGACCGCCGCCTTCACCTTCTCCGGCGGCGAGGAGCTGGCCTACAACCTGCAGGCCAACAAGCGCGCCACCCTGATCGGCGAGACCACCCGGGGCGGCGCCCACCCCACCGACCGCTTCGCGCTCACCCCGCACATCACCGTCACCGTCCCGACCGCCCGCTCGATCAACCCGATCACCGGGACCAACTGGGAGGGCGTCGGCGTCGTCCCGGACGTCGCGGAGCCGGCCGACCGGGCCCTGGAGACCGCGCTCTCCCGGCTGCGCGCCGACCGGGACTGAGTCCGCCGGGACTGAGTCCGCGTCACCGGCTCCCGGACGGCGCCCCGCTCCGACCCGTCACCCACCCGGCGAAGTCCTCGATCCCGTCGATGAGCGCCTCGAAGCGGAACGAGTGGAAGAGGTCGAACGCGTGGTGGCCGCCGGGGAGTTCGATGTAGACGACCGGAGCGGCGGAGACCGAGCGCAGGGCGCGGACGAGGGCCCGGGGGTTCTCCGTCGCGACCAGTTCGTCCAGGTCCCCGTGGGCGACGAGGAACGGCGGCGCGTCCGCGCGGACGAGGTTCACGGGCGAGGTCGCGGGATCCCCGTCGACGTACGCGCCGAGGTAGCCTCCCAGGGCGACGGCGGCGGTGACGGAGGTGTCCGCGTCCTCGAACCCGGGCTGGTAAGCGGGGTCGTTGGGGGTGAGGGCGGCGAGCGCCGCCAGGTGCGCGCCCGCGGAACTCCCCGCCACGACCACCGCCGCTCCGGGGGCCGCGCCGTACTCGGCGGCGTGCTCGCGGGCCCAGACGATGACCCGCTTCGCGTCGATCAGGTGGTCGGGGTGGGAGGCGGCGGGCCGCAGCCGGTAGTTCGCGCTGATGCAGACCCAGCCGTGGCTCGCGAGCCGGTGGAGCAGCGGCAGCGACTGGGTGTTCTTCCGGCCCCCGTCGTAGTGGCCGCCGTGGAAGTGGATCAGCACGGGTCCGCCCCCGGGGCGCGACCGGTGGTGGTAGACGTCCAGCAGGTTGCGGCGGCCCGCACCGCCGTAGCCGAGGTCGCCCACCCGCCGGACGTCCCGGCGTCGGCGGAGGACGGGCCGGAGCAGGATGCGGGCCAGCGGCGGCCGGCGCCTCCTCGCCGTGCCGGAGCCGAGCGCCTCGTCCAGGGCGAGCATCACCACGGGCGCCGTCCGCATCCCCCGCCGCGCCACCACCGCGAACCCGACGGCCGCGACCCCGGCCAGGGCGACGGCCACCCGGTCGGCACCGGTGGCGATGTCCCCCTCCGCGAAGGCCAGCACCGTCGAGGCGGCCAGCCCGTAGAGGGCGAGGAACGGCAGCTCGTTGAAGACCAGCCCGAGCCGGTAGCCGACGTGGAAGAGCGGCCCCGGCAACCGGACGGGCAGCAGGCAGAGCACCGCGATCGCACCGGCCGACACCACGGTCACCAGGTAGCCCACCGCCATCGGACCCACTCCCCGTTCGACACTCGTCCCGAACCACCACATCCGTGGTACTACATCTGTGGTACCACGGATGGGGTACTTTGGGAACGTGAATCAGGAACGACGGGATCGCCTGCGCGACGCGGCCATCGGCGTACTGGCGGAATCCGGCAGCCGGGGCCTGACCCACCGGGCCGTGGACGCCGCCGCGGACGTACCCCCGGGCACCACCAAGAACTACTTCCCCACCAGGGACGCACTGCTCCGGGCGAGCGCGGAGCGCATCGTCGAGCTGTACGAAGCGGTCCCCCGGCCCGCGCCCGTCGACCGGGCCGGCCTGGCCGCCATGCTGCGCACCCTCCTGGACCACGTCCGGGGACCGGGCCGGGTACGGGTGCTCGCCCTGCTCGAACTGCAGCGCGAGGCCACCCGGACCCCGTGGCTGGCGGCACCCCTCGACGCCTTCGCGGCCGCCGACTTCACGTACTTCGAGGAGGCCCAGCGCAGTGCGGGCCTGCCCGTGACCCCGCAGCGCGCCGCCACCGTCACGATGGCCCTGCACGCCGTCCTCCCCCACCTGGTGGCCGAGAGCCCCGCCACCCGGGCAGCGGCCGGACTCGACGACCTCGACGCCTTCGCCCGCGGCCTCCTGGACACCGTGTACGGGGCGCCGCCACCGGCCCGCCGGCCCGGGGCCTGAGGGGCAGACCGTGAACAGTCGCCGCACCCGCGCCTGCGTGTGACACTGCCCGAAGAGGGTGATGTACGAGCGTGCTCGCACCGGCAAGGAGGGTGACGGACATGACGCAGGAACCCCGCAGCAGGAGCGGTCAAGCCGGAGAGCCACCCGTACGGGCGCTCAGCGGTCCATCGATGTTCGCGGGGATCGCGCTGTCGGTCGGCGGAACCCTGAGCATCCTCATGGGCGCGGCCGGAATCGCCCACGACAGCCTGTTCTCCGCGGCCGGATACGCCTACCGGTTCGACCTGACGTCCTGGGGCTGGATCCACGTGGTGATCGGCGCCGGACTGTCCGCGGCCGGCGTGGCGGTGCTGGCGGGCTGGGGCTGGGGCCGGTGGGCCGGAATCGTGACGGCCGCGATCAGCCTGGTCACCCAGTTCATGTTCATCCCGTACTACCCGCTGTGGTCGATCCCCGCGATGGCCATCGACCTGCTCGTCATCTGGGCGTTGAGCAGGTTCCAGGCCGGCCGGCCCGGGTGACCCGCGGTCACGTCGCGAGTGTGATGCGGACGTTGTGGGGTAGACGTCTGCCGACTCCGGGGAGGAACGATGGGGAGAACGCCGCGGCAGGCCGTCACAGTAGCCACCGACCTGACCGTACGCAGCGCCCGGCGGCGCCCCGCGCCGGGCGGACGGAAGAAGGCCGCGACCGCGACCGCACCCGCGGCAGCGCCGAAGACCGCCACCGGGCGCGCCACGCCCGACCGGCGGCCGATCACCCCGCGCGGCGTGCTCACCGTGGCCGCACGATCGCTCGCGCGGGTCGTCGCACTGCTGGCCTTCGCCCTCTGCGCGGCCGTCGTCATCAGGCTCACGCTCACACCGTCGGCGGCGTCGATGCGGATCGCGCACACCAACCTGTCGCCCGGCAGCAGCATCCGCCTCTACCTGGACCGCCCGTCGGTGCGTGCGGCGCTGTTCCAGGTCGGCGGGAACGCCCTCGTCGGCGCACCCTTCGGAGTTCTCCTCCCCGTGGTCAGCCGCCGCCTGCGCGGGCCGGTGCGAACCACCCTCGCCGCCGCACTGGCCGTCACCCTGCTGGAGACGCTCCAGCACTTCTTCGTCCCGGGGCGCAGCTTCGACGTCGACGACATCATCCTCGCCTCCGCGGGCGCCCTCGTCGCCTATCTCCTCCTCGGGCTCGCGGTGTCACGCCGGATCCATCCGCGACGCCCCCGCAGGAGCGCCGCCACCGAACGATGACGGCGCTGCGGCTCAACGCCCCACCGGGGCGAGGCCGGTGCAGCCGCGCAGGCCGTCGCGGCGCTTGACCGCGGCGGCCGCCTGCGCTCCGGTGTGCGGAACGGGCACGCCCTGCCCGTTGATCTGGGCCGGCGTGAACTCCTCGCCCGTCACCTTGCCGGCGGTGATGGTCAGCGTGGTCACCCCGGTCTCGGTGCCGCCGGCGCTGCTGGAGTTGTACCAGAGGAAGTTGCCGAAGCCGTACGCCACGTACGTGGAGTCCAGCATCCCCGACCCCAGCAGCGTGTGGGCGTGCGTGCCGACCACGGCGGTGACTCCGGCACTCGCCAGCTTCCTGGCGAGGGAGGTCTGGGCGGCGGTCGGGCAGGGATTGGTCTCCTGTCCCCAGTGCAGGTAGACCAGGACCACCGGCGCCTGCGCCTTGGCCCGTGCCACCGCGTCCAGCAGCGCGGCCTCGTCCAGCGCCGAGGCGATCCCCGGCTTTCCGGCCCCGGCCCGCCAGTTCTTGTTGGTCTCCTCGTCCACCTGGCTGGCCGCCAGCACCGCGACCTTCACGCCCTTGACCTCCGCGACGTACGCCGCGTACGCCTCCTCGGCGTCCTTGCCGAGGCCGACGACCGGGATCGGCGAGGAGGCCTTGGCCGCCAGCGAGTCGGTCAGCCCCACCTGGCCGAAGTCCACGGCGTGGTTGTTGGCGAGCGAGACCATGTCCACACCCGAGTCCTGCAGCACCTTGAGCGAACGGGCCGGGGCGCGGAAGGTGAAGGCCTTCGCCTGCGGCGCGCCCCGGTCGGTGATCGCGGTCTCCAGGTTGACCATCGACAGGTCCGCGTCCGCCAGCTGCTTCGAGATCGGGCCGAGCGCCTGCTGCGGCGGCGCCACGTTCAACCGGGCCTTCGTCCGCCCCTCGAAGTGCACGTCCCCCGCGAACGCCACCGTGATCGTGGCCGCCGGAGCCGCGGCCGGGGCGGAAGCCGAAGCCGGGCCCGAGGCCGACGCCGAAGCCGACCCCGAAGCCCTCGGCGTCACCGCATCACCGTGAGCGCCCCCCGCCGGATGCGGGGCCCCGGAACAGCCGGACACCAGGAGCAGCCCGGACACCAGGGCAGCAGCGGACCCAACGCGACGCATATCGAAATCCCCCTCAGATTCGATGAGCGAGCACCAGTGCGAACCTCTCCGGCCCATTGGACACCGGAAGGAGGGATTGGGTTGCAGTCGTGCGCAGAACGTGATGAACGGTGGCGACGATCCGGGCGTCGACTCACGCGGGCGCGGTGAAGCGGTAGCCCTCGTCGATCAGGACCGGCAGGTAGGTCTTCAGTGCGGCGATGGTCTGCGAGCGGTCGCCGCCGCCGTCGTGGTTGAGGACGATCGAGCCGGGCCGGATCGCGTCCAGCACCCTGGTGGTGATCCGGGACGTACCCGGGCGGGCCCAGTCGACCGGGTCCACCGACCATCCCATCGGGCGCATGCCGAGCTCGTTGGAGACCCGCAGCGCGACGTCCGACCAGTCCCCGCCGGGCGCGCGGAACCAGGTCGCGGGCTTGCCCGTGGCCGCGTGCAGCAGGTCCGAGGTGCGCTCGAGCTCGTCCCGGACCTTGGCCTCGGAGAGGCCGCGCAGGTCGGGGTGGCTCCAGGTGTGGTTGGCCAGGTGGTGGCCCTGCCGGGCGATCTCGCGGACCAGCGCCGAACGGTTGACGGCGTTCTCGCCGACCAGGAAGAAGGTCGCCCGGACACCGTAGCGCTGGAGGATCGAGAGCACGGCCGGCGTGTACACCGGGTCCGGGCCGTCGTCGATGGTCAGGGCGACGAGCTTGTCGTCGGAGGCGAGCGAGAAGAGCGGGGCGGCGGCGTTGCGCCGGGCCGCCGCGGCGGGCGGCGCGGTGCCGACGGGTGGCACGGCCGGTTGCGGAGCCCCGGACGACGGGGCGGCCGACGGTGGGGCGGTCGACGGCAGCGGGGCCAGGGCGGGGCTCGGCACGTTGACGGCCTTCGCCGCGGGGCCGTCGCCGGCGGACGGGCCCCGCTCGGACGGGGACGAGCCGCAGGCGGTGGCGGCGGAGAGCAGGGTGACGCCCGCTACGTTCAGCAGCAGCCGTCGACCGATAATCCGATGGTCAGACACCATGCGCAGATGTGTCCCCGCCCGACGCCCTCCCCTCACCGACACGCCCGGGAGAGCTCCCCGAACCACCCCAATGGCTGACGGACCGCCAGTCCTCCGGAAGGACCTGGCCGGTGGCACACCCCGCCCCGCTGACCGAACGTGGGGGAGGTGCGGCCACGAACCCTCCGCCGGCGACAGGTCGGCAGTCGTGCGCCACCCCGGAAGGACACATCCCCCCATGCGTCTCGAACGCCCCCTCCTCGCCGCCGCGGCCGCGGCCGCCGTCCTCGCCCTCGCCGCTCCCGCCGCCCACGCCGACCCCCAGCCCTCCAACCGCACCGCCGTCGACGACCAGCGGGTCTGGCAGGACGCCCCGGCGCTGCCGACCGCCCCCGCACCGGCCGCACCGGTGCAGGAGCAGCTGAAGGAGGAGCCCAAGAAGGAGGAGCCCAAGAAGGAGGACTCCAAGAGCCCCGAGGTCAAGAAGGACGACGGCAAGAAGGAGGAGACCAAGGGCGAGGCCCCGAAGCACGAGCAGGCCAAGGAGGAGTCCGCCAAGGAGGTCCCCTGGCAGGACCAGAAGAAGCCGCACGGCGGTGTCCACACCGGCGGTGGCGGACTCGCCGTCTCCGGCGGCGGCCTCGCCACCGGAGCCGCGCTCCTCGCTGGCGGCCTCGGCATCGGCGCCTACTCCCTCCGCCGCCGCTCCCCCGGAGCCTGAGCCTCCCCGCTGATGGGTGCGGTGCCCGACCGACGCCAGGTCCGGGCACCGCACCCATCCGCATGCGCCGCCGCAGCCGCAGCCACAGCCACAGCCACAGCCACAGGGCCTGCTCAGGCCTGCTGCGGTCACGATTCCGGGTTCCTCCCTCCTCCCCCGGCCCGTCCTGGAATGCTGCCGGGCATGACCGAGGAGCATGCTGTCGCCGACACCCCGCCCGTTGACGCGGTACCGGCACGTCGCCGTCCGGCCTGGAAGGTCCCCCTGGCGATCGTGACCGGTCTGGTCGTGGCCGCCGCCGCGGTCGGACTGGCCCGGGGCCTGTCCGGGGAGGACGCCGAGCCCGCCGCACCGACGTCCGGGTCGCCGGCGGCGGCGCCGAACACGTTCGCCCTGAGCGGCCATCTGACCCTCAAGCAGTCGAGCGTCACCTCCGGCCCCTGCGCCGGGACGGGCGGCTACGAGGACATCCGCGAGGGCGCCTCCGTCACGGTGTACGACGGCGGGGGCAGGGCCGTCGCGACGGGGTCGCTGGCGGCCGGCATGCGCGTCGGCCTGTACTGCCGGTTCAGCGTGTGGGTCACCGGCGTACCGGTGGGGCCGGGCTCCTACCAGGTGGAGGTGTCCCACCGGGGGAAGACCACCCTGTCGGCCAAGGACGCCCAAGCCGGAAAGTACGAGGCCTCACTGGGCTGATGCGGCGACGGCAGGTTCACGCGGCGGCACGGGCGGCGCCTACGGATTCGCCACCGGGGTCATTCCGACCTGCGCGCCAGCAGGTACGCACGCTCGGTGTCCGCTTCACCCGGATACGGCCCTCGCACCAGCGTCGCCTCCACCGCGAATCCGGCAGCAGCGAGCCCCGCGGCCACCTCGTCGGGATGCAGAGCGTAGAAGTCGAGGGAGACCGGTCGGTCGAGCCAGGAGTCCAGGTGCCGGACCTCATGGCCCGCGTGGAAGGCGGCGAGGACGAGACCTCCCGGCCGCACCACCCGGGCGAACTCCTCATAGGCCCGTGTCCGCTCCTCGGCCCGGAGATGGATCAGCGAGTAGAACGCCACGACACCGGCCAGCTCTCCACTGCCCAGCGGAAGGTCGAGCATCGACCCGACCCGCGCATCCAGGCCGGGCCTCCGCGCCCGAGCCACGTCCACCATCGCCGGTGACACGTCGAAGCCCAGGACCGGAACTCCGAGATCGGCCAGGAAACAGGCGACCTGGGCGGGTCCGCAGCCCACGTCGGCGACCCGACCGCCCTTCGGCACCTGCTCGGCGAAGGCCGCCAGCATGGCGCGGTCCAACGGCTTGGACGCCAGATCCGCGGTGAAGCCCTGTGCGTACACGTCCGCGACCGCGTCGTAGGAGTCTCGGATAGAGGTGCTGTCCATCGCACCAGTATTCGACACACCGTCGGCACCGCAGCCGGCCACCCTCGCCCGGCGCCCGGCGCCCGCATCTCGGCAGCTTCGCCTTCGGCCACCGGGAGCGACTGCATCAGTCACTTCTCGAACACGGGGCGACAGTTGCCGCCTCCCCGTCCGCGTCGGCTCGCCGACGAGCACTCCCGGCAGGCCATCCCCGGAACCGGTTCCGGGCGGGCATGGACCGAGTCAACAGCGCTTCCGACCCGGCGTCAAGACTTCGAGACAGAACTCGACGAACAGTCACGGACACAGCAGGTGAAGCGAGTTGAGCTTTCAAGAGGCGAACGCGCAGGGTCTTGACGGCTGTGGTCCAGACCTTTAGGTTCCCGGCTCAGACGGGCGAGGACCCGCCGGGCCACGAGCCCCCTGCGGCGCCCCACCGCCCTCGCCCCGCCGACGAGCCCGCACGCCTGTCGAGAGGACCCCCATGCCCATCCACCCCCACCCGGCCGGCGGACGCCGACCGCTGCGTCCCACCATCGGCGGCCTGGAACGGCTCCTGCCGGCCGTCCTGGCCCTGGTCGCCCTGCTGTTCGGCACCGTGGCGCCCGCCACCCGCGCCGCGGCCGCCACACCGGACTTCCGGGTCATCGCGTTCTACAACGGGACCTGGGACGCCGCCCACATCGACTTCGACAAGGAGGCGAACGACTGGTTCCCGAAGACGGCCGCGGCGAACAACTTCAGCTACACCGCGACCACCAACTGGGACCTGCTCGCCAACGGCGGCGTCGACGCGTACAACGTCGTCCTGTTCCTCGACGACGCCCCGCAGACCGCGGCCCAGCGCGCCGGCTTCGAGCGCTACATGCGCAACGGCGGCGCCTGGCTCGGCTTCCACGTCTCGGCGTTCACCACCAACGCTTCCGAGTGGGACTGGTACTACAACCAGTTCCTCGGCAGCGGGAACTTCCGATCCAACACCTGGGGCCCGACCACCGCCGTGCTGCGCACCGAGAACGGTTCCCACCCCGCCGCGGCCTCGCTGCCCCCGACCTGGACCTCGGCGGTCAGCGAGTGGTACGCGTGGTCGAACAACCTGCGGGCCAACCCGTCGATCAAGGTGCTGGCCTCGGTCGACCCGTCGAGCTTCCCGCTCGGCACCGACCCCAACCAGTCCTGGTACAGCGGTGACTACCCGATCGTGTGGACGAACACCCAGTACCGGATGCTGTACGCCAACTTCGGCCACAACGCGATGAACTACTCCACCAACACCCGCACGTCCTCGACCTTCGCGTCCGCCACCCAGAACCGGATGCTGATCGACGCGCTCAAGTGGCTGGGCCGGGCGCCGGTCGCCACCGACCCTTGGTACAGCCTGACGTCGCAGGCCAACGGGCTGTGCGTGGACGCCCGCGCCGCCGCGACCGCGAACGGCACCGCGATCCAGCAGTACGCCTGCAACGGCACCACCGCCCAGCACTTCCGCCTCACCGCCACCGACGGCGGCTACGTCCGCCTGGCCGCCCGCAACAACCCGGACCAGGTGGTGGACGTCACCGGTGTCTCCACCGCCGACAACGCGCCCCTGCAGCTGTGGACCTACGGCGGCGGTGGCAACCAGCAGTGGCGGCCCGTCGCGGAGGCGAGCGGGGCCCAGCACTTCGTCGCCCGGCACAGCGGCAAGTGCCTCACCGTCGCCACGACCGCGGCGACCAACTCGGTCCAGCTCGTCCAGCGCACCTGCGACAACTCCGCCGCGCAGAGCTTCCGGCTCACCGCGCAGCCCTGATCCGGACACCTCCCGGCGGGGCCCCCCCCGCCGCCCCCCCCCCGGGCGGGGCGGGGGCGGGGGCCCCCGGGCGGGGGCCCCGCCGCCGCACCACCGCCTGGCGCAGGCGGCGCACGACCCGGGGGAGG
>NZ_JBICYJ010000041.1:0-41144 GCF_043200835.1 Kitasatospora sp. NPDC048365
TGCAGATGTCGCAATCCACACCTGGCCAGAAGGCCCTCACTCATTTCAAGATCACACCGCCGTGAACCCCGTCACCAACCTCCGTGGTCAGTACAGCTAGGCGCTCTCGGCCCGCTGCGGGCGGCAGAGGGCGAGGTAGGCGGCCAGGGCGATCACCGCGCAGGTCAGGACGACCGTGCCGAGGGCGAGCGCCGAGGGGTGGCCGCCGACGCTGCTCAGCGGGGCGACCACCGAGCCGCACAGGAAGGTGCCGGTGCCCAGCAGCGCCGAGGCCGAACCGGCCGCGTGCGGCGCCATGGTGAGCGCCTGCGCGCTGGAGTTCGGCAGCACGATGCCCATACTGGCCATCAGCAGGAACAGCGCCGGCCACACACCCGCCAGGCCCACGTCCCACGCCGTGGTGAAGAGCACCACCGCGCCGCCCGCCAGCGCGGCCGCCGCCAGCCCGACGATCAGCAGCGACCGCGAGCTGAACCGCTGGACCAGCACCCGCCCGTTCAGCTGGGTGAAGCCCACCACGGCGATCGAGTTGACCGCGAAGATCAGGCTGTACGTCTGCGGCGAGACCCCGTACACCGTCTGCAGCACCACCGACGAGCCGCCCACGTACGCGAACAGCGCGCCGAAGGCGAAGGTCGAGGTCAGCACGTAGCCGAGGAACGGCCGGTCGCGCAGCAGCCCGCCGATCGCCCGGACGGTCGTGGACAGGCCGTCGCCGTGCCGCTTCTCGGCCGGCAGGGTCTCCCGCAGCCACAGGGCCGCGCCCGCGGTGAGCAGCGCGCCGAGCACCGCCAGCACCGCGAAGGTGCCGCGCCAGTCGGTGACGTGCAGCAGCTGGGCGCCGACCACCGGCGCGAGGATCGGGGCGAGGCCGGAGATCAGGCCCATCGAGGCGAGGAAGCGGATCATCGCCACGCCCTCCAGCCGGTCCCGGACGATGGCGCGGGAGATCACCAGTCCGGCGGCGCCCGCCGCGCCCTGCAGGGCGCGGCCGACGACCAGGACGGCCATCGAGTCGGCGAGCGCGCAGACCACGGTGGCGAGGGTGTAGACCGCCATGCCGACCAGCAGCGGGCGGCGGCGGCCGAGCCGGTCGCTGAGCGGGCCGAACAGCAGCTGGCCGAGCGCGAGGCCGAGCAGCGACCCGGTCAGGGTGAGCTGGGCGGCAGGCGCGGTGGAGTGCAGGTCGGCGGTGAGGCCGGGCAGGGCCGGCAGGTAGAGGTCGGTGGTCAGCGGGCCGAGGGCGACCAGGGCGCCGAGCACGGCCACGGTGGCCGCGCCCGGCGCCCGGTCGGTGGCGGGTATCGGCTCGGTCGCGGTGGACCGGTCGCCGCCGGCGTCGACGGTCGGGCCTGTCATGGGGCTCCTCACGGTGGTGGGTATGCGCCCCGTCCTATCGCACCGTGCCCCCTGAGCGAAACCCGGGTCCCGACCGGCGGAACGCCGTACCGCCGGTCAGCGGTACGCGGCCTCGCCGGTGATGGCCTCGCCGAGGACCAGGGTGTGGATCTCGGAGGTGCCCTCGTAGGTGAGGACCGACTCGAGGTTGTTGGCGTGGCGCAGCACCGGGTACTGGGTGGTGATGCCGTTGGCGCCGAGGACGGTCCGGGCCGAACGGGCGATCTCCAGGGCGGCGCGGACGTTGTTGAGCTTGCCGAAGCTGACGTGCGCGGGGAGGCTGTTCCCCTCGTCCTTGAGCCGGCCGATCCGCAGCGCGACCAGGTACGCCTTCTCGACCTCCAGCATCATCTCGACCAGCTTCTGCTGGGTGAGCTGGAAGCCGGCGATCGGCCGGTCGAACTGGATCCGGGTCTTCGCGTAGTCCAGGGCCGCCGTGTAGCAGTCGCGGGCCGCGCCGACGGTGCCCCAGAGGATGCCGTAGCGGGCCTCGTTGAGCGAGGACAGCGGGCCCTTCAGCCCGCGGACGCCCGGCAGCACGGCGTCGGCCGGCAGCAGCACCTCGTCGAAGGAGAGCTCGCTGGTCACCGAAGCCCGCAGCGAGAGCTTGCCGTGCACGTCGGTGGCGGTGAAGCCCTTGGTCCCGGCGGGCACCACGAAGCCTCGCACGCCCTCGTCGGTCTGCGCCCAGACCACGGCGACGTCCGACACCGAGCCGTTGGTGATCCACATCTTGGTGCCGCTGAGCACCCAGTCCTCGCCCTTCTTCCGGGCCCGGGTGCGCATGTTGGCCGGGTCGGAGCCGAAGTCGGGCTCGGTCAGGCCGAAGCAGCCGATCGCCCGGCCGGCGGCCAGGTCGGGCAGCCACTGCTGCTTCTGCTCCTCGCTGCCGAAGGCGTGGATGGAGCGCATGGCGAGCGAGCCCTGGACGGAGACGAAGCTGCGCAGTCCGGAGTCGGCGGCCTCCAGCTCCATGCAGGCGACGCCGTACTCGACGGCGGTGGAGCCGGTGCAGCCGTAGCCGTCGAGGTGCATGCCGAGGACGCCCAACGCGCCGAGCTCGGGGGCGAGTTCGCGGGCCGGGAAGACGCCGCGCTCGAACCAGTCGGCCAGCTGCGGGCGGATCCGGTCCTCGGTGAACCGGCGGACCGTGTCGCGGATCAGCCGCTCCTCGTCGGTCAGCAGGTCGCCGACGGCGAGCAGGTCGGCCGGATCGAGGCGGGCGGGGGTGGTGGCCATGCGGGCTCCTCGGAGGGTTCGGCGTGGTGGTGCCGCGCCGAAGTATGCCGCGCCGGGCTACCGGCCGGTACAGGACGCCGGGTGATCGGGGCGACAGCTCTCAGCGCTCGGCGCCGAGGGCGGCCTCGGCGAAGTTGTCCCAGTGGCCGAGGGCGGCGGGCGGCAGGCAGACCCAGTCCTTCATCGGGCGGCCGCCCATCGGGTCGAAGAGGTGCGCGCCGGGCAGGTGCAGCGCCTCGGTGAGAGCCTGGCTGTCGCGGCCGAGCCGGCAGACCAGTTCGTCCTCGCGCAGCCCGGCGAAGGCCTTGCCCGCCGGATCCTTGAGGCAGGGCATCCCGAACATCTGCGAACGGGTGACTCCGCGCGGGGCCAGTTCCTCGGCGATCTCCCGGTAGCGGGCCGCCGGGTCGGGTGCGTCGTCGGTCATACCGCCCATGCTGCACCCGGGCCCGGCGGGCCGGCCTCCGCCACGCCAGGACGTGCCGGAGTCGGGCCGCAGCCGGGTCGCAGTCGGGCCGCGGCCGGGTCGCGGCCGGTCCGCAGCCGGTCCGGGGTTGAGCCCGGCAGCCCGATCGGTAATGATTGGTCCCCGTGAGCACTCCTATACACGATCTGCCCACCCACCCCCTGGTGATCGCCGTCGGCCAGGCCCCCTGCAAACCGCTGGACATCCCCGCCAACGTGGCCGCCGCCGCCGACCTGGTGCACCGCGCCGCCGAGCGGGGCGCCGGGCTGCTGCTGCTCTCCGAGCTCTTCGTCTCCGGGTACCAGCTGCCCGGCATCGCCGCGGACCCCGCCCGCTGCACCGTCTCCGCGGACGATCCGCGGCTTGAGCCGCTGCTGCGGGCCTGCGCGGCGACCGGCACCGCCGCGGTGCTCGGCGCGCCGGTCCGCGACGCCGTCACCGGCGCGCTGCACATCGCCGCGCTCGCCGTCGACCGGGCCGGCCGGGTCGCGGCCGTGTACCGCAAGCAGTTCGCCACCCCGAACGAGCGCGCCGCCGGCTTCGGCGGCGGCGACGCGGGCTGCACCCTGGACCTGGACGGCTGGCGGCTCGGCCTCGGCGTCTGCTGGGACTCCGGCTTCCCCGAGCACGCCCGGGCCGCCGCGCTGGACGGCGCGCACGCCTACCTGGTCGGCGCCCTGTTCGGCACCGGCGGCGGCCGGCACCAGCGGGCCACCGTCTTCCCGGCGCGGGCCCTCGACAACACCCTGTACGTGGCGCTCGCCAACCACATCGGCCCGGCCGGCCCGTACACCGGCTGCGGCGGCAGCGCCGTCTGGGGCCCGGACGGCCGGCTCCTCGCGGAGGCCTCCGCGGACGACCCGGAGCTGCTCACCGTCCGCCTCGACCCGGCCGTGCTGGCGGCCGCCCGCACCGAGGACCCGGTCCTGGTCCAGCCCGCCCTGCACGCGGCGCCGGCCCCCCGCACCGCGGCCAAGCTGGGCTGACGTCCGGCGGCCGGCCGGCCCTCCTCAGGCCCTGGGCAGCGCCCGGTGGGCGAACCAGGCCGCGCGGGCCTCGGCGCGGCTGCCCTCGGGGTTCTCTCGGTGCCAGGCGGCGGTGAAGCGGTTGAACTCGAACTGCTCGCCGATCTCGCGCGGACCGGCCGCCCCGGCGCGGGTGGCGTGCCAGTGGGCGACCGCGTCGGCCAGCGTCCGGCCCGGGTTCCGGGCGATGAACTCCCGCATGGCGGCGTCGAAGTGGAAGCCCGGACCGATCTCGGCGAGGAAGTAGCCGCGCAGCACCTGGCTGCACCGCTGCCCGGCCGGGATCACGCTCGCCCCGTCGACCGGCCCGGCGAGCTGCGCGCCCGCGGGGCGGCGGCGCGTTGGGGCGGCCGGCAGCGGACGACCGTCCAGGGCCGCGGTCAGCCGGGCGGTGAGCGCCGGCTTGCCGCCGCCGCGCGGCACGCCCATCGTCCGGGCGAGCCCGGTGAGCTCCTCCAGCGTCCAGTACCAGCGCAGCAGTTCGGCGCCGGTGAGCCCGGCCGTCAGGGCCGGTCTGGCCCCGGCCGCCGCCGGGCCGGTGTTCTCGTCCATGGACGTCATTCTGCCGGGCCCCCGGACTCGCGAAGCGCCGCATGTCGACATGACGTCAAATCCCCCGGGGGCGCGGACCTCAGCGGTCGCCGAGCGGGCGGCGGCGGCGGGCCGGGTCGGTGAGGGACGGCGGCTGCCAGGCCCCGTCCGGGCGGTAGACGTCGGTGCCGGGCGGGACGATCTCGTCGATCCGGTCCAGCGCGGCGTCGTCGAGCACCAGGTCGGCGCCCTTGAGCGCGGCGTCGAGCTGGGCGGCGGTGCGCGGCCCGATGATCACCGAGGTGACGGCGGGGTGGGCGAGCGGGAAGGCCAGCGCCAGCTCGGGCAGCGTGCAGCCGATCTGCTCGGCGAGCGCGACCAGCTCCTCGACGGCGTCCAGCTTGGCGGCGGTGGTGGCGAGCGCCGGGTCGAAGCGGCCGGGGTGCAGGGCGGCCCGGCCGCGGCCCAGGTCGATCTCCAGGCCCTTGCGGTAGCGCCCGGTGAGGAAGCCCGAGGCCAGCGGCGACCAGGTGAGCGCGCCCATGCCGAGCCGCTGCACGGTGGGCAGCACGTCCCGTTCGACGCCGCGCGCCAGCAGCGAGTACGGCGGCTGCTCGGTGCGGAAGCGCGGCAGGTTGCGCCGCTCGGCGACGTGGTGGGCGTCGACGATCTGCTCGGCGGGGAAGGTGGAGCAGCCGAAGGCGCGGATCTTGCCCGCCCGGACCAGGTCGCCGAGGACGGACAGGGTCTCCTCGATGTCGGTGCGGTGGTCGGGCCGGTGCACCTGGTAGAGGTCGATCCAGTCGGTGCGCAGCCGGCGCAGGCTGTCCTCGACCGCGCGGACGATCCAGCTCCGCGAGTTGCCGCTGCGGTTGCGGCCCTCGCCGAGCGGGAAGTGCACCTTGGTGGCGAGCACGACCTCGTCGCGGCGGCCCTCCAGTGCCTTGCCGACCACGGTCTCGGACTCGCCGGCCGAGTACATGTCGGCGGTGTCGACGAAGTTGATGCCCGCGTCGAGCGCCGCGTGGACGATCCGGGCGCAGTCCTCGTGGTCGGGGTTGCCGACCGCCCCGAACATCATGGTGCCCAGGCACTGCGTGCTGACTTCGATGCCGGTGCCGCCGAGGTAGCGGTAGCGCATGGTGGGACTCCCCCAGGATCGTCGCAGGTACGACGGCCGACCCTAGGTGCTGGAGCACGCTCCAGGTCAATACCGGGGAATGCCGGGGCGCCGTGCGAGGCTCTGGTGTCCAGGAGGTGTCGCAGCATGGGCGAGGACGCGGGCTGGCGGATCGAGCACGACTCGATGGGTGAGGTACGGGTGCCGGCGGGCGCCAAGTGGCAGGCGCAGACGCAGCGGGCGGTGGAGAACTTCCCGGTGTCGGGCCGCACGCTGGAGCGGGCGCACATCGCGGCGCTGGCGCGGATCAAGGCGGCGGCGGCGACGGTCAACGCCGAGCTGGGCGTGCTGGACGCGGCGACGGCGGAGGCGATCGCGGCGGCGGCCGCCGAGGTGGCGGAGGGCCGCTGGGACGCGGAGTTCCCGGTGGACGTGTTCCAGACCGGGTCGGGCACCTCGTCCAACATGAACGCCAACGAGGTGATCGCCACGCTGGCCGGGGAGCGGCTGGGCCGTCCGGTCCACCCCAACGACCAGGTGAACGCGAGCCAGTCGTCCAACGACGTGTTCCCGTCGTCGATCCACATCGCGGCAACGGCGGCGGTCACCGGCGAGCTGGTCCCGGCGCTGGAGCACCTGGCGCGGGCGCTGGAGGCCAAGGCCGCGGAGTTCGCGGAGGTGGTCAAGTCCGGCCGTACGCACCTGATGGACGCCACCCCGGTGACCCTGGGGCAGGAGTTCGGCGGGTACGCGGCGCAGGTCCGGTACGGGATCGAGCGGCTCGCCGCGACGCTGCCGCGGGTGGCCGAACTGCCGCTCGGCGGAACGGCGGTGGGCACCGGCATCAACACCCCGCCGGGGTTCGCGGCCGCGGTGGTCGCCGAGCTGGCGCGGGCCACCGGGCTGCCGCTGACCGAGGCGCGCGACCACTTCGAGGCGCAGGGCGCCCGGGACGGCCTGGTCGAGCTGAGCGGCCAGCTGCGCACGGTCGCGGTCGGGTTCACCAAGATCGCCAACGACCTGCGCTGGATGGGCTCCGGCCCGCGCACCGGCCTGGCCGAGATCAACCTGCCGGACCTGCAGCCGGGTTCCTCGATCATGCCGGGCAAGGTCAACCCGGTGCTGCCCGAGGTGGTGCTGATGGTGGCCGCCCAGGTGATCGGCAACGACGCCACGGTCACGGTGGCGGGCGCGAGCGGCAACTTCGAGCTGAACGTGATGCTGCCGGTGATCGCCCGCAACCTGCTGGAGTCGGTCCGGCTGCTGGCGAGCAGCGCCCGGCTGCTGGCCGACCGGGCGGTGGACGGGATCACCGCCAACGTCGAGCGGGCCCGTGAGTACGCGGAGTCCTCCCCCTCGGTGGTGACCCCGCTGAACCGCTACATCGGCTACGAGGAGGCCGCGAAGGTCGCCAAGCAGTCGCTCGCCGAGCGCAAGACCATCCGGCAGGTGGTGGTGGAGCGCGGCTACCTGGAGCGCGGGCTGCTCACCGAGCAGCAGCTCGACGAGGCCCTGGACGTCCTGCGGATGACCCGCCCCTGAGCGAGGACACGCGGGCCCGGACACGCGGGCCCGGACACGCGGAGGCCGGCGCCGGGAACTCCCGGTGCCGGCCTCCGCGTTCCGCGCGGGCCCGTCCGTCACCCGCCGCCGCGGCGCCGCATCATCGTGCCGGTGCCGCCCATGGCCAGTCCGATCGCGGCCAGGGCCAGGCAGGTCATCAGACCGCCCACGATCAGGTTGGTCCAGATCACCCGGCGAATGGCCTCGTCACCGGCGGTGAGCCAGGGCGCGACCATCGTCCAGATGCCGATCCCCAGCGAGGCGTACGCCCGGGCGTGGGTGCGCTCGAAGGCGCCGTACCCCGCCATCAGCCAGGCGTAGCCGAGGCCGAGGACCAGGTTGCTGATGACCACGCCACTGGCGAGGAAACCCAGCAGACCGGCGTAGCCGATCACCCAGGGTGAGATCGCCAGGAACAGCCCGCAGGCCACTCCGAGCGCCTCGACGCCCTGCCCGCGACTGCTCGACGTCGCCCGCTCGGCCTGCTCTCGCAGGGCCAGAATGTCCGGATGGTGTTCCATCCCAGTCGGAAGCTGGGTCGACACCGGGACCACCTCCTCCACTAGGTTCATGGCAGGCGCATGGTCACTACCCGCTATGCCGGGTAAATAACGCTACCGGCCGGTTTGTCCTTTATTAATTTCTTACGCCCGCCTCCGGCACCCGCCGCTCACGCCCACCGTTCGACCGTGCCCGGCCCGCCCTCCGGCCGCCAGGTGCCGACGACCAGCCCGTCCCGGACCACCGCCGGGCGGATCACCCCGCCGCCCGCGTTGATCCGCTTCGCGTGCGCCTCGTCCAGCATCAGCCGCCGGTCCCGGTAGCCCAGCAGGAAGCAGTCGTACGGGCCCAGCAGCCGCTCCAGCGGCGGGCCCTCCGGCGGCGGCTGGGCGCCGGGGAGCACCGACAGCCCCGGTGCGACCTCCACCAGCCCGGCCGCGGCGAACGCCCGGCGGGCCGCCGTCAGCCCGAGCCCCGACCAGCCGGCGAAGTCCTCCGGGCCGACCGGGCCGAACGCCCCCGCGTGCCACCGGGCCAGCTCGGCGAGCGCGTCCTCGGGCTCCGGCGAGCGCCCCGCGGGCAGCGGCCGGTAGGTCGGCTCCTCCGACCCCCGGCAGAGCACGCCGTGCGCCGCCGCGTACGCCATCAGGTGGTGCGGCGCCTGGCCGTCCGGCTCCACCGGCACCCCGCGCTCCCGCAGCCCGGCGACCAGCCCGGCCCGGGTCGCCGGCGTCTCCAGCAGCTCCGGCAGCACGGCCAGCGCCCGCTCCAGCAGCGGCTCGTCCAGCCCGAGTTCGCGCCGCCGCCGGGCCCCGCCCGCGACCACCCGCGGCCCGAACACCCCGGTCAGCCAGCGCGCGTCCGCGGCCGGGACCAGGTGCAGCGTGCCGCGCATCAGCCAGCTGCTCACCACCTCGCCGGCCGCGTACGCCGCCCCTGCCCGCTCCGGTTCGGCCACCCCGCGTGCCGCGAGCTGGCGCCGCACCGCCGAGGCGTCCTGCGCCTGGAGGCCTGCGGCCCGGCGGGCCAGTGCGGCGACGCCGTCCGGCCCGTCGGCGAAATGGGTGTGCATCCGCCAGCGCCGCAGCGCCTCGTCCTCGATCACACCGTCCATTGTCCGTGAGCTGTGTCTCACCACCGCGCGCCCGCATTGCCTATGCAACTCGTTGCATAGCAGGATGCCGGTCATGGCACTGGAGCACGCGATCCTCGTCTCGCTGCTGGAGCGACCCGGCTCCGGCTACGAGCTGGCCAGCCGGTTCGACCGGTCGATCGGCCGGTTCTGGACCGCGACCCACCAGCAGATCTACCGGGTGCTGCGGCGGATGGAGACGGACGGCTGGGTCGTCGTCGAGCACGTCGCGCAGGACGGCCGGCCGGACAAGAAGGTGTACTCGGCGACCGGGCCCGGGCGGCAGGCGGTCGCCGCGTGGCTGCGCGAGCCGGTGGAGCCGGAGACCGTCCGGCACGAGCTGGCCGTGAAGATCCGCGCCGCCGCGTTCTCCGACCCGGCGGAGCTGATCCCCGAGGTGGAGCGGCACCGGGCCGGCCACGCCGCGCTGCTGGAGCGCTACCTCACCGGCGCGGACCGCGACTTCCCGGACCCCGACGTCCTCGACGCCCAGGAGCAGCTGCAGCACGTGGTGCTGCGCGGCGGCATCGAGTACGAGCGGATGACCCTCGCCTGGCTGGACGACGTGCTCGCCACCCTGCACCGCCTCGCCCGTACACCCTCGAACCCCCAGGACTGAGCATGCTTTTCAACCCGCGCGGCTACGACCCCGTCCAGTTCGACGAGCCCACCCGGCGCCTGCTGCGCGCCACCGTGGACTGGTTCGAGACCCGGGGCAAGAAGGCGCTGATCGACTCCTACATCGACCGCGCCTGGTACGGCGACTTCCTCGAGTTCGCCGCGAAGGAAGGGCTGTTCGCCGAGTTCCTGACCCCGTCGAGCGCCGACCCGGACAAGCGCTGGGACACCGCCCGCAACGCCGAGCTGAACGAGATCCTCGGCTTCTACGGCCTCGGCTACTGGTACACCTGGCAGGTCACCGTGCTGGGCCTCGGCCCGGTCTGGCAGAGCGAGAACGAGGCCGTCCGGGCGCGCGCCGCGAAGCTGCTCACCGAGGGCCACGTGATGGCCTTCGGCCTGTCCGAGCGCACCCACGGCGCGGACATCTACTCCACCGACATGATCCTCACCCCGGACGGCGAGGGCGGCTTCACCGCGACCGGATCCAAGTACTACATCGGCAACGGCAACGTCGCCGGCCTGGTCTCGGTGTTCGGCCGCCGCTCCGACGTGGAGGGCCCGGAGGGCTACGTCTTCTTCGCCGCCGACAGCCGGCACGAGGCGTACCACCTGGTCAAGAACGTGGTGAACGCGCAGATGTACGTTAGCGAGTTCCGCCTGGAGGAGTACCCGGTGCGCGCCGAGGACGTGCTGCACACCGGCCAGGCCGCCTTCGACGCCGCGCTCAACACCGTCAACGTCGGCAAGTTCAACCTGTGCACCGCCTCCGTCGGCATCTGCGAGCACGCCATGTACGAGGCGGTCACGCACGCCCACAACCGAGTGCTGTACGGCCGGAAGGTCACCGACTTCCCGCACGTGCGCCGGGAGTTGACCGACGCGTACGCCCGCCTGGTGGCGATGAAGCTGTTCAGCGACCGCGCGGTGGACTACTTCCGCACCGCCTCGCCCGAGGACCGCCGCTACCTGCTCTTCAACCCGATGACCAAGATGAAGGTCACCACCGAGGGCGAGAAGGTCATCGACCTGATGTGGGACGTCATCGCGGCCAAGGGCTTCGAGGCGGACACCTACTTCGACAAGGCCGCCAAGGACATCCGCGGCCTGCCGAAGCTGGAGGGCACGGTCCACGTCAACCTGGCGCTGATCCTCAAGTTCATGGGCAACTACCTGTTCGTGCCCGCCGACTACGCGCCGGTGCCGAGCCGGCTGGACGCCGCGGACGACGCGTTCCTGTTCCGCCAGGGCCCGGCCCGGGGCCTGGGCGCGATCCGCTTCCACGACTGGCGGACCGCGTACGACGCGCACGCCCACGTCGCCAACGTGGCCCGCTTCCGCGAGCAGGCGGACGGCTTCTGCGCGCTGCTGCTGGCCCACGCGCCGAGCAAGGAGCAGCAGGCCGACCTGGACTTCCTGCTGGAGATCGGCCAGCTGTTCGCGCTGATCGTCTACGGCCAGCTGGTGCTGGAGCAGGCCGAGTTGACCGGCCTCGACGCGGACCTGCTCGACCAGGTCTTCGACGCGCTGGTCCGGGACTTCTCCGCGCACGCCACCGAGCTGCACGGCAAGTCCTCCACCACCGAGGAGCAGGCCGCCTGGGCACTGGCCCACGTCCGCCGCCCGGTCGCCGACGCCGAGCGGGCGGCCCGGGTCTGGACGCAGGTCGAGGCGCTCTCCGGCGCGTACGAGATGCAGCCGTAAGGGCCGCGGAAAGCCCAAAGGGGGCCCGGGATCACCGGGCCCCCTGAGGACACCTGTCAGAACGTCAGCTTCCAGCTGTCGATGTAGCCGGTGTCCTGCGCCGCGACGTCCTGCACCCGGAGCTTCCAGGTGCCGTTGGCGACCTCCGAGGAGGCGTTCACGGTGTACGTCGCGATCACGTTGTCGGCCGAGTCGTTGGAGCTGGAACCCTTCAGACGGTACGTGCTGCCGTCCGGGGCGACCAGGTCGATCACCAGATCCCCACGCCAGGTGTGCTTGATGTCCACACCCACCTGGAGGGTCGACGGGGCGTTGCCGGTGCGGCCGGTGACCGTGACCGGGGACTCCACGGCGGCGCCGGCGTCCGGGACGGCCACGTCGGTGGTGTTCTCGTACACCGTGCCGGGCGGCGGCGCGGACTCGGAGCCCAGCGTCCACAGCGCGTACCCGATGGCGTCGCTCATCCGGTCGAGCACGGTGTCGTTGATGTTGGAGCTGGTGTCGCAGGACTGGTGGTAGCAGCGGTCGAACGCCTGGCCGGACGTCCCGCCCCACTTGCTCGCCTGGGCACTGGTCTTGATGTAGTCGGCGCCGCTGAACAGGCCGCCGACCGGGATGCCCGCGTTCTTGAACGGGGCGTGGTCGGAGCGGCCGTCGCCCTCGGTCTCCGGCTCGGTGGCGACGCCCAGGCCGGAGAAGTAGGTCTTGAACAGCTGGTCCAGCTTGGTGTCGTCGTCGTAGACGAAGTAGCCGGGGTTGGGCGAGCCGATCATGTCGAAGTTGAGGTACGCCTCGATCTTCGAACGGTCGGCGGCCGCAAGGCTGTTGACGTACTTCGAGGAGCCGACCATGCCGGCCTCCTCGGTGCCCCACCAGCCGAAGCGCAGGTGCTTGGTGGGCTGGAAGCCGGCCCGGGAGACGGCCAGCGCGGCCTCCAGGATGCCGGCCGAGCCGGAGCCGTCGTCGTTGATGCCGGGCCCGGCGCTGACCGAGTCCAGGTGGGCGCCGACCATCACGGTGTGGGCGGTGTCGCCGCCGGGCCAGTCGGCTATGACGTTCCAGCCGGTGGCGCCGTTGTAGGTGTAGGACTGCAGCACGGTGGTGAAGCCGGCCGCGTCCAGCTTGGCCTTCACGTAGTCGACGGACGCCTTGTAACCGGGCTTTCCGTGCGCCCGGTTGCCGCCGTTGGCGGTGGCGATCGACTGCAGCTGGGCCAGGTGGGCCTTGACGTTGGCCACCGGGATGTCCGGCGCGGCGGCCAGACCGGGCGCCGCGGCGGGCGGCGCGGCGGCGTGGACCGACGCGGTGGCGGTGGAGGCGGGCAGGACAAGCGCGGCGGCGGCGATCGCGGCGGCCACGGGCAGGGAGCGGCGCACGCGGGATCGCCGCAGGGCAGGCTCGGGCAACGGGAGCTCCGGATTCTGGTGGGGCAGAACGGGAACGGAACATGGATTGACGCGACCATGATGATTGGGTGTCGGCAAAGCCCGCGTCAAGAGGACCGGCCGGTACGGAGTCCGTACTCCGTACCGGCCGGGCCGGGTCGAGGGGTGGTCTGTGCTACTTGCAGGGCTGCTGGCCGATCCCGCCGCAGGGGCTCTCCGGCTTGGGGCCGGGTGCCGGTTGGGGCGTCGGGGGCGGCGTCGGGCCGGCGGCCGTCGAGGCCACACCGGAAGCGCTGCCCCCGGCCTGGGCGTCCTGCGCCGTCCGGTTCTCGGGTATCGCTGCCATCTGGTCTCTCCTCCGGGTCGGGGGGTCGGTCCTTCGACTGTGCGCCCCGCCCGGTCCCGGCCGCATGGGGCCGTGGTCCCGGATCCATCCCGGGTGCCCGGCGCTACCCCGGCTGCTCGGCCGGGCCCGTCCGCGGCAGCACTGCCCGCACCCGGGCGCCCTGGGCGTCGTTGGCGGCGGTGAAGTGCCCGCCGAGCTCCTCGGCCCGCTCGGCCATCGACCGCAGGCCCACCCCGACGCCGTCCACGTGGTGCGGGAAGCCGCCGCCGTTGTCCCGGGCCTCGACCGTCACCTCGTCCTCACCCACGCGCAGCTCCAGCCGGACGCTGCTCGCCCCGGAGTGCCGCACCACGTTGTTCAACGCCTCGCCGCTGATCCGGTAGACGGCCACCTCGACCGCGGCGGGCAGCGGCGGCAGCGGGTCGGGCCGCAGGTCGAGGGCGACCGCCAGGTTCCGGCCGGCCAGGCTGTCGGCCAGCCGGCGCAGCGCGCCGGTCAGTCCCTCGCCGTCGAGGGCGGCGGGTGCCAGCCCGTCGGTGATCCGGCGCAGTTCGACGATCAGCTGGCCGATCCCGTCGGAGGCGGCGGCCAGCGCGATGCCCGCCGGGGAGCCCCGGCCCTCGCCCGCGCCGGCGGCGTCCAGGCGCAGCCGCAGCCCGGAGAGCGCGGGCCCGAGGCCGTCGTGCAGGTCGTGCCGCAGCCGGCGGCGCTCCTCCTCGCGCGCCAGCACCAGGCGCTTGCGGCTGGCCTGCAGGTCCTCGGTGAGCCTGAGCGAGGCGAGGGCGGGCGCGGACTGGTCGGCGAGCAGGCACAGCACGTCCCGGTCCTGCCGGTCCAGGCTCGGCTGGCCGGTGCGCGGGGCGACGAGCAGGGCGCCGATCTCGGCGCCCTCGTAGTGCATCGGGAAGCGCTCGACGCCCGGGCCGAGCGTGCCGAGCGCGGCGAGCTCCCGCTCGCCCGCGCCGCCCGTGACCCGTACGGCGGCAGCCGGCAGGCCCAGGCTGTGCACGGCGGTCTCGCACAGCAGCGGCGGGGTGCGGGCCGGGTCGACGGTGCGGCTGAGCCGCTCGGCGAGGCCGCGGGCCACCTGGTACGGGTGCGCCCGCTCGCCGTAGTAGTACCGGTCGACGGCACGGGAGACCGCCTCGAACAGCGGCCGCAGCAGCGCCCCGAACGCCACCGCGCCGACCAGCACCCACCAGCGCGCCACCGCGGTCCGATGCTCGGTGGGCACCAGCTGGTGCACGGCGTAGGCGAGCCCGAGCGCCAGGAGGAACAGCACCGTCAGGAAGACGCACAGGCTGAGCCGCCGCCGGGTCGCCCGGTCCAGCGACAGCGATCGGTCCCGGCGGAAGGCCGTGGCCAGCCCGATCAGCCAGGCCGTCGGGGCGACCAGGGTGATGGCGTAGACGGCCCAGTCCGGGTCGAAGCCGGTGTAGTACGGCACGATCACCAGCGCCATCCACAGCAGGTACGGCGCGACCAGTTCGACCAACCGGCGGTGCGGCCCCGGGGAGCGGTACCAGCGGACCGCGGCGATCAGCAGACCGAACGCGACCATCGCGGTGAAGATGTTGCGCCCGAGCGTGACCGGATCCCCGGCCGGGCCGAACACGTCGGCGTAGCCCCGGTAGACCGAGGCCCAGACGCCGTGATGCAGTGGATTGTCGATCCCGTACCAGTCGGGCGGCATCGCGGTGTTGACGAAGCCGATCACGACGCCCCAGGCCGCGTACAGCGCGACCAGCGCGCGGCCGGCCGGGCCGCGCGGCAGTCGGCCGTCCGGCAGCCAGAGCGGGAAGAGCAGCATCATCGCCGCGTAGCAGGTCGAGCCGATCAGCCCGGTGAGCACCACCAGGTCGCCGGCCGCGCCGCTCGCCCCGCCGAGTTCCGCCGCGAGGCCGGCCAGGTAGGACACCTGCAGGGCCAGTCCGGTGACCAGCAGCGCCCAACCGAGCCCCCGAGCTGCCCGGTTGACCAGGACGAAGGCGCCGGCGAGCGAGAAGCACAGGAAGACCGCGACGATCGCGCCGTCGTAGTACGGGGCGGGCACGCTGTGCGGATGGGTGATCATCAGGACCGCCCAGGCCAGTGCGCACAACAGGGCCGCGGCGCAGCACAGGAGGGCCCGGGTCGGTCGGTGCGGCACGAAGGTGGTCGCGCCCGTCACGGTCGTCATCTCGGCCTCCTCGGTGTGGACGGGACCATCCTCGGCGGCCCGTCGTCCCGTCCGCCCGGGATCGGCGTCCCGTCCCGGCCCTCTTCCCGGGCCCGGGTCAGCTGTCGCCGAGGCCCATGTCCCGGGCCCGGGCGACCGCCTCGGCGCGGGTCGCGACGTGCAGCTTCTCGAAGATGTGCGTGACGTGGTTGCGGACCGTCTTCTCCGCGACGAACAGCTCGCGGGCGATCCGCCGGTTGTCCAGGCCGCGGGCGACCAGGTCCAGCACCTCCGCCTCGCGGCTGGTGAGGGCCGGGAAGAGCTGCCCGGCCTCGCGCAGCCTGGTGCCGGCCAGCAGCGTGGTGATCCGGGCCGCGATGTCCGAGCCGAACACCGCGCCGCCGCCGGCCACCGTGCGCACCGCGTGCAGCACCTCGTCGCGGCCGGCGCCCTTCACCAGGTAGCCGCGGGCGCCCGCCTGGAGGGCCGCCAGCAGGCTGCCGTCGTCGTCGGCCATGGTCAGCATCAGCACCGGGACGGGCCCGCAGCCGTCGGCCGCGGCCTGTTCGGTGAGCCGCCGGGTCGCCTCCAGGCCGGAGCCGTCCGGCAGCGAGAGGTCCATCACCACGACGTCCGGATCCAGCGTCGCCACCGCGCCCGGCACCTCGGCGACGCTCTCCGCCTCCCCCACCACCTCGATCCCCACGGCGCTCGCCAGCGCGGCCCTCAGGCCCTCGCGGAAGAGCGGGTGGTCGTCAACGATCAGTACGCGCACGTTCCCGGCACCACTTGGCTGATCATCCACCCCGCCGACACTAGCAGCGACCCGGCGGTCACCATGCGTGACATGCCGGGTCGCTCCGCGGGCCGGGTGCTCACCTCATCAGCAGGACCGGTTTGACGGCCTCGCCGCCGGCCGCGGCGGTGGCGGCGGCCTCGATGTCGGCGAACGGGTACGTGCGCACCAGGCGGTCGATCGGGAGGCGCCCGGTGCGGACCAGCTCGGCAAGGACCGGGAGGAAGCGGGCCGGGTCGGCGTCGCCCTGGTTGACGCCGACGATGCGCGGCGCGCGGGCCAGCAGCGCGGGGACGTCCAGCCCGACCTCCGTCCCGGCGGGCGGCGCGCCGACCACGCCGCACAGCCCGCCGACCGCGAGCGCGTCGACGGCCCGGCGCAGCGCCCGGACGCTGCCGCTGGTCTCCAGGGCCCGCTCGGCGCCGCGGCCGCCGGTGAGTCCGGCGATCGCGGCGGCCGGATCCTCGGTGCGGGCGTCGACGGTGTCGGTGGCGCCGAGCTCGCGGGCGAGCCGCAGCCGGCCGGGCAGCAGGTCGACGGCGACGATCCGGGCGGCGGGGGTGAGCCGGGCGGCGGCGAGGACGGCGGTGAGTCCGACCGCGCCCGCGCCGAACACCGCGACGGTGTCGCCGGGTTCCGGCCGCAGGACGTTGAGCACCGCACCGGCCCCGGTCTGCACCCCGCAGCCGAGCGGCGCGAGCAGCTCGACCGGCAGCTCCCGGCCGACCGGGACGGCGTTCCGCTCGCTCGCCAGCACCCGGGTGGCGAACGAGGACTGACCGAAGAAGCGCCCGTTCAGCTCACCGCCGTCGGCGCCGTACGCGCTGGCGCTGCCGTCGAGCCGCCGCCCGCCGAAGAGGTTGAGGTGCTCCCAGTGCCGGCACCGGACCGGCCGCCCGGTGCGGCACTCGGGGCAGCGGCCGCAGGAGTCGAAGGTGAGCACCACGGTGTCGCCGGGCGCGACCCGGGTGACGGCCGGGCCGACCGCCCGGACGGTGCCGACGCCCTCGTGCCCGAGGACGGCGGGCAGCGGCCCGGGGGTGCGGCCGGCCCGGACGCTGAGGTCGGTGTGGCAGATCCCCACGGCCGCGATGTCGACCAGGACCTCGTCCGGGTGCGGCGCGTCCAGGTGCACCTCCTCCAGGGTGAACGGCCCGCCCGGGGCCCGGACCACGGCGGCGGTGGCGGTGGCGGCGGAGTACGTCGTCACGGTCAGCTCCAGGCGGTGAGGGGCGAGTAGAGCCGGGCGTCGGTGTCCCGCTCGTAGGGCATGCCGATCGGCATGTTCAGCACCTCCATCTGCAGGCCCCACGGGGTGCGGAAGTACACCCAGCGGTCGCCGTGGATCGGTCCGCCGTCGGTGACGGTCTGCGGTTCGCCGAGCACCTCGACGCCGGGCTGCCGCCGCAGGTGGGCGACGGCGGCGTCCACGTCCGCGACGGCGAGGGCGAGGTGGTGCCCGCCGACGTCGCTGTTGCGCGGCGGGTCGCGCCGCTGGTCGGGCGCGGTGTACTCGAAGAGCTCCAGGTTGGTGACGGGGCCGAGCCGGAGCATCGCGATATGCGCGGACGCGTCCCGGTCGACGCCGAGCTGGCGGGTCATCCAGTCGCCCTCCTTGTCCTCCACCGGGCCGATCCGGTAGAGCAGCCGGGCGTCGAGGACCTCGGTGAAGAACTCCACCGCCTGGTCGAGGTCGGGCACGGTGAAGGCGACGTGGTGGACGGCGAGGGCGCCGGGGATGCCGGTCATGGGGTGGTCCTGTTCCGTTCGGAGGTGCGCTGGTTGGCGACGGCGGCGGTCAGGGCGAGCCCGCCGTCGACGGTGAGGGTGACGCCGGTGGTGTACGCGGCCTCGGGCGAGGCCAGGTGGGCGATGGCGGCGGCCGCTTCGGCGGCCCTGCCGGGGCGGCCGGCGGGAATGGCGGGGCGGTGCAGCGCGGCCGCGTCCTGCCCGTCGGGGACGCCGTTCATCGGGGTGGCCGTCTCGCCGGGGCCGACCGCGTTCACGGTGATCCCGTACGGCGCGAGTTCCAGGGCGAGCACCCTGGTGAGCCCGCCGAGGCCGCCCTTGGCCGCGCAGTACGCGGCGCCGCCGGGGATCGGCAGGAACTCGTGCACCGAGGTGACGTTGACGATCCGGCCGCCCCGGCCCTGCGCGACCATCAGCCGGGCGGCCGCCTGGGCGCAGGCGAACGGCCCGGTGAGGTCGACCGCGAGGATCCGCTCCCAGTCCGCCAGCGACTCCTCCAGGACGGGCGAACGGCGGTTCACCCCGGCGCAGTTGACCAGGACGTCGATGCCGCCCAGCCGCTCCGCGGCCCGCTCGACCGCCCGCGCGGCGGCCGCCGGGTCGGCCAGGTCGACGGCGAACGGCTCACCGCCGCCCGCGAGTTCGGCCGTCCGGCGGGCCCCGGCCGGGTCGCTCCGGTAGCCGAGGGCGAGGGTGTGGCCGGCCCCGGCGAGGGCCACGGCGGCGGCCCGGCCGATACCGGAGCTGGCACCGGTGACGACGGCGGTCATCCGAGGCTCCTTCGGTCGATGGGGTGGTCGGTGGGCTCGGTGTTCATGTGATCAACTCCCGGGCCGGGTCAGGTACCCGGCCGATCGCAGGTCGGGGGCGCCGAGGTAGCCGTACAGCGCCGTGGTGGTCGTCGACGGGTCGGTGCGGTAGCCGTGCCACTCGCCGACCGGGACGACCGCGAGGTCGCCCGCGGCGAGCCGGACCGGCCCGGCCCCGGTGAGGTGCTCGCCGCCGCCGGTGAGGACCAGGAAGAACTCGTCGGCCGCCGGGTGCCGGTGCAGCCGGTGGCTGCCGCCGGGGGTGAAGACCGAGGTGGCGAGGGTGAGTCGGCGGGTGCCGACGGTGTCGGCGGTGGCCAGCCAGCGCACGCCCATCCCCTCGTGGCCACCGCCCTCGGCCAGGGCCCGGGCCCCGTCGCCGTCGGCGGTCGGTGCGAGCGGCCGGGGTGCCGCGCTGCCGCGCGCCGCCGGGTCCGCGCCGCCGTGCGCGGTGGCCGTCAGGACGACGGCCGGGCCGCCGACCGCGGTGAGCGCGACCCGGGCGCCGGGCGGCAGGTGGGCGCCGCCGCCCGGTCCGACCGTCTCCCCTCCCGGCGGCGCGAGCCGGGCCCGGCCGCCGATCAGGACGAGGACGGTCTCACCGGCCCCGGCGGTGAACTCGGCGCGCCCTCCGGCGGGCACCGCCCGCGCGGCGACGGTGCCGTGCCCGGTGGCGGCGAGCAGCCGGAGGTCGGGCGCCCGGTCGGGAACGGCCAGCGGTACGAGGATCATCGGGTCTCCCGGAAGTCGAGCAGCAGCTTGGGCGGGCCGGTGCGCCCGTGGGCGAGGCGGTCGAGCGCCTCGGGGCCCGGCGCGAGGACGGCCGCGATCAGCGGTTCGGCGTCCAGGACGCCGTCGCGGAACAGCCGCAGGGTGCGGTCGTAGTGGTCGAGGCCGTGCCGGATGCCGTACACGTCCAGTCCGCGCAGGGCGAGTTCGCCGGGGACGAAGCCCTCCGCGGGTTCGCCGGCGACGCCGACCACGGCGAGCCGGCCGCCGGTCTCCAGCAGGTCCAGCCCCCGCCGGTAGGCGCTCGGGGCGCCGGACGCCTCGACCACCAGCGAGTACGCCCGGTCCGCCGCCGCGCCGGGGGTGTACGCGTGGCGGGCGCCGCAGCGGACGGCGAGGTCGAGTCCGGCCGGGTCGACGCCGACCGCGTCGACCGATCCGGCCAGCCGGGCGGCGAGTTGGACGGCGAGCAGGCCGATCGTGCCGGTGCCGACCACGGCGACCCGGTCGCCGAGCCCGCAGCCGGCCCGGGCCATCGCCTCGACCACGGTGACGGCCGGTTCGACCAGGGCGGCGGCCCGGTCGGGGACGGTGTCGGGGACGGCGGTGAGTGAGCCGACCGGCATGGTCAGGTACTCGGCGGCGGCGCCCTGGCGCCCGTACAGGCCGACCTCGGTGAGCCGTTCACACAGGTTGCGGCGGCCTCGGCCGCACATCCGGCACCGCCCGCAGTGGACCATGGTGTGGCCCACCACCCGCTGCCCGCCGGCCAGTTCGGCGGTGCCGTCGACCACGGTGCCGGTCCACTCGTGGCCGAACACCAGCGGGTAGCGGGCCCGGCCGTCGCGCAGGTAGGCGGCGGTGCCGTGCAGCAGTTCCAGGTCGGTGCCGCACAGGCCCAGCAGCGAGGTGCGGACCAGCAGTTCGCCGGGCCCGGGGCGGGGGACGGGGATCCGGGCGAGGGCGGCGCGGTGCGGGCCCTCGATCCGCAGCGCGGTCATGGTGCGCGGGGTCGGGCGGTTCACGGCCGGGCCGCCCGTCGGCCCCGGGCCCGCGCCCGCTCGGCGGAACGCGCCTTCGCGGTACCGGACTTCGCGGTACCGGACGTCGCGGGCGTTGCGGTGGACAGGCCGAGCAGCTCGGCGCCGAGCGGTCCGGCCTGCAGCCGCAGGCCGCCGCCGCGGGCGACCAGCAGCAGGTCGCCGGCGTCCGCCAGGTGCTGGTTGCCGTCCGGCAGTTGCTCGGCCAGCACCGGTCCGCGCAGCACGTACCAGGTGGACTCGGCGCCGGCCGCGGGCCGGTGCGGGTGCTCGGCGCCGGGGCTCAGCCGCAGGTGCTCGAACCCCTCGGCGGGGCTGTGCAGCACCCCGCGCGGGACGAGCGGGCGGATCCGGACGCAGGAGCCGTCGGCACCCAGCAGTGCCGGGGCGGCCGAGGTGGGGCTGGTGACGACGATCATCGGGTGCCTCCCCGGGGGACGGCGAGGACGGCGTGGAAGTACTCCAGGCCCTCCTCGGAGGCGGTGAGGGTGGTGCGGGAGCCGAGCGGCAGGGTCACGGCGGTGCCCTCGGCGAGCGGGACGTCGCTGCCGGGGCCGGCGGCGGTGCCGCTGCCGGCGGTGACGTACACCGCGTGCTCGTGGCCCTCGGCGGTCAGCTCGACGGCCTCGCCGGCGTCCAGCCAGCCCAGGCCGATGCCGCGGAGCGGCCCGGTGAGCACCCGGGCCGGGTCGACGGCGCGGCCCCGGTGCAGGGCGGTGATGGCGGTACTGGGCATCTCGGGTCCTCCTGGGGGGCTCCGTCGGGGTGTCTCGGTCTCGACTGTCGTCCGCCCGCTGTCCCGACCGCACGGGCACCCGGTCCCGACCCGGGACCGGCCGCGCGCCGGGGCCCCGGTCACGGCGTCCGCCGCGCGGTCGGCGGCAGGGCGGGTGCTCCTCGGCGGCGCGTCCGGCGGCCCGGTCCCGGCTGGGGCGGGACGGTGCCGGCGGGGCGGATCGCGTCGAGGGCGGCGGCGAGGGTGCCGGCGTCGACGTCAGCGAGCAGCGTGCCGTCCCGGCAGTGCGGCCGGCCGAGGCCGGCGAGCAGGACGGTTCCGGGGTGCCCGGTGCGGACGGCCGCGGCGAACGCGCCGGGGTCGACCGGGAGGTGGGCGGGGAGGGTGAGCGGGAGTCCGGCGCGGGCCAGCAGGTCGCGGTGGGCGTGCTCGTCGGCGCGGTCCAGCAGGCCGAGCCCGACCGCCGCCCGCGCGGCGACGAGCAGGCCCAGCCCGTCCGCGGCGCCCTCGCCGAGCACCGGCCCGGCGAGCCGGCGCAGCGCCCGCCCGGCGGTCCGCCCGTACCCGAGGGCCAGCCCGGGCCCGCGCTCCTGCGGGTCGTACGCGACGACCGCCGCCCGGGCGTCGGCGCACAGCGCGACGAGGGCGGCGAGCTCCCGGGGTGCGTACCGCGGCTCGGGCCGGAGCAGGGCCGCGACCTCCCGGTACCCGGCCGGGCAGACGGCCAGGACGTGCCGCGCGACCTCGGCCAGGCCGCTCGCCACGTCCGCGCGGGCCACCGCGTCCAGGTCGGCGAGGACCAGCTCGGGGGTGTGCCACACGCCGAACGCGCCGTCGCCGACGGCGTGCCGCAGCGACAGCGCGGGCCCGCACAGCGCGCCGAGGGTGGTGGGCACGTGCACCAGCCGGCTGCCGCCGTGGAGCAGTGCGGCGAGCACCCCGGCGCTCTCCCCCACCAGGCCGTCGCCGACGGCGACCAGCACGCCGCCGGGCCGGAACCCGGCGGCGGCCAGCCGCTCCGCGAGCCGCTGGACCTCCGCCAGCGAGGCGGCGCCGGCGGTGCGGACCACCGGCGCCCCAGGCAGCAGCGGCCGCAGCGCCGAGGCCGGAACGTCCGGGCCGGCGAGGACGGTGAACGGGCCGCCCAGCCGGTCGAGTTCGGCCCGGAGGAGGTCCGGTGCGCCGGGTCCGCCGCGGACGGCGAGGCGCAGCAGCGCCGGTCCGACCTGCAGCTGCCGGTCGAGGGCGACGGGACGGGTGGCGGCCATGGCGGCACTCCCCTTCCTGGGGTCGGTGCGGTACGACCTCCCCACCGTCGGCGGCCCGCCGACCCGGGCGCCTGAGCCGCCGGGCCCGGACCGGTCCCGGGCACGGCACCGGGCGCCGCGTCCCGTTCGGGAGGCGGCGCCCGGTGCGTCGGTCGGTCAGGTGCGGGTCAGGTCCGGTCTGCGGGGCGGGAGTTCGGCGCTGACGCGGTCCGGCAGGACGGTCAGGCAGAGCAGCTCGGCGCCGAACGGGCCGCCGTGCAGGTGGACGCGCCGCCCGTCGGGGGCCAGCAGCAGGTCGCCCTCGGCGAGGGTGCGGTGCGGCCGGCCGGGGCGGTCCAGCAGGGCGACCTGGCCGCGCAGCACGTACCAGGCGGCCTCGGTGCCGTCCCGGCCGGGCGGGTCGAAGCAGGCGCCGGGGCCGATCCGCAGGTGGTCGAAGGACTCGGTCTCGCTGTGCAGCATGCCCCTCCTGGCGAGGCAGCGGGTGCGCAGGCGCTGGGTGCCGGGTCCGAGGTGGACGGCGGGGTTGTCCCGCCCAGCGACGATCATGCCGGGTCGCCTCCTTCCACCAGGAGTTCGGCGTGGACGAGTTCGAGGCCGTCCAGTCCGGCGGCGAGCACCGCCCGGGTGCCGAGCGGCAGGGTCAGCGCCCGGCCGGGGCGGAGCGGGATCCGGACGTCGCCGATCGCGGCGCGGCCGGACCCGCCGGTGACGAACACGGTGTGCTCGACGGTGCCGGCGTCGAGCACCAGCCGCTCCCCGTACGGGAGTCGGCGGGCCTCCAGCAGGCGCAGCGGCCCGGTGAACACCGCCCGCGGGTCGATCGGGCCGACCCGGCGGAGGTCTCTGACGACGCGGTGGTCCGTCAGCGGCCCGCGGGGGTGCGGGACGGGGGCGGCGGGCATCTCGATCACCAGCCATTCCAGGGCTTCGTCGCCGAGGTTGCGCAGTCCGTGCCGGGTGCCGAGCCCGGTGAGGACGGCGTCCCCGGCCCTGACGGGGTGCGGGCGGCCGTCGAGGGTGATCTCCCCGTGGCCGGTCAGGAGGACGTAGACCTCCTCGGTGCGGGTGTGCAGGTGCTCCCCGCTGACGCCGCCGGGCGGGATCCTGGCCCACTCGACGGCCTCCCAGCCGCCGCCGAGGCCGACCCGGCGGGCGAGGCACGCCCACTGGGTCAGGCCCTCGGTGCCGTGCACGCCGTACACGTCGGCGGGTTCGCGGGTGTCCGCGACGATCACCGTGCGATGCATGCCAGTGCCTCCGTCTCCCGTGCGGCGGCCGCGAGTTCCCCGGCCGTGAGGTCGTCGACGAAGCAGCAGTCGCCGATCCCGAGCGGCAGCGGGAGCCGCTGCCGGCCGTCGCGGTGGCGGACCGTGTCGGCGAGCGCCGCGCCGAGGGTGTCCGGTTCGACCAGCGGGTGCCAGACCGGCAGGCCGAGCCGGCGCATCAGGGCGTGGATCCGGTCGCGCTGCCCGGTGTCCAGGTGGCCGCGGCGGTGGGCGATCACCGTGGTGAGGGCCATGTCCACGCAGACCGCCTCGCCGTGCAGCAGTTCGGGCAGTGCCCGCATCTCCACGGTCGGGCTGAACGAGTGGCCGTAGTCCATCGACCGCTCCAGCCGCTTCTCCCAGAGGTTGGGCTGCAGCTCGGAGAGCATGCCGTGGACGGCCCTGGTGAGCACCTCGGTGCCCGGGGTCGGCCCCTGGAAGCGCTCGGCGACCAGGGCCTCGCCGTGCCGGTCCAGCAGCTCGAACAGGCGGCGGTCCCGGACCAGCGCGATCTTCAGGATCTCCGCCGTGCCGTTGCTGACGTGCCGGGGGTCGAGGGTGGCGAGGAACGCCGGGTCGAGCAGGGTGGCGACGGCCGGGTGGTAGGTGCCGAGCCGGTTCTTGCCCTCGCCGAAGTTGACGCCGGTCTTGGCGCCGACCCCGGCGTCCACCAGGCCGATCAGCGTGGTGGGGATCCGGACGAACGGCGTCGAGCGGCGGTACAGGCTGCACGCCAGGCCGACGACGTCCATCAGCACGCCGCCGCCGATCGCCAGCACCGGTTCGCCGCGCCGGGCGATCCCGAACCGGTCCATCGCCTCGACGACCCGGTAGACCGAGTCCATCGTCTTGACCTGCTCGTGGGCGGGCAGCACGCAGATCCGGTGCTCGGTGCCGCGGGCCCGGAACCAGGCCCGGATCCGTGCGCCGTAGAGGCGGTCGACGGTCTCCTCGACGACCACCAGCCGGCGGCCGGGGGCGGCGCCCGCCTCCCCCAGCGCGGGGTTGCCGGGGTCCAGCAGGCGCGGGGTGAACCGCACCTCGTAGCTGACCGGCAGCGCGGTGGCGACCGTCCAGGAACTCACCGGCTCGCCGGTGGTGAACAGTCCGTGGGTGTGGGTGTCAGGTGTGCGCACGGGAGCGGCTCCTCGGGGTCTCGCCTGGTCGGACCTCCACCGTCGCCATCCCGACGTCCCGGTTTCGAGGGACGGCGAGCCCCTGATGGCCTGCGCCCGCGCGCGTACCGTGGAAGGCGGAGGCAGCTGCCATGTACACCGATCGGCGTGACGCGGGCCGCAGGCTGGCGGCGGAGGTGGTGCGCTCGCACCCGGAGGACCCGGTGGTGGTGGGCCTGCCGCGGGGCGGGGTGCCGGTGGCGGCGGAGGTGGCGCGGGCGCTGCACGCCCCGCTCGACATCTGCGTGATCCGCAAGCTGGGGGTGCCGTTCCAGCCGGAGCTGGGCATGGGGGCGATCGGCGAGGACGGCGCCCGGGTGGTCAACGACCCGATCGTCCGCGGCGCGGCCGTCACCCCGGAGCAGTTCGCCGAGGTGGAGCGGCGCGAGCGCGCCGAGCTGCACCGCCGGGCCACCCGCTACCGTCGCGGCCGCGCGCCGGTGGACCTGCGCGGCCGCACGGTGGTGGTGGTCGACGACGGCGTGGCGACGGGGTCGACGGCGCTCGCGGCCTGCCGGATCGTCCGGGCCCGGGGCGCGGCGCGGGTGGTGCTGGCGGTCCCGGTGGCGCCGCAGGACTGGGCGCAGCGCCTGGGCACCGAGGTGGACGCGTTCGTGTGCCCGCACACGCCGGGCCACTTCTGGGCGATCGGCGAGTTCTACGCGGACTTCTCGCAGACCTCCGACGCGGAGGTGGTCGAGCTGCTGGACGCGGCGCCGGAGGCCCCGGAGCCGGACCCGGAGCCAGATCCGGTCGAGGTCGAGCTGGCCCTCCCGGACGTCACCCTGCCGGGCGATCTCGCGGTCCCCGCGTCCGCCGCCGGCCTGGTGCTGTTCGCGCACGGCAGCGGCAGCAGCCGCCACAGCCCGCGCAACCGCCGGGTGGCGGCCGAGCTGAACCGCGCCGGCCTGGCGACCCTGCTGTTCGACCTGCTGACCGCCGAGGAGGAGCCGGACCGCCGGAAGGTCTTCGACACCGCGCTGCTGGGCTCCCGGCTGGCGGGGGCGGCCCGCCGGCTGCCGGCCGCGGTCGGCGGCCTGCCGGTCGGCTTCTTCGGGGCGTCCACCGGCGCGGCGGCCGCGCTGTGGGCCGCCGTCGAGCCGGACCTCGATCCGGTGGCGGTCGTCTCCCGGGGCGGGCGCCCCGATCTGACCGGCCCGCGCCTGGCCGAGGTGCGCACGCCGACCCTGCTGATCGTCGGCGGCGCCGACCCGGACGTGCTGGACCTGAACCGGCAGGCGCGCTCGGAGCTGCGCTGCGAGAGTTCGCTGCAGGTGGTGCCGGGCGCCGGGCACCTGTTCGAGGAGCCGGGCGCGCTGGAGGCGGTGGCGGACCTGGCGGTCTCCTGGTTCACCACGCACCTGCCGGCCGACAACTGAACAATCTGTACAGCGATGGCCCCCCTCACCTGCTCATCTTGCACACATTGATCAGCCCAAATCCGACCTGTTGCCCATCCATCCGGCAGGGGCCAAGCTCAGCGCAACCGACCTCGACGTGGAGGAAGCACCCATGACCGCCAACGCCGTTGAACTGACGCCCGAGGAGCTGGAGGCCGGCCTCACGGCCGAGCAGCTGCGCACCCTGGTGGGCCTGGTCGAGCACGACGCCGAGAACGACCCGTTCCCGGTCACCGCCCAGGACGCGGTGGTCTTCGTGGTCGGCAACGCCACCCAGACGGCGCAGTTCTACCAGGCCGTGTTCGGCATGGAGCTGGTCGCGTACTCCGGTCCGGAGACCGGCCGCCGCGACCGCAAGGCGTTCGTGCTGCGGTCGGGCTCCTGCCGCTTCGTGATCAAGGGCGGTGTGCTGCCGGACAGCCCGCTGCTGGACCACCACCGCCGGCACGGCGACGGCGTGGTCGACCTGGCCATCGAGGTGCCGGACGTGGACAAGTGCATCGCGCACGCCCGCGCCCAGGGCGCCACGATCCTGGAGGAGCCGAACGACGTCTCCGACGAGAACGGCACCGTCCGCCGCGCGGCGATCGCGACCTACGGCGAGACCCGGCACACCCTGATCGACCGCTCCCGCTACCACGGCCCGTACCTGCCGGGCTACGTCACGCGGACCTCCACCGTGGTCCGCCCCGAGGGCGCGCCGAAGCGGCTGTTCCAGGCGCTGGACCACGCGGTCGGCAACGTGGAGCTCGGAAAGATGGACGAGTGGGTCTCGTTCTACAACCGCGTCATGGGCTTCGTGAACATGGCCGAGTTCGTCGGCGACGACATCGCCACCGAGTACTCGGCGCTGATGTCCAAGGTCGTCGCCAGCGGCAACCACCGGGTGAAGTTCCCGCTGAACGAGCCGGCGATCGCCAAGAAGAAGTCCCAGATCGACGAGTACCTCGAGTTCTACACCGGCGCCGGCTGCCAGCACATGGCGCTCGCCACCAACGACATCCTCACCACCGTCGACGTGCTGCGCTCGCGCGGCGTGGAGTTCCTGAACACCCCGGACTCCTACTACGAGGACCCGGAGCTGCGCGAGCGGATCGGCAAGGTGCGCGTGCCGATCGAGGAGCTGAAGAGCCGCGGCATCCTGGTCGACCGCGACGAGGACGGCTACCTGCTGCAGATCTTCACCAAGCCGATCGGCGACCGGCCTACCGTGTTCTACGAGTTCATCGAGCGGCACGGTTCCCTGGGCTTCGGCAAGGGCAACTTCAAGGCGCTCTTCGAGGCGATCGAGCGCGAGCAGGAAAAGCGCGGCAACCTCTGAGTCGACAGGGAGATTCGTAGACCATGGCGCACTACCGGCAGCTGGGCAACGTCCCCCGCAAGCGGCACACCCAGCACCGCACCCCCGAGGGCGGCCTCTACTACGAGGAGTTGATGGGCGAGGAGGGCTTCTTCTCGGACTCCTCGCTGCTCTACCACAAGGGCATCCCGTCGGCGATCACGGCGGCCTCGGTGTGGGAGCTGCCGGACCAGTCCACCACCGCGAACCTCCCGCTGATCCCGCGCCACCTGAAGCTGCACGAGCTGTTCCAGGGCGCGGAGTGGAAGAACACCGACGTGGTGGCCGGGCGCCGGCTGGTGCTCGGCAACGCGGACGTGCGCCTGTCGTACGTCGTCGCCGGGGCCCCGAGCGAGCTGTACCGCAACGGGCTCGGCGACGAGTGCGTCTACGTCGAGTCGGGCTCCGCCGTGGTGGAGACCGTCTTCGGCAGCCTGGAGGTCGGCCAGGGGGACTACGTGATCGTCCCCCGGGCCACCACCCACCGCTGGGTGCCGGTCGGCGACGAGCCGCTGCGGGCCTACTGCATCGAGGCCAACAGCCACATCACGCCCGCCCGCCGCTACCTCTCCAAGTACGGCCAGCTGCTGGAGCACGCGCCGTTCTGCGAGCGGGACCTGCGCGGTCCGGTCGGCCCGCTGGTGGTGGACGGCGGCGAGGTCGACGTGCTGGTCAAGCACCGCGGCCCGGGCGGGGTGGTGGGCACCCGGTACACCGTGCCGCACCACCCGTTCGACGTGGTCGGCTGGGACGGCTGCCTCTACCCGTACGCCTTCAACATCGCCGACTTCGAGCCGATCACCGGCCGGATCCACCAGCCGCCGCCGGCCCACCAGGTCTTCGAGGGCAACAACTTCGTCATCTGCAACTTCGTGCCGCGCAAGGTCGACTACCACCCGCTGTCGATCCCGGTGCCGTACTACCACTCCAACGTGGACAGCGACGAGGTCATGTTCTACTGCGGCGGCAACTACGAGGCGCGCAAGGGCTCGGGCATCGGCCAGGGCTCGATCTCGCTGCACCCCGGCGGCCACACCCACGGCCCGCAGCCGGGCGCGTACGAGCGCTCCATCGGCGTGGAGTTCTTCGACGAGCTGGCGGTGATGGTGGACACCTTCCGCCCGCTGGAGCTCGGCGAGGCGGCCGGCGCCTCCGAGGACCCGAACTACGCGTGGACGTGGTCGCGGCGATGACGACCGTTCCCGCCCTCTTCACGGGCCTGTTCGACGACGCGGCGCTGTTCCCCCCGGGGGACGCGCCGCTCGCCGAGGCGGTGCCCGCGCACCTCGCGCACCGGTCCTCCCGGTACGCCGACGCGGTCGGCCCGTTCCTGTGCGGAGCGGGCCGGATCGGCGAGCTGGCCGAACTGGCCGGCTCCGACCTGCCGGTGGGCCTGGTGCTGCCGGGGGGCAGCGCCCAGCTCCCGGCGGCGCTCGCGGACGCGGCCGGCCTGACCGTGGTGACGGTCGAGCTGGCCGCGCCCGACGTCCCGGCGGCGGTCGCCGCGCTGGACGAGCTGCTGCCGATCGGCGTCACCGCGGCCGTCGAGATCCCGCGCACCGGGCGGCTGGAGGACCACCTGGACGCCCTGGTGGCCTCCCCCTACCGCGCCAAGTACCGCACCGGCGGCCTGAGCGCCGACGCCTTCCCCGACGAGGACGAGCTGGCCGCCTTCCTGGCCGGCTGCGCCGAGCGCGGCCTGCCGTACAAGTGCACCGCCGGCCTGCACCACGCGGTGCGGCACACCGACCCGGCGACCGGCTTCGAGCACCACGGCTTCCTGAACGTGGCGCTGGCCGCCCTCACCGGGGAGCGCAAGGCCGCGGCCGAGCTGCTCGCCGAGCGGGACGGCACGGTGCTCGCGGACGCGGTGCGCGGCCTGAGCGACCACCAGGTCGCCTACATCCGCCGCTTCTTCACCTCCTTCGGCACCTGCAGCATCACCGAGCCGCTCGAGGACCTGGACACGCTCGGCCTGCTGACCCACCCCCTGGAGGACCGTTGACCACCACCTGGCTCGACCTGCCCGCCGACTCCCCGTACGGCATCCACAACCTCCCGTACGGCGTGTTCACCGCCCCCGACCAGCCCGGCCGGCGGCGGATCGGCGTACGGATCGGCGACCTCGTGCTGGACGCCGGCGCGGCGGCCCGCGCGGTCGGCAGCCCCTCCGTGCTGCTGGACGCGGACAGCCTCAACCCGCTGATGGCGGCCGGCCGCCCGACCTGGACGGCGGTCCGCTCGGCACTCACCGGCTGGCTGTCCGACGAGGCCCACCGGCCGGAGATCGGCCGCTGCCTGCACGACCTCGCCGAGGTCGAGCTGCACCTGCCGTTCGAGGTCGCCGACTACGTCGACTTCTACGCCTCCGAGCACCACGCCACCAACCTGGGCAAGATCTTCCGTCCCGGCACCGAGCCGCTCACCCCCAACTGGAAGCACCTGCCGATCGGCTACCACGGCCGGGCCGGCACCGTGGTGGTCTCCGGCACCCCGGTGATCCGCCCGCACGGCCAGCGCAAGGCCCCCACCGACCCGCTGCCGTCCTTCGGCCCCTGCCGCCGCCTGGACATCGAGGCGGAGGTCGGCTTCGTGGTCGGCACCCCGACCGCGCTGGGCACCCGGGTGGAGCTCGCCGACTTCCGCGAGCACGTCTTCGGCGTGCTGCTGCTCAACGACTGGTCGGCGCGCGACATCCAGGCCTGGGAGTACGTGCCGCTCGGCCCGTTCCTCGGCAAGTCCTTCACCACCTCGGTCTCCCCGTGGGTGGTCCCGCTGGACGCCCTGGAGCAGGCCCGGGTCGCCCCGCCCGCCCGGGAGTTCGAGCTGCTGCCCTACCTGGACGACCGGGCCGCCGAGCCCTGGGGCCTGGACCTGACGATGGAGGTCGCGCTCAACGGCGAGACCGTCTCCCACCCGCCGTTCGCCTCGATGTACTGGACCGCCGCCCAGCAGCTCGCCCACATGACGGTCAACGGCGCCTCGCTGCGCACCGGTGACCTCTTCGCCTCCGGCACCGTCAGCGGCCCCGAGCCGGCCACCCGCGGCGCGCTGATCGAGCTCACCTGGAACGGCGAGCAGCCGCTGAAGCTGGCCGACGGCACCACCCGCACCTTCCTGGAGAACGGCGACGAGGTGACCATCACCGCCACCGCCCCCGGCCCGGACGGCAGCCGGATCGGCTTCGGCGAGGTCACCGGCCGGATCGTCCCGTAGCACCCCTCCCCGCGGCGGCACGCGCGTCAACCCCGTGCACGCAGCGCGCCGCCGTACGGGTGAGATTGTGGCCCCACCGGCCGGTCCTCCCCTAGAAGTTGACGCACCAGCGTCCCCCGAGCCGGGCATCCCACGCCCGGCACCGACGGGGACGCGCCGTTGCGGACACTCTCCCCCGGAGGACCCCCGATGAAGCTGCGCACCCTGCTCTACGGAGCCGCGTTCGCCGCCGCCAACCTGCTGCTGCCCGTGCCGCCGGCCGACGCCCTCGCCCCGTACCCGGCGCATCCGGCCCCGGCCGCCGCCGTACTCGTCGATCCGACGGCCCAGCACCCGACCCACTGCGTCCACGCCTTCCCGCTCGCCGCCGCCCACCCCTGCTGACCGGTCGCGCCCCGGCACCCGGGCCCGCCGCCCCGCGCGGCGGGCCCGGTACCGTTGCCGCCGGGGAGACCTCGATCAGCAAGGAGACAGCAACCATGGACGTGCTTTTCGAGCGGGACGGCCACGCCGGACGGATCGTCCTGAACCGGCCGCGGGCGCTCAACTCGCTGACCCACGCCATGCTGCGCTCCGTCCGCGAGACCCTGGACGGCTGGGCCGCCGACCCCGCGGTGGCCACCGTGGTGCTCACCGGCGCCGGCGAGCGCGGCCTGTGCGCGGGCGCCGACATCCGCGCCATGCACGACGACGCCAAGCAGGGCGGCGCCGGCTACCGCGGCTTCTTCCGCGACGAGTACCGGCTCAACGAGCTGATCTCCCGCTACCCGAAGCCGTACGTCGCCGTGATGGACGGCATCACCATGGGCGGCGGCGTCGGCCTCTCCGCCCACGCCGGCGTGCGGGTGGTCACCGGGCGCACCACGGTGGCGATGCCGGAGACCCGGATCGGCCTGGTCCCGGACGTCGGCGGCAGCCGGCTGCTCGCCCTGGCCCCCGGCGAGCTCGGCACCCACCTGGCGCTCACCGCCGCGTCGATGACCGCCGGCGACGCCCTGCACTGCGGCTTCGCCGACCACTTCGTGCCCGCCGCCGCGCTGCCCGCCTTCACCGCCGAGCTCGCCACCCGCACCCCCGCCGAGGCGCTGGCCGCGCACGCCGCCGACGCCCCGGCGAGCGAACTGGCCGGGCAGCGCGAGTGGATCGACGCCTGCTACGCCGCCGACCGGGTCGAGGAGATCGTGGAGCGGCTGCTGGACTGCGGCGTCCCGGAGGCCAAGGAGGCCGCCGAGCAGATCGCCGCCAAGTCCCCGACCATGCTCAAGGTCACCCTGGCCGCGCTGCGCCGGGCCCGGACGCTGGCCACCCTCGCCGAGACCCTCGACCAGGAGTACCGGATCTCCTGCGCCGCCCTGGCCCACCACGACCTGGTGGAGGGCATCCGGGCCCAGGTGGTCGACAAGGACCGCGACCCCCGGTGGCGCCCCGCGACGCTCGCCGAGGTCACCGAGGCCGCGGTGGCCGGATTCTTCACCACGCCGGTCGACGGCGAGCTGGGCCTCGGGTGACGATCGTCTCGCCTGGCGAGACTGGCGCCCGGGCGCCGGTTCGGAGATCGTATCCACCGTCAGTGAGCCGCAGGGCAACGCAAGGGAGTCAACGACGATGACCGAGTACGAGACGATCCTGGTCGACCGCAAGGGCCGGGTCGGGATCATCACGCTCAACCGGCCGAAGGCGCTGAACGCGCTCAACACCCAGCTGATGACCGAGGTCGTCGCCGCCGCCAAGGACTTCGACCGCGACCCGGAGATCGGCTGTCTGGTGATCACCGGTTCGGAGAAGGCCTTCGCGGCCGGCGCCGACATCAAGGAGATGCAGGACAACCGCTTCCCCGACGTCTACCTGGACGACTGGCTGGGCCCGTGGGACGAGCTGGGCCGGCTGCGCAAGCCGGTGGTCGCCGCGGTGGCGGGCTACGCGCTCGGCGGCGGCTGCGAGCTGGCGATGCTCTGCGACATCCTGCTGGCCGCCGACACCGCGAAGTTCGGCCAGCCGGAGATCAAGCTCGGCGTCATCCCCGGCATCGGCGGCTCGCAGCGCCTGACCCGCGCGGTCGGCAAGGCCAAGGCGATGGAGCTGTGCCTGACCGGCCGGATGATGGACGCCGAGGAGGCCGAGCGGGCCGGCCTGGTCTCCCGGATCGTCCCCGCCGACCAGTTGCTGGCCGAGGCGATGGCCACCGCCGAGACGATCGCCGCGATGTCCGCCCCCGCCGCGGTGATGATGAAGGAGTCGGTGAACCGGGCCTTCGAGACCACCCTCGCCGAGGGCGTCCGCTTCGAGCGCCGGCTGTTCCACGCGGCCTTCGCCACCGCGGACCAGAAGGAGGGCATGACCGCCTTCGCCGAGAAGCGCCCGGCGAACTTCAGCAACAAGTAGGCGGCCGGCGGCGGCCCGGCATCACTGGATCAGCCGGGCCAGCCCCGCCCGGGTGGCCGCCACCACGATGCGGTCACCCGGCTCCAGCGCCCGCGCCCGGTCGGCGAAGCTCCACTGGTACTCCTCCGGCCACCGGGCGAGGCGGACCGCCACCACCCGCACCCCGCCGCCCTCCTCGATGGTGCGCAGGTTGCTGCCCAGCAGGCCGGACCCCTCGTCGGCGGCCAGCTCGGCGATCAGCAGCACGTGCCGGTACACCGAGAGGGTGCCCAGCACCTCGCGCCCCATCAGCGCGGCCGCGAAGGCCGGCGCCGCCAGGTAGGACACCGAGCGGGAGGCCACGTTGCCGAGCGTGGCGTACACCCGGCGGGCGAACTCGTCGTCGAACAGCCGCACCACCACCCGCACCTCGGGCCGCATCGCCCGGGCCTCCAGCGCCGCCTCCAGGTTGGCCGCGTCGTCACGGGTGACCGCGACCACCGCCCGGGCGTGCTTGGCCCGCGCCCGGGTGAGCTGCGCGGCCAGCGGGCCCTCGCCCATCACCACCGGCAGCCCCAGCGCCCGCGCCGCCGCGATACCGCGCGCCTGCGGATCCCGCTCGACGCACACCACCGGCACCCCGGCCTCGTGCGCCACCGTCGCCACCCGGGTGCCGACGTTGCCGAGGCCGACCACCACCACGTGGTCGCGGGTCCGGGCGCCGGGCGAGCGCGGGATCCCGCGGCGGCCGCTGGCCAGCGCCTCGACCGCGATCGCGGTGGCCACCGGCACGAAGGTGATCCCGCAGAAGGTGATCAGCACCTGGGCCGCCCTGGTCCACGCGCTGCCCAGCAACTCCTGCCCCGGCAGGTCGGGTTGGGCGGCGCCGGCGACGTCCAGCAGGCTGTAGTAGACGGTCCAGCCGAGGTCGCCGCTGTGCCACCAGAGCACCACCGTGCCGAGCAGCACCGCCGCGAACGCGGTCGACAGCACCACCCGCAGCCGGACGCTGGTGAAGTACCGCAGGACGTCCTGCGCCCACCAGCGCAGCCGCTTCCGGAACGGGATCGGCAGCGGCGGCTCGGTGGTCAGCGCCTGCAGCGCGGCGACCTGCCCGCGGTCGGCCGGCTCCCGCAGCGGCGGGCGGCCCAGCTCGATCGGGCTCTCGTCGCTCATCCGGGTGGCCAGCTCCACGTACTCGGCCATCCGGCTCTCGCCCTCCGGGAGGACCCGCATGGTGCTCAGGTCCTGCGGGTCGATCCGGTCGGCGACCAGGCAGACCTGGTTGTCGCGGATGTCCTCGCCGTACGCGACGTACAGGTAGCGCTCGCCGACCTGCACCGAGTTCGGCCGGCCCAGCGCGCCGTTGGCGAACGCCGGGGCGGCGGTCGCCGAGGCGGACAGCGCGGCGCAGTTGGGCAGCAGCTTCTCCAGGTGCTCGCCCAGCCGCTGGTTGAAGACCCGCAGGACGATCCGGATGCCGTGGTTCCGGTTCTCGGCGGTCAGCGCAGCGTGGATGTTCTCCTGGTCGGTGGCGTCCATCAGCGCGATCCCGACCGCGCCGTCCACCCCCGCCGAGCGCAGTGCCTCCTCGGTCACCGCGCCGGACTCCACCACCGCGGCCAGCCCCTCCAGCCCGGCGATCCGCGGCCCGTGCTCCCGGGCCAGGTCCGGCACCAGCGCCACCACCGGCACCTCGTACTGGTCGAGCAGCTCCTCGATCAGCCGATGGGCGAGCGCGTTGCCGCCGCAGACGATGTAGTGCCCACTGAGCTCGGCCTCAGGGGTCCCCCGCCCTTCCTCCGTCATACCGTCAGATTCTAGTTCACCCGTTCGGCCCCGAAGGAAGACGGCAGATGGCCGACGGGCAATCAGTTGCCCCGACCGACCATCCGAACGGGTGTGCCCGCGATGCCGTCCGTCCGTTCCGCCAGGAGAGTGGAAAGGTCCAGCCCTCCGCCCTTCAGGAGTCACCATGGCCACCGCACCCACTCCGACCCCGGAATACCCCGGTCTCGACGGGCCGCTCCAGCGACTGGCCAAGATCGCCTGGGAGGCCGTGCTGATCGGCGGCCTGATCTCCCTGGCCCTCGGCGTCGTGGTCATCGCCTGGCCGAAGGAGACGCTGACCGTCATCGGCGTGCTCTTCGGCATCTACCTGCTGGTGATCGGCGTCGTCCAGCTGGTCGCCGCCTTCGGCACCCACGTCTCCACCGCGATGCGGGTCCTGGCCTTCATCAGCGGCGCCCTGTGCGTGATGCTCGGCCTGCTCTGCTTCCGCAGCGCCGTGCGCTCGCTGGTCCTGCTCGGCCTGTGGATCGGCATCGGCTGGCTCTTCCGCGGCATCACCCAGCTCGCCGCGGCCGCCTCCGACCACGCCATGCCGCAGCGCGGCTGGCAGATCTTCGCCGGCGTGCTCAACGTGCTCGGCGGCATCCTGCTGATGGTCTGGCCGGTGGAGTCGATCACCGCGCTCGCCGTCCTGACCGGCTGTGTCCTGCTGGTCCTCGGCCTCGTCGAGATCGTCACGGCCTTCCGGATGCGCAGCGCCGCCAAGGGCCTACCGTCCGGTGCCTGAGCCCTCGGTCCTGCTCGACCCCGGCCCTGCTCGACCTCAGTCCTGCTCGACCTCAGTCCTGCTCGACCCGGGCGAAGGAGGTGAAGTGCGAGACGGTCGGCGGGTGGTCCAGGAAGTTGAGCTCGCCCTCGGCCCACACCGGGCGGATCCGCCACATCGGCCCGGCGTACGCGCGCAGGGCGTCCTCGTCGCGCCACCGGGTGATCATCCGCACCCGGTGGTCGCCGTCGACCAGGGCCCGCAGCAGCTCCCCGCCGAGGAAGCCCTCGCGCTCCGCGATCGTCGGCAGCACCTCCGCCGCGAGCTCGGCGCAGAACTGCTCGATCCGGCGCGGCGACACCTGCGCCTCCCAGATGCGGACGATCATGGTGGCCTCCTCAGCCGGGCCCCTGGGCCCATTATCCGTTCGGACCGCCGCCGATTGCCGGGTGGCTGCGGGCGGCGAAGACTCGATCACGCAGCTGTGTCCGAACGTCCCGAGAACAGGAGTCCTTCCATGGCGGTCTGCGTGGTGTGCAACAACGACTACTGGCTGTCCTTCGAGATCAAGACGATCACCGGGGACATCTACACCTTCGACAGCTTCGAGTGCGCGATGGAGAAGCTCGCACCGCGCTGCGAGCAGTGCCAGGTCCGGATCGTCGGCCACGGCGTAGAGGTGGCGGGCAGCTTCTTCTGCTGCGCCAACTGCGCCCGGGCCAACAGCGAGCTGGGCGCCCAGATCCGCGACGCGGTGGGCGCCCACCCGTCCTGAGCCCGGGTCACAGGCGTGCGTGCGAGCCGATGTCGGCGGTGAACTCCTCGATCATCGCGGGGGTCACCGTCGGCCGGCACTGGGCGATCGCGGCGAGGTAGTCGTCCGTGGTCGCCCCCGCCGTGTCCGGGCCGCCGCCGCTGTCGGCGGGACGGGCCAGGTCGCGCTCGAAGGCGGTCTGGGCGGCGATCCGGGCGGTGTGCTCGATGTCCGCGGGGGTGAACAGCTCGCTCGCCGCGACCAGGGTGTCCAGGTCCACGTCGGCGCGGGTGGCCGCGTACCGGGACCAGATCGCGGCCCGCGCGGCCGCGTCCGGCGTACCGATCGGGATCAGGTAGTCGAAACGCCCGGGGCGCAGGAACGCCGGGTCCAGCGAGCGGATCGAGTTGGTCGCGCAGACCAGCAGCCGCTCCTCGCCCTCCCGGAAGCCGGGGATCAGCTTGAGCAGCTCGTTGGTCACCCCGTGCATGCCGCCCGGCACCCCCTCGGTACGGACCGGGGCGATCTCCTCCACCTCGTCGATGAAGACCAGCACCCGCTCCAGCCGGGAGATCCGGGCGAAGGCGGTGCGCAGGGCGGCCGCCAGGTTGCCCTCGTCGGCGAGCCGGGAGGGCAGCAGCTCGACGAACGGCCAGCCCAGCCGGGAGGCGACCGCCCGGGCGAAGGTGGTCTTGCCGGTACCGGGCGGCCCGAACAGGGCGATCGCCCGGGGCGGCCGCACCCCGTGCCGGGCGGCCCGCTCCGGCTCGGCGAGCGGGCTGACCACCCGACGCTCGATCAGCGACTTCTCCGCCGCCATGCCGGCCACCTTCGCCCACAGGTCGCCGGGCAGCAACCGGCCGCCGAGCTCCTCCATCAGGCCCTCCAGCGGCCCGGTCGGCGGCTCCGCCTTCTCGAAGTACGCGACCGCCGGCCGGCGGGTGTAGCCGGCGTTGCGCAGGCCCTCGCCGAGCTGCTCCTCCTCCGGCAGCACGTAGGCGATCCGGCGGACCCGGCGCTCGACCAGCCGGCGCTCCAGCTCGCGCAGCAGCCCGCTGGCCAGGCCGCGCCCGCGCCAGGCCGGGGCGATGGCGATCCGCATCACCCAGGCGCGGTCGCCCGCCAGGTGCGCCAGCGCGGCGCCGATCGGCGCGCCCTGGCTGACCGCGACCACGGCCGGCTGCCGGGAGGTGAGCGCGGTGATGCACTCGGCCAGCGAGAACACCGACTCCTGGCCGAGCTCGGCGGTGGTGTCGATGAGGTGGACGACCGCCGCCAGGTCGTCCTCGCGGTAGTCGTGGATCAGCCAGTCCATGCCGGGGCCCGCTCTCTCGTGCTCGGTGGTCCCGGAACGGTAGGCCGAGGCAGGTCGGCGGGGCGCTCGACGGCGCGGACAACGGCGCGGGTGCGAACCGTACGGATCGCGGGTGGCCGTACCCGTCAGTAGTCGAACCTCAGGGCCCGCACCCGGTGGTCGAAGCTGGACGGGATCAGCTCCGGCTCGCCGACCGAGCGCAGCTGGGGCAGCCGGTCGTACAGCTCGCGGAAGAGCACCTTCATCTCCTGCCGGGCCAGGTAGGCACCCAGGCAGAAGTGCGGGCCGCCGCCGCCGAAGCCCAGGTGCGGGTTGGGCGAGCGGGTGATGTCGAAGGCCTCCGGGTCGGTGAAGACCGCCTCGTCCCGGTTGGCCGAACCGAAGAACAGCACCACCTTGTCGCCCTCGCGCAGCCGGTTGCCGTGCAGCTCGAAGTCGGTGGCCACGGTGCGGCGGAACTGGATGATCGGCGTGGAGTACCGGACGATCTCCTCCACCGCGGTGCCCAGGTGGGTGTCCGGGTCGCCGAGCAGCAGGGCCCGCTGCTCGGGGTGCGCGGTCAGCAGGTGCAGCCCGTGGGCGAGCGCGTTGCGGGTGGTCTCCACGCCCGCCACCAGCAGCAGCGAGAAGAAGGCGCCCAGCTCCCGGGAGTTCAGCCGGCGGCCGTCCACGTCGGCGGTCACCAGGGCGGAGATCAGGTCGTCCGCGGGCCGGCGGCGGCGCTCCCGGCCCAGCGCGGCGATCACCGACTGCATCCGGGCCAGCGCCCGCAGCCCCCGGCCGGGGACCCGGATCCGGCTGCGGGCCACGCCGGTGTTCTCCGAGGCGTGGTTGACCAGGGCCAGGATCTGCCGGCGCTGCCGGTCCGGGATGCCCATCATGGTGCAGATCACCTGGTACGGGAGCTCGGCGGCGACCGCGGTGACGAACTCCTCGGGGCGCCCGGCCACCACCCGGTCGACCAGCCCGGTCGCGATCTCCCGGATGGAGTCCTCGACCCGGGCGATCAGCCGCGGGGTGAACGCCCGGGAGACGATCCGGCGCAGGTCGGCGTGGCGGGGGTCGTCCAGGTTGACCATCGAGTCGCCGAACACCGTCCGCACCCAGCGGGCCGGCTCGGGCGTGGTGACACCCGGCCCGCTGAGGAACACCTCCGGCGTACGGCTGGCGGTCACCACGTCCGCGTGCCGCACCAGCGCGTGGAACGGCCGGCCGGTCGCCCGGTCGGTGAAGACCACCGGCGCGTCCAGCCGGCGCAGCTCGGCGAACGCCGCCGCGCGGTCGGGCGCGGGCAGCCGCCAGAACTCGGGGTCGCCGAGGTCGATCCCGCTCGGCGTGTGGACGCCCGCCGGTGCACTCATGCAGCACGTTATGGCGCACCGGCGGAGGCGATGTCAAATCCCGTCAGCGGGACGGGAGTTGGGACTATTGTCCGATCATCATGACTTACGGAAGGCGTCCGGCACGTCGGAGGCGCCGGGTGCGTCGCCCGTCTCGTCGTAGCCGGTCTCGTCGTGGTCGTCCGTCTGGTCGCGGTCCGTCTCGTCGTCGGCCTCCTCGCCCGACTCCTCGACCGGAGCCAGGTCGCGGGCCAGCAGCGTCGCGCCGGCCACCGCGCCCGGCATCGCCAGCACCGTCAGGAACGGCACCAGGAACAGCAGCGCCAACGCCGCACCGAAGCCCACCGCCAGCGGCAGCCGGCGGCGCAGCATCCGCAGCCGCTCCTTCTGCGCGAAGCCCCGGCGCTGCAACGCGACGGCCGACAGCTCCACCGTCAGGAAGTAGCCCGACACGCAGATGCCGATCGCCGGCACCACCGTCTGCCCGACCACCGGGATGAACCCGCACAGGAACAGCGCCACACCGAACGCCGCCACCCGCAGCAGCACCGCCAAGCTGTCCCGCGCCGAGACCAGCAGCTCCCGCCAGAGCGGCACCTCCGGCTTGGCCGGCGCGCCGCCCTCCGACTCGTCCACCTTCTCGCACAACGACTCGTAGAACGGCTGCCCGACCAGCAGCGTCACCGCCGTGAACGTCACCAGCGCCAGCAGCCCGCCGGAACCCACCACCGCCACCGAGACCGCGCCCCGCACCAGGCCCTGCCAGGGCGAGCCCCAGCCGTCCGCGAACGGCGTCGCCCAGTCGGCGATGTCCCCCGACCAGACGATCAACGCGGTCATCACCGCGACGTACCCCACCAGGGTGATCAGCGCCGGAATCATCCCGAACGCCCACCACCGGCCGTGCCGCGCCACCCACCGCTGGCCCTTGAACAGATAGCCCAGGCCCGCCCCGAAATCTCGCATGCGCGAAGCCTACGGTCAGGGCCCCGGACCGCTCGGGCGGGGTGCCGCGTGGGTACGAGTCGGGAGGAGGGCCGCGACGGCCGGCGCAACGGCCGGTACGACGGCGGCGCGACGGCGGCACGACGGACGGACCGAGCTGGAGGACCGATGGACCCGGAGAACGACGCAACGCGGATGCTGGCGGTCGCCGTCGAGGAGGCCCGCACCGGGCTCGCCGAAGGCGGCATCCCGATCGGGGCGGCCCTGTTCGGCCCCGACGGCGAACTGCTCGGCCGCGGCCGCAACCGGCGCGTCCAGGACGGCGACCCGTCCATGCACGCCGAGACCGCCGCCTTCCGCAACGCCGGCCGACTGCGCGGCTACCGGCACACGGTGATGGTCACCACGCTGTCACCCTGCTGGTACTGCTCCGGCCTGGTCCGGCAGTTCGGCATCGGGCGGGTGGTGATCGGCGAAGCCCGCACCTTCAGCGGCGGCCACGACTGGCTCGCCGAACACGGCGTACGGATCACCCTGCTCAACGACCCCGAATGCGTCCGGATGATGAGCGGCTTCATCACCGCGCAGCCCGAGCTGTGGTTCGAGGACATCGGCGAATGACCGCGCCCGCCCGCCGGAAGCTTCCGGCGGGCGGGCGCGGTCGTCCCTCGTCCTGACGTCAGGCCGTGCGGACCTCGGCAACGGCGGCGCCCAGCGCCTCCTTGATCCGGGGGCCGAGACGGGCGAACCCGAGCTCCTTCATGGCGGCCCGGAGCAGCTCGTCGTCGGACCGGGTGCTGCCGTCGGTGTCCAGCCACCGCACCAGCGCGACCAGCTCCGCCGGCTCGTACGCGGTCACCGGACGCCCGGGCACGACCTCCGGCCGCGCCGGCCGCCCACCGGCCTCGACAACCGCCTCCGGCTCAGCCACAGCCACGGGCTCGGCCTCAACCTCGGCAACAACCTCGACGACCGGCTCCGGCTCAACCTCAGCCACCGGCTCGACGACCGCCTCCGGCTCAGCCGCAGCCACGGGCTCAGCCTCGACCTCGACGACCGGCTCGGGCTCAACCTCAGCCACCGGCTCGACGGCCACCTCCGGCTCAGCCGCAGCCACGGGCTCAGCCTCGACCTCGACGACCGGCTCGGGCTCAACCTCAT
>NZ_JBICYJ010000041.1:41240-41358 GCF_043200835.1 Kitasatospora sp. NPDC048365
ACAGCCACCGGCTCGACGGCCACCTCCGGCTCAGCCGCAGCCACGGGCTCAGCCTCGACCTCGACGACCGGCTCGGGCTCAACCTCAGCCACCGGCTCGACGGCCACCTCCGGCTCAC
>NZ_JBICYJ010000041.1:41455-80664 GCF_043200835.1 Kitasatospora sp. NPDC048365
CAGCCGCAGCCACGGGCTCAGCCTCGGCAACGGTCTCCGACTCGGCAGCAACCTCGCCCTCGGTGACGGCCTCCGGCTCCACGTCCGCCTCGGGCGCGGTGACCGGCTCGGCAGCGACATCGGGCTCGGCCACAGCCTCGACCTCGGTGACGGCCACCGGCTCAGACGCAACCTCGGCCTCAACCTCGGCAGCAGGCTCCGGGTCCGCCTCGGGCTCGACCGCAGCCTCGACCTCGGCAGCCTCCGGCTCGACCACGGCCTCGACCTCAGCGACGGCAACCGGCTCAGGCTCCGCGTCGGCCTCCACCTCGGTGGCGTCCTCAACGGCGACCGGCTCAGCGGCAGCCTCGACAGCCGCCTCCGGCTCGGCCGCAGCCTCGACCTCGGCGACGGGCTCGGCGACGGCCTCCACCTCGGTGGTGACCTCAGCGACGGCCGGCTCGGCCGCAGCCTCGACATCGGCGACGGGCTCGGCGACGGGCTCGGCCTCGGTGACGGTCTCCGCCTCAGCGGCAACCTCCAGCTCAGCGACGCTCTCCGCCTCCGGCTCGGCGTCGGCCTCCACCTCGGTGGTGACCTCAGCGACGGGCTCGACGTCCGCCTCCGGCTCGGCCGCGGCAACGGGCTCGGTCTCCGCGTCCGCCTCCGGCTCAGCGACGGCCTCGGTGACGGTTTCGTCGGCCGGGGTGCGGGGGCCGGCCGCGAGGGCGCTGCGGGCGGACTCGGGCTCGAGGTGGCGGTCGTACGCCGCGAGGGCGGCGTCGCGGTCGGCCTGGCGCTCGCTGAGTTCGGTCAGCAGGTCGCCGAGGCCCTGCTCGTCGAGGGCGGTGCGCAGTTCGCGGAGGGCGGGCAGCCGGTAGAGGGTGCCTTCGTCCGCGGCGAGCCGGTCGACGAGGTCGGCGAGGTCGCCGAGCGGGTGGGTGTCGAGGCTGCGGTCGGGCAGCAGCCGGCCGAGGGTGCGGACGGCGTCGGCGAGCGACTCGATGGCCTGGGCGGTCTCGGCGAGGAGGGTGCCGTCGACGGGTACGGACGGACGGGCGGTCGTGCCGTCGGCGGCGAGCGCGGCCCAGTCGGAGCGGACGGTGCCGGCGGCGAGCAGCGCGGCGTGCAGGTCGGCGCGTCCGGCGCGCTTGCCGCCGGCGGCGTAGCCGCGGGCGGTGGAGCGCAGGGCGCGGCGTCGGCCCCAGGAGAGCTTGACGCCCTGGTCCTTGCGCCAGCGGCCGCTCGCGGTGGCGGCGGTGAGCGCGTCGAGGTCGGCGTCGTACGCGGCGGCGGTGAGGACCGCGGCGGTGGCGTGGACGCGCTGGAGCAGGTCGAGGAGGGTGGCGAGGCCGATCAGCGTCTCGGGGACGTCGAGGCCGGCCTTGGCGGCGATGCCGGTGACGGAGCCGCCGATGGCGCGGATGTCGCGGCTTCGCAGTTCGGCGAGGACGCTGGACGCGGCGCGGGCATCCTCGGCGCCGGCGATGGAGTCAGCGGCCTCGAGCCAGGGATTGGCGGCGGCGGTCAGGGTGAAGCCGCCCTGTTCGGCGTACCGGCCGAGCTCCTCGCGGGTGCTGGGGCGGTCGTCGCCGTCCCTCGGGCCGGGGGCGGCCGGGGCGGCCGACGCCGTGTCGTCGGCGTCCTTCAGGTTGGGCACAGTCATGTGAAGTCCGGTTCGTGGCGGGGGGAGGCGTTGGGACGGGAGGTGCGGCGGGGGTTTGTGGAGGGCCAGGATACGGGTGAGCGTTCGAGCCATGCACGCACCGGACCCCTGTCTGCACCGGCGTGCCACGGCGTCGCCGGGGGCGGCGTCATTGCCGTCCCCGCCGGTGCCGGGGTGCGAGGTGGGCGAGGTCCTCGATGGTGACGGGCGGGAGGTACTCGCGGACCGGGGTCCGCTCCCACCACGCGCCGTCGGAACGGAGTTGGCGCGGGTGGGTGAAACGGTAGCGGTAGAGCCTGGCGCGGACGCAGGCGGGCGGGCGGTCGGGGAAGGGGTTGTGGCGCAGCAGCCGGAGGGTGTCGGGGTCGTTGACGAGCAGCCGGGCGACGAACGGGGCGAACCAGGGCCGGGCGTAGTCGGGTGAGATCGCGGCGAACCACATCAGCCAGTCCAGGCGCAGGTGGTAGGGGGCGAACTGGCGGGGCATCCGCCGCAATTCGCCCGGTTTGCCCTTGAATCCGTACGGGTGCCAGCGGGTGTGCCGGTCCGGTGGGAATTCGGTGGTGCCTTCGACCACGATCTCGTACCGGATCCGGTTGACCGAGCCGAAGGCGCCGTACGCGTTGACCAGGTGGAGGCGGTTGAAGGAGTAGTTCATCCGCTGCCGCGGGGAGATCAGGTTGCGTACCGGCCACCAGCTGAGCACCAGGACGAGGGCGGTGAGGGCGGCCAGCAGTCCCTGGTACCAGAGCGGTTGGTCTCCGAACGAGGGCGGTGCGGGCAGCGCGGACAGCCGGGTGGTGTCGACGGCGGAGAGGGCGAGGGCGATGGTCAGCCAGTTGAGCCAGGCGAAATTGCCGGAGAGGACGAGCCACAGCTGGGTGACAGTGATCAGCAGGGCGGCGACGGTCGCGCCGGGCTGGGGCAGGAAGAGGCCGAAGGGCACCACGAGTTGGACGGCGTGGTTGGCGGCGGCCTCGACCCTGTGCAGCGGGCGGGGCAGGTGGTGGAAGAACCAGCTGAGCGGGCCGGGCATCGGCTGGGTCTCGTGGTGGTAGTAGAGGCAGGTGAGCTTGCGCCAGCAGGCGTCGCCGCGCCATTTGATCAGTCCGGCGCCGAATTCGACCCGGAAGAGCAGCCAGCGCAGCAGCCACATGCCGAGGACGGGCGGTGCGACGTCGTCGTTGCCGAGGAAGGCGGCCAGGAAGCCGGCCTCCAGCAGCAGGGACTCCCAGCCGAAGGCGTACCAGGTCTGGCCGACGTTGACGATCGAGAGGTAGAGCGCCCAGAGCAGCAGCCACAGGGCGATGGCGGCACCCAGGGGCAGCAGGTCGCCCGCTCCTGCGACGAGGGCGGCGGAGAGCAGCGCGCCGGTCCAGGAGACGCCGGCGAACAGGCGGTCGGAGTACCGCCAGTGGAACAGGCTGGGTGAGCGGCGGAAGCCGGCGCGGGCCAGGTGGCGCGGGACGGGCAGCATGCCGTGTTCGCCGATCAGGGCGCGGAACTGGCGTGCGGCGGCGACGAAGGCGATCACGTAGAGGGCGGCGATCAGGCGCTGGCACACCTCCCGGGCGAGCCAGTACTCGGGGGCGGCGAACCAGTCCATCCGGGCCGCTCCTCGGGTCGTCGGGTCGGCTGCGCTCGGGCCGCCCCCATCCGTACCACCCGGCGGGCCGGGGCGGCGGGCCTCGCGGGCGCGCCGGACCTGCCGGTTCATCCGGTCGGCCCCACGGTCGGCGCCCGACGGCACCGGAGCGGCACCCGACCGGCACCGACCAGGGCCCGACCGGCGCACGGTCGGCGTACGCCCGCTCGACACCGCGCCCGGTCGGCGGTATTTCGCGGTGATCCTGCCGGAATGCCGCTGTCGGGGACGGCCTCCGGTGTGGTCTCATGCGAGCGACCCCCACAACAGGACCGTAACCCGGAGATGCTCATGACCACCCAGTCCCGACCACCGGTCTCCCCTCCCCTCCAGGACACCGCTCCCCCGGCGGCCCGCTCCACCTCCGGCGCGATCTGGGCCGCGCTCGGCATCGTGTACGTGGTCTGGGGCTCCACCTACCTGGCGATCCGGGTGGTGGTGGAGACCATCCCGCCGTTCCTCTCCGCCTCCGCCCGCTTCCTGGTCGCCGGGGCGCTGCTGGCCGCGCTGGTGGCGTGGCGGCAGGGCCCGTCGGCGCTGCGGGTGAGCGGGCGGCAGTTCGCGTCGGCGGCGCTGGTCGGCGCGCTGCTGCTGATCGGCGGCAACGGCCTGGTGGTGCTGGCCGAGCGGACGGTGCCGTCCGGGGTGACCGCGCTGCTGGTGGCGAGCGTGCCGCTGTGGGTGGTGCTGCTGCGGCGCACGGCGGGGCGGCGGACCCCGGCGGCGACGGTCGGCGGGGTGCTGCTCGGCCTGGTCGGACTGCTGGTGCTGACCTCGCCCGGGCTGACCGGCGAGGTGCGGCTGACCGGTCTGCTGATGGTGGTCGCGGCGGCGCTGATCTGGGCGTTCGGTTCGTTCCTCGCGGGCTACCTGCCGATGCCGGCCAACCCGTTCGCGGCCAGCGTGTACGAGATGCTGACGGCCGGCGTCGGCGCGGGCCTGCTGGCGCTGGTACGGGGCGAGCCGCGGCACTTCGACCCGGCGGCGGTGTCCACCGCGTCCTGGGTCGCCTTGGCGTACCTGTTCACGTTCGGTTCACTTGTCGCGTTCACGGCCTATGCATGGCTGCTGCAGCGCGCACCGCTTCCGCTGGTCGCGACGTACGCGTACGTCAACCCGGTGGTGGCGGTGGTGCTCGGCTGGCTGATCCTCGCCGAGCCCCTGACCTGGCCGATCGTCCTGGGCGGCGCGATCGTGGTGGCCGGGGTGTGCCTGGTGGTGCGTACCGAGCGGTAGCCGGAGGTCCTGAACGCAGCATTCAAGAAGGTAACGACTTGGTCGATTCTGTGAGCAGATTGTTTTACTTATTGACGTCACGTTGACGCGCCCGCTTGACTCCTTCACCTCGCTGCAATGTTGCGGCGCTGTCAGGGAGGCCCCACCCACCATGAGCGCAACTCCGCCTCGCATCGCCGTCGCCACGGCCGCCGCCGTGGCGCTGGCCCTGTCGCTGTCCGCCTGCGGGTCGGACGGCGCGAAGCCGTCGTCGAGCAACAACCGAGCGGTCGGACTGCTCCTGCCCGAACGGGCGTCGTCCACCCGCTACGAGGCGTTCGACAAGCCGATGATCGAGGCTTCGGTCACCGGCCTGTGCACCCGCTGCACCGTCGACTACGCCAACGCCGACGGTGACGAGAACAAGCAGAAGGAGCAGTTCGACGCACTGCTCTCCCGCGGGGTCAAGGTGATCGTGCTCGACCCGGTGAACGCCGCCGTCACCGCGCCCTGGGTCGAGAAGGCCACCAAGCAGGGCACCAAGGTGATCGCGTACGACCGGCTCGCCGCCGGCAAGGTCGCCGCGTACATCTCCTTCGACAACAAGCGCACCGGCGAACTCCAGGGCCAGGCCCTGCTGGACGCGCTCGGCCCGAAGGCCGCCAACGCCGAGATCGTGATGATCAACGGCTCGGAGACCGACCCGAACGCCGCCGACTTCAAGGAGGGCGCGCACAAGGCCCTCGACGGCAAGGTCAAGCGGATCGCCTACGAGCAGTCCGGCGAGTGGAAGCCGGAGGTCGCCGCGCAGAAGATGAACGACGCGATCGGCAAGCTCGGCAAGAACGGCTTCCAGGCCGTCTACTCCGCCAACGACGGCATGGCCGCCTCGATCATCGACACCCTGCACAAGGCCGGGCACAACGACGTCCCGGTCGGCGGGCAGGACGCCTCGCTGGACGCGGTCCGGCGGGTGCTGACCGGTGAGCAGACGTACACCATCTACAAGCCGTACCGGCCGGAGGCGGACGCCGCCGCCAACCTCGCCGTCTACCTGCTGAAGGGCCTGGACGTCACCGCCGTCGCGGCCACCATCACCGACAGCCAGGGCAACCAGATCCCCTCGATGCTGCTCACCCCGATCGTGGTCACCAAGGCCAAGATCAACGACACGGTGATCGCCGGCGGGCTCTACAAGGCGTCCGAGGTCTGCTCCGGGACGTACGCCAAGGCCTGCAAGGACCTCGGCATCCAGGTCTGACCCCGGGATCCGCCGCCGAGCCGCCGGACCCCCGCTGAGCCGACGGGCCGCCGGGCCCGTCGGCTCAGCGGCGGATCCGCTGGGTGGCGGCGATGCAGCCGACCACCGCCAGCGCCGCGACCGGCGCGGCGGCCGGCAGCCGCTCGCCCAGCACCAGCACCGCCCAGCCGAGCGTCAGCAGCGGCTGGGCGAGCTGCAGCTGACTGGCCCGGGGCACGCCGATCTCCGCCATCCCCCGGTACCAGGGCACGAAGCCGCCGAACTGCGAGACCGCGCCGACGTACAGCAGGCCCAGCAGTCCGTGCGCGCTCACCCGGACCGGTTCGGCGCCCAGCCCCAGCGCCGCGGTCAGCACCATCACCGGCAGCGCCGCCACCACCGCCCAGGCGATCACCTGCCAGCCCGGCATCCGCCGCGCCAGCCGGCCGCCCTCCGCATAGCCGGCCGCGCAGACCAGCAGCGCGCCCATCAGGTACAGGTCCGCCAGGCCCGGCGCGCCGCTGCTCTGCTGCAGCGTGAACGCCGCCACCACGGCCGCCCCCGCGCCCGCCGCCCACCAGAACGCCCGCGGCGGGCGGGCACCCGTCCGCACCGCCGAGACCACCGCGGTGGCCAGCGGCAGCAGGCCGATCACCACCGCCGAGTGCGCGGTCGAGGAACTGGTCAGCGCCAGCGTGGTGAGCAGCGGGAAGCCGAGCACACAACCCGCCGCGACGACCAGCAGGCCCAGCCGGTCGGCCCGGGCCGGCAGCGGCACCCGGCGGACCACCAGGCAGACGCCCGCCACCAGGGCGGCCAGCACGCCGCGCAGCCCGGTGGCGCTCCAGGGGCCGAAGCCGTCGAGCGCCCACACCGTGGCCGGGAAGCTGAAGGAGAAGCAGAGCACCCCGAGGGAGGCGCGGGCGGTGCCGCCGACCGCTATCGAGCGGGGGAGAAAAGCGCTATCGTGTGCTGTCATACATGAGCGTAGCAGTTGCGAAGGGCGGTCGACCATGGAGCGGACGAGCGTGGCCGAGCTGGCCTCGATGCTGCGGCGGGAGGTCGTCCGCTACTCCATCGGTGAGAAGCTGCCGTCCAGCCGGGAGCTCGTGCAGCGGCACCAGGTGAGCCCGGTGACGGTCTCCCGGGCGATCTCCGCGCTGGCCGCCGAGGGCCTGGTGGTGTCCCGGCCGGGCGCCGGGGTGTTCCGCGCCGAGCCGCGGCGCTCCGCACCCGCCCCCGGCGACACCTCCTGGCAGGAGGTCGCGCTCAGCGCCGAGGCCGGGCTGCCGCCCGCGCGCTCGATCGACGCCTCCGGGGTCCTCACCGCCCTCGCCCTGCCGCCCGCCGAGGTGATCGACCTCAACAGCGGCTACCTGCACCCCTCGCTCCAGCCCGAGCAGGCCCTCGCCGGGGCGCTCGCCCGGGCCGGCCGGCGGCCCGGCGCCTGGAGCCGCCCGCCGCTGGAGGGCCTGCCCGAGCTGCGCGCCTGGTTCGCCCGCGACATCGCCGAGAGCGTCACCGCGGCCGACGTGCTGATCGCCGCCGGCGGGCAGTCCGCGCTCACCACCGCGCTGCGCTCGCTGGCCGCACCCGGCGCGCCGGTCCTGGTCGAGTCGCCGACCTACCCCGGGATGCTGGCGATCGCCCGCGCCGCCGGGCTGCGGCCGGTCCCGGTGCCGGTCGACCGCGACGGGCTGCGCACCGACCTGCTGGCCGGGGCGTTCGCCGCCAGCGGCGCCCGGCTGCTGGTCTGCCAGCCGCTGTTCCAGAACCCCACCGGGACGGTGCTCTCCGCCGAGCGGCGCCGCGAGGTGGTGCGGATCGCCCGGGACGCCGGGGCGTTCGTGGTCGAGGACGACTTCGCCCGGCGGCTGGTGCACGCCGACGCGCCCGAGCTGCCGCCGCCGCTCGCCGCCGACGACCCGGACGGCGTGGTCGTGCACATCCGCTCGCTCACCAAGGCCACCTCGCCCAACCTGCGGGTCGCGGCGCTCGCCGCGAAGGGTCCGGCGCTGGCCAGGCTGCGCGCGGTGCAGGCGGTGGACTCCTTCTTCGTCCCGCGTCCGCTCCAGGAGGCGGCGCTCGAACTGGTCGGCTCCCCCGGCTGGCCGCGCCACCTCAAGGCGCTCGGCAACGCCCTGCGGGAGCGGCGCACCGCGGCGGCCGCGGCGCTCGGCGGGCTCGCCCCCGCCCGGCTGCCGTACGGCGGCTACCACCTGTGGCTCCGGCTGCCGGACGGCACCGACCCGGCCGCCGTCGCGGCCGCCGCCCTGCGCGAGGGCGTCGCCGTCACCCCGGGCCGCGGCTACTTCACCGCCGAGCCGCCCGGCCCGCACCTGCGGGTCGGCTACGCCTGCGCCGAATCCCCGGCCCGGATCACCGAGGGCGTCCACCGCCTCCGCCGAGCCCTGGGCGGGACCTGAGGGCTAAACGGCCGCGGCAGCGCTGAGGGCGCGGTCACGGACCCGGTCGAGCAGGGCGAGCAGCACGTCCTTGCTGGAGGCGCGGTCGCGCACGTCGCACAGGACCACCGGCACCGACGGGTCGAGGTCGAGCGCGGCCCGCACCTCGTCCGGGGTGCAGTCGCGGCGCCCGTGGAAGCAGTTGACCCCGACGGCGAACGGGATGCCGCGCTGCTCGAAGAAGTCGACCGCGGCGAAGCTGCTCTCCAGCCGCCGGGTGTCGGCCAGCACCACCGCGCCCAGCGCGCCGAGCGAGAGGTCGTCCCACATGAACCAGAAGCGGAACTGTCCGGGCGTGCCGAACAGGTAGAGCACCAGCTCGTCGTGGATGGTGATCCGCCCGAAGTCCATCGCCACCGTGGTGGTGGACTTGGTGCGGACCCCGTCCAGGCTGTCCACGCCGACGCTGGCCTGGGTGATCCGCTCCTCGGTCTGCAGCGGCTCGATCTCGCTGACCGAGCCGACCATGGTGGTCTTGCCCACGCCGAAGCCGCCGGCGACCAGGATCTTGACCGCCCCCGGCACCAGGCCGGCGGTCATGCGGCGAGCTCCATCGTGTGTACCCCTCAGTGCAGGTGACGTGCGGTCGGGGCGGTCGGGCGGTCGGCCCGGCCGCCGGTCAGAGGTTGCGGACGCCCTCGATCACGGCCTGGATCAGCGCCAGGTCCGGGACCTCGGCCAGCGGGACGGGCGCGCGGGTGAGGATCAGCGCGGCCTCCGCGAGGTCGCCCAGCAGCACCTTGACCACGCTGACCGGCAGGTCCAGGCCGGCGGCGATCTCCGCCACGGCGAGCGGCCGCTCCAGGCAGAGCGCCAGGATGGCGGCCTGCTCGGGCGACATCCGCGTGGTGTCGGTGCGCGGGTCGGTGGTCACCACGAGGGTGATCAGCGAGAGGTCGTCCCGCTCGGAGGCGGTCCGCCCGCCGGTGATGGCGTACGGGCGGACCAGATGCCCCGCGTCGCGGTCGAACCAGGCGTCCTCGGACTCCACGGTCACGCGCCGTCACCCGCGGCACCCCGACCGGCGTCGCTGCGCGGCGCGGCGGTCAGGTACTGGCCGACCTGCTTGACCAGCATGTTGATCTCGTACGCCATCAGGCCCGCGTCGACCTCCTCGGAGGTGAGCACGGCGAGCCGGGCGCCCTGGCCGGCGGTGGTGACGAACAGGAACAGCCGGTCCATCTCGATCACCGTCTGCCGGACGGTGCCGCCGTCGAAGCGCTGGCCCGCGCCGCGCGCGAGGCTCTGCAGGCCGGAGGCGACCGCCGAGAGGTGCTCGGCGTCCGCGCGGTCGAGCTGCTTCGACATGCCGACCAGCAGGCCGTCCTCGGACAGCACGATCGCGTGCCGGGTCTCCGGGACCCGGGACACCAGCTCGTCGAGGAGCCAGTTGAGATCGCGCTGGGTGTCGGTGAGCTGGGTCATCGGTGGGGATCCTCGGTAGGCGATGCGTCCTCGGGCGCCGGGGCGGCGGCCTCGGCGGCAGGGTGGTCGGGGGTCAGGCGGGCGGTCCGGGTGCCGCGCTGGATCGCGGCCATGGTGGCGCGGGAGCGCTGCGGGGTGTGCTCGGCGGCCGGTTCGGCGGGGGACGGCGCGGCGGGCCCGGCGGGCTCGGGGCGCTCGGCGGCGGTCTCCCGCAGCTGGTCGGCCAGGCTGGCGTTGCGCACCCGCTTGGGCAGCACCGCGGGTGTGCGCAGCCCGTCGTCCTCGCCGGACTCGAAGCCCGAGCGGGCGGCGTCGAACCAGTCGGCGCCGGGCCGGGCCGGCTCCGCGAGCTCGACGGCGTCGGCCACCGCGCCGTGCACCGGCGGTTCCGGATCGGTCGGCGCGGACTCGGCCGGGCCGGCCTCCAGTGCCTCGGGCCGGGCGGCGGCGCGTGCGGAGAGGGCGGCGGCCAGCGCCGCGTCCAGGTCGTCCGGCTCCAGCGGGCCGAACGGATCGGCGGCCTCGGCGGTCGGCCGGGGGAAGGAGAAGGCGGCCACCACCGCACCGGGCAGGCCCGGGATCATGTCGCCGGCCTGCGGCTCGACGGCCGCCGGCTCGACGGCACCACCGGTCAGCGCGCTCAGCGCGGGCGCCGTGCCCAGGCCCGCGGCGGGACCGGCGACCCGGGCGCCGAACGGCAGCCCGGGGATGCCCGCCGGGGACTCCGGCTGCTCCAGCAGCGCGGCAGGGACCAGCACAACGGCCCGGGTGCCGCCGTACGGCGAGGGCCGCAGGGTGACCTGGATGTCGTGCCGGGCCGCGAGCCGGGAGACCACGAACAGGCCGAGCCGCAGGTCGTCGCCGAGCGCGGCGACGTCCAGCTCGGGCGGGTCGGAGAGGTAGGCGTTGAGCCGCTCGTACTCCTCCTCGGACATGCCGAGCCCGCGGTCCTCGACCTCGACGGCCAGGCCCTTGGGGACCTCCTGGGCGGAGACCAGCACCTGGGTGTACGGCGGGGAGAAGGTGGTGCCGTTCTCGATCAGCTCGGCGGTCAGGTGGATGACGTCGGCGACCGCCTGGCCGCTGAGCGAGATCCGCGGCACGCCCTGGACGGCGACCCGGGCGTAGTTCTCGGTCTCAGAGACCGAGCTGCGCAGCACGTTGACCATCGGCACGGCGTTGCGCCAGCGGCGGGCGGGCAGCGCGCCGCCGAGGATGACCAGGTTCTCGGCGTTGCGCCGCATCCGGGTGGCCAGGTGGTCGACCGCGAACAGCTCCTTGAGCAGCTCGGGTTCCTCGTGCTCGCGCTCCAGGGCGTCCAGCATGTTGATCTGGCGGTGGATCAGCACCTGGGTGCGGCGGGCGATGTTGAGGAAGACCTTCTTGGATCCCTCGCGGCCCTGGGCCTGCTGGACGATCGCGGTGACGGCGGCGCGCCGGACGGCGTCCACCGCCTCGGCGACCTGCTGCAGCTCGTCGCTGCCGGCCCGGCGGTCGCGCGGGGCGACGGGGAACGACTGGGCGAGCGGCGGGAGGTCCTCGCCGGCCCGGATCCGGTCGACCACGTCGGGCAGTTCGCTCTCGGCCAGGCCGCGGGCGAGCTCGCGTAGCCCGTCGATACGGGCGGTGAGCGCGAGGGCGGTCTGGCGGCCGCGGACCAGGCTCCAGGCCAGGACGGCGGCGACCAGCGGGGTGCCGACCGCGGCCGCTGCGCCGTGCCCGCTGCTCAACAGCAGGACGGCGGCCCAGCCCCAGCCGAGCGCCAGGCCCAGGCAGGGGACCAGGACCAGGGGAAGGAGCGAGGTGCGGAGGGAGCCGGAGCGGCCGGCGCGGTGTCCGGGGTGCGTGGCCGGTGTGCCTGGCATCTGAGTCCTTGTACGGGTGCGCGGCGCCGGGTGGACGCCCGGTCCAGTCGGTGGATTTGACTGTCCGTCATCGAACGGTTCCGTGCAGCGAGCTTGCTGGCTGCACGCACGCTACCAGCCCCGATGGGCCTGATAGCAACATCAACTGACGAGATGTTAATGAACACGTCATGTCCGGACGGTCCGTCAGACTGCTCCGACGGGCCGTCCGGTTCGGTGTCCTCGCAGGTCAGCTGGCCAGCGCCCGTAGGCCCGGGCCGTCGTCGGGGAGCTTCGCGAGGTGGCCGAGCTTCTCCGACCACTGGACGCCGTAACTGCCCGCCGCCACCTGCCCGAGACGCAGCCGCTGGACGTCCGAGGTGCCGGCCGGCGGGTAGATGTGGGTCGCGTCGCGCAGGTAGCGCTCGATCGCGAAGGACGACTGCAGGCCGCGGGCGGCGTGGATCTCCATCGCGGCGCGGGCCGAGTCCAGCGCGTACTCGGTGTTGATCAGCTTGGAGTTCATCAGCTCGGCGTCGCAGGGCAGTCCGCGGTCCAGCAGGTGGGCGGCGTGGTACGCGGCCAGCCGGGCGGTCATCAGCCGGGACTGCATCTCGCCGATCTTCAGACTGATGTTGGGCAGCGCGGACAGCGGCCGGCCGTACATCGTGCGGTCCTCGGCGAAGCGGACGGTGTCCTCGACGATCGCCCGGTGGATGCCGAGCGCGACCGCGGCGAGGTTGGGCCGTCCGTACAGGATCGACGAGGAGTACGCGACGTCCAGCCCCTGGCCCTCGCGGCCGAGCCGGTTGGCGGCCGGGACCCGGCACTCCTCGAAGACCAACTCGCCGAAGCTGAAGCCGTGCAGGCCGCTCTGGCTGCCGAGGTCGCCCAGCCGGAAGCCCGGCCGGTCGCTCTCCACCAGGAACGCGGAGAGCCCGCGCGAACCCTTGCCGGTCCGGAACACCACGCCGTGCACGTCGCCGATGTGCGAGTTGCCGACGAACCACTTGCGGCCGTTCAGCACGTACTCGTCGCCCTCGCGGCGGGCGGTGCCGGCCATCCCGAGCACGTGGCCGCCGGACTCCGGCTCGGTGACCGCGATCGTCGGCAGCGCCTCCCCCGAGGCGAACCGCGGCAGCCAGTACCGGCGCTGCCGCTCGTTGCCGAAGTGGATCACCTTGGCGACACCCAGCTGGGAGGCCTGGGCGATCGCGCCGATCGCGCCGCTGACCCGGGCCAGCTCCTCGATCACCACCGTCTTCGCCAGGTGGCCGAGCCCCATGCCGCCGTACTCGCGTCCTATCGTGACGCCTATCCAGCCTCTGCGCGCGATCTCCCGCGCCAGTTCGAACTCGACCTCGCGGTCGGACTCCATCCGCGCCACCTGCGGGCGGACTTCCTTCTCGGCGAACGCCCGGACCTCCTCGCGGAGCCGGTTGTGGCGCTCGTCGGTGAAGTAGTCCGCACCTGTGCCCGTGCCCACCATGCTCCAGTGTCCTCTCGTGATCGGTCGTCGCCCCCGGCTGTCCCCCCGAGGCCGCATGGCCGCCCATCGCACGGGAGCGGACCTGCTCGGCGCCGCTCATTGTCATATGGGGTGAGCGTGTGACTCCAGGGTGTGATCATGGAATGGCGAGAAGTCGGCGGAACGAATTTGCGAATGGTTTGAGCGGCCGTCAGGTGGGAATTGATCTTGCCCAGGTTCCACGGAGCGGAACTGACGGGCCGTCTTCGAAGGCGCTACCGAAGTCTGATTACATGTGCGCCATGACAGATGTGATGGGCGCTCAGAACGCCTTCCCGGGCGGCGGCGGCGGCGAGTCGGAGCGGACCCGGCGCCTGCGCAGCCTCGGCTTGAACGACCCCAGCCCGGACGAGGCCTTCGACCGCTTCGCGCACCTCGCGGCCAGCATCACCAGGGCCCCGATCGCGATGGTGAACTTCGTCAACGACGAGCGGCAGATGTTCCGCGGGCTCTACATTCCGCCAAATCCGGCCCAGCTGGAGGACGACGACACCTGGGCGGACCGGGGCATCGCCTTCGATCTGCCCAACCGGGAGATGCCGCTCAGCCACGGCTTCTGCCCGCACGTGGTGGCACAGCGCTCCCCCCTCGCACTGGACGACATCCTGGCCTACCCGCGGTTCGCCGGAAACCCGGTGGTGGACGAACTGGGTGTGCGCGCCTACCTGGGCGCCCCCCTGGTCGACGACACCAACACCGTGATCGGCACCGTCTGCGTGCTCGACCGCGAACCCCGCCAGTGGGGCCGCGAGCGGCTCAAGGACATCCAGCACCTCGCCGAGGCCCTGCTGTCCGAAATCCGGCTGCGCGACAACCTGCTGCTCCAGCAGCAGGAGATGTTCGCCGCGTTCGACGGCTCGCCGTTCCCGATCATGCTCACCGACGGCCCGGACCACCTGATCCGCTACGCCAACGGCGAGCACGCGGGCATCTTCGGCAACCCCGGCCCCTACGCGCCGATCGGCCAGATGTACCCGCAGCTGGCCGCCGCGGGCCTCGCCCACGCGGTCGCCGACGCCTACCTGAGCGGGCGGGCCACCGTGCTCAAGGAGGTCCGGGTGCAGTCCTACCTGCCGAGCGCCCGGCGCGCCGAGCAGGTGTACACCTTCACCTGCACCCCGCTGCGCAACGCCCGGAGCGGCCAGGTCAACGGCGTGCTGACGGTCGGCATGGACGTCACCGCGCAGTCCCGCACCGAGGAGGAGCTGGGCACCCTCGCGGCGCTGCTGGTCGACCGCCTGCAGCAGTCCGGCCGCGGCCTGCCCGGCTGAGATCGGTCGTGTCCCTGTCACTTCGACGCCGATCCCGGTACGGTCGTGCCGAGCAGCCGACCGGGTCGGGACGGCGTCGGAACAGGGGGCCCTCCGTCCGCGGCACCGTGCTGCACACGCTCACGACCTGACCCTCCCCCGATCCCTCGATCCCTCACCCTCCCCGCGGGACTCGCCTGCCTCGCGGACACTCACCCGCCCGCCGGAACTCACGCCAGCTGCGCCACCAGGGCCGCGCGCAGACCGGCCGGAAGGTTGGCCTCGCCGGCCAGGGTCGTACGGTACGCGGCGTCCGCCCCGGCCGTCAGACCGTCCAGGCCCAACGCGGTCAGCGCCGCCAGCGGCGCCAGGTCGACCACCGGCCCGCTCGGCCGGTCGCCGAACGGGAGGCGCGGGCGCAGCTCGGCGCCGGTCTGCTGGATCTCGTCCAGCGCCAGCCGCCAGGTCGGCCGCTCACCGGGCACGGCGAGCGGACCCGGGCCCGCCCCGAGCGTGGGCAGCGAGGCCAGCGCACCGGTCAGCCGCCGGGTCGCCTCGGCCAGCGTGACCCCCGCGACCAGCGGATCGCCGTCCGGGTCGTCCAGGTTCACCAGCCGCTCCGGCATCGGCTCCTCCAGCCGGGCCCCCGGCGCGACCAGGCTCCGCATCAACCCCGCCTCCCCGTACCGGGCCGTGCCGCCGATCGCCACCAGCCGGATGTCGCCGTCCCGGGCGGCGACCAGCCCCCGGTACGGATCGGCGTCGGTCGTGGCCACCGCCAGCAGATCGGCCCGCAGACCCGGCCGCAGCATCCCCAGCGCCCCGTCCCAGCGCAGGATCCGGGCCGCGTCACGGGTCGCCATCGCCACCAGCTCCTGCTCCGACACCGCCCCCGCCGCGGCCAGCCGGGCCGCCTTCAACTCGCCCAGCAGCCCCTTCGACCCCGACACCGACCAGTCCGACCCCAGCGCCACCCGCACGCCCGCCGCCCGGGCCGCGGCGATGTCGGCCGTCCGCCCGTACAGCAGCAGGTTGGACAGCGGCGACCAGACCATCGAGCCGCCGTGATCGGCGAGGATCTTGAAGTCCTCGCTGCCGAGGCCGGTGCAGTGGATGCCGACCAGGTTCTCGGTGATCGCCCAGCGGCCGGGCTCGAACTCCAGCGCCCGGAAGTGGCCGCGCGCCACGTCGTCCACGCCCTCGGCGAGGTGCAGCAGCAGCCGCTGCTTGCGGTTCAGCCGGTCCAGGAACCGGCGGGCGTCGTCCGCGTCCACGTCCGCGATCCGCGACGCGGCCGCCGGCAGCGCCGGGTCCTTCGGCTGCTCGACGTTGCGCACCACGCCCCGGTACATCCGGCGGGCGCCCGCATTGCTGAACAGCGCGATGCCCTGGCTCGTCGTGGTCCCGTTCAGCAGCGCCTTCGCCTCGACGTACCGCACCACCGCGGGCATCAGCAGCGGATCGTGCCCCAGCGCCGTCATCGGCCCCGTCACCAGCCGCCGGTAGTCCTTCGTGCCGCCCCACTGGCCGCGGTTGTCGAACCGCTTGGGCACCTGCCACAGCTGCAGCACGTCGTACGGCAGATGGTTGTGCAACTCGATCAGCCCCGGGTAGACCGTCGCCCCCGTCCTCGTCACCGGGACCCCCGCGAACCCCGCCGGCGGCGGCCCCGCCGCCGGCCGCACCGCCTCGATCACCCCACCCGCCCCGACGTACAACACCCCGTCCGGCAGGACCCTGTCCCGCTGGTCCATCGTAACGATCCGCCCACGCAGGGCGATCCTCCCAGCCATCGCACCGACGCCTCCTCGCACAACCCGTCGGGACTCCCCACCCCCATCGTCCCGCCCCCACCCCCACCCAGCACCCCCACCGCCCCCCCCCCAGCCACCGCAGGCACGGCCCGGCGGAGCCAAAGCCCGCCACAGACGCGGCCCGAAGCCCGCCGCCAGCGGCACCTCCCGGCGAAGCCGGAACACCACCACAGGCGCGACTCAGGGCCTGCCGCAGACGCCTCCCGGCGAAGCAACGCCACAAGCGGGTAGTCCGGCGAAGCCGAAGTCCGCCGCAGGCGCGGCTCGATGCGCGCCGCAGGCGCACCTCCCGGCGAAGCCGGAACACCACCACAGGCGCGGCTCAGAGCCTGCCGCAGACGCCTCCCGGCGGAGCCGAAGCACGCCGCAGGCGCACCTCCCGGCGAAGCCGAAGCCCGCCGTAGGCGCACCTCCCGGCGGACGCCGAGCAGAGCCTCAGGCCGCAGACCGCCGCAAACAGGTCCGTCCCGGCCCGCCGTGGGCGCGGCTCAGGGCCCCGCCGCAGGCGGGGGCGGGGCTCAGCCGTGGGCGAGTTGCAGGACGGCGATGCCCGCCAGGACGGTCGCGCCGGCGGCGAGCCGCCAGTGGCCGAGCCGTTCGCGGAAGACGACGGCGCCGATGACTGCGGCGACCACGATCCCGGTCTCCCGCATCGCGGCGATCACCGCCAGCTCACCGTACGACTGCGCCCAGACCACCAGCCCGTACGCGGTCAGCGACAGCACCCCGCCCGTCAGGCCGCGCAGTCGGCCGCCTCGCATCGCGCCGGGCAGGCCACGTCCCCGTACCGCGAGAGCGACGAGCAGCATGGCCGCGCCCTGGGTGACGAACATCCAGGCGATATATCCGCCGACGGAGGAGGCGACCCGCACGCCCGTGCCGTCGATCACGGTGTACCCGGCGATCAGGACGCCGGTGGCGAGCGCGGCGCCGAGCGCGGGCAGTTGTTCGCGGCCGGGTACGCCACCGGCGAGGGCGAGGCCGGCCAGGCCGAGCGAGATGACGAGGACGCCGGCCCAGGTGCTGCCGGGCAGTGTCCGGCCGAGCAGGGTGACCGAGAGCAGGGCGACGGCGAGCGGGGAGGTGCCACGGGCGATGGGGTACATCTGCCCGAAGTCGCCGAGCCGGTAGGCGCGGACGAGGAGCAGTTGGTAGCCGAGCTGGCAGGCGGTGGAGGCGGCGAGGTAGGGCAGGGCGGCCGTGCCGGGTAGCGGGAAGAGGGTGGTGAGGGCCAGTCCGCAGCCGAGGAACGCGCAGTTCATCAGGGCCATTCCGGCCAGTTTGTCGGTCGCGGAGTGGGCGAGGGCGTTCCATACCGCGTGCAGCACGGCGGCGGTCAGGACGACGATCGGCACCGCTGCTTCCGGTCCCACGAGCACCTCCGAGGCGAGAAGTTGTCTGCACAACTTAGCGCTCCCCGATGAACGCCGGCCGCCGGGGTACCCGGGGCCGCCCAACAGAACGAGCGGTCGGACCGGCAGACTGACGCCATGTCACCGACCCGCCCGACCTCCGCCGACCTCCCCACCCAGGCGACCGCCACCGACCCCACCACCCCCACCACAACCGGCGCGATGGTGGTCTGCGGCGACGACGCGCTGGCGCTGCGGCTGGCCCAGGAGCTGACCACGGTGTACGGCCGGCCGGTGACCGTGGTGATCCGCTCGCTGCGCGAGGGGCAGGGGCCGCAGCTGGCCGCGCTCGCCGCCCAGCACCCGGGCCTGCGGCTGGTGGAGGCCGCGGACCTCGCCTCGCACACCCTGGCCGCGGCCGGGGTCCGGGAGGCGGCCGCGCTGGCGCTGACCGGCGACGACGACCAGGCGAACATCCAGGCCGCGCTGCGGGCCCGGCGGCTCAATCCCGGGGTCCGGCTGGTGCTGCGGGTCTACAACCGCAAGCTCGGCCGCCGGGTGGGCCTGCTGCTGGACCGCACGGCCACCGCCCGCGAGCGCTCCGCGTCCACCGCCGTCCTGTCGACCTCGTTCACGGCCGCGCCGGCCCTGGTGGCCGCGGCGGTCTCCGGCGGCAGTGTGGTGGTCAATGTGGGCGGGCGGCTGCTGCGGGCCACCGAGCTGCCCGCCGGGCAGCCCGCCTCCGGCACCGAGCTGACCACCCTGGCGGCTCTCCCGGCGGTCCGAACGGCGCCGGCGGAGCTGCTGCCGGACGCGACGGAGGGCCGCCGTCTGGTGCTGGAGATGCTCGGCGGCACCGCGGAGCCGCCCCGCCGCCGTCGCCACCTGCCGGGTCTCTCCGAGCTGCCCTTCGCCGCCCTGTTCTCGCCCCGGCTGCGCTGGGCGTTCGGCTCGCTGGCCCTGCTGCTGCTGGTCTTCGCCGGCCTGACCTCGGCGCTGACCGGCGCCGAGCCGCTGCACACCGCGTACCTCGCGGTGCTCGACGTGATCGCCATCGCCGACCCGGCCACCGACCAGGCGGCCCCGCGCAAGGTGCTGCAGATCCTCACCGCCGTCAGCGGGCTGCTGCTGATGCCGCTGCTCACGGCGCTCGCCCTGGAGGCGCTCGGCACCTTCCGCGCCGCCAGCACGCTGCGCCGTCCGCCGCGCCGGATCTCCGGTCACGTGGTGCTGCTGGGCCTGGGCCGGGTCGGCAGCCGGGTGCTGGACCAGCTCTGGGAGCTGGACATCCCGGTGGTCTGCGTGGAGAGCGACCCGACGGCCCGCGGCGTGGCCCGGGCCAGGGCGTACGGGGTGCCGGTGGTGCTGGGCGACGCCACCCAGGAGGGGGTGCTGGAGGCGGCCAGGATCGGCCGCAGTTCGGCGCTGATCGCGCTGACCGGGGACAGCTCCAACCTGGAGGCCGCGGTGCTGGCCCGGGAGTCCTCCCCGGAGCTGCGGGTGGTGCTCGGGCTCTTCGACGACGACTTCGCGACCGAGCTGTACCGGGCGCTGCGCGACTCCTACCCGGAGGCGGAGACCCGCAGCCACAGCGTCTCGTTCCTGTCCGCGCCGGCGTTCGCCGCCGCGATGATGGGCCGGCAGGTGCTGGGCGCGCTCGCGGTGGGCCGCCAGGTGGTGCTGATCGCGGCGGTGGACGTCGCCGGGCACCCGGAGCTCGCCGGGCGGACGGTCGCCGACGCCGAGCAGTCCGGCGCGGTGCGGATCATCGCCGTGCAGCCGGCCGGCACCGACCGGCCGGAGCCGCGCTGGCGGCCGGCCCGGGACCGGGTGCTCCGCGAGGGCGAGCAGGTGGTGGTGGCGGCCAGCCGGGCCGGCCTGGGCGCGATCCTCGGCCACTCGCCCGGCGAGTAGCGGCGACCGGGCCCGGCGGCGACCGTCCCGCGCCGCCGGACACGCGTCGGGCCCGGCGCCCCGTACGGATACGGAGTGCCGGGCCCGGCGAAGCGCTGGACGTCAGCCGACGTTCGCGGCCTTGAACTCGTCCCAGGACAGCTGGCCGTCCTTGCTGGTGTCGGACTTGGCGATGACCGCCTGCGCGACCGGCACGGTGACGTTGAAGTCGCCCATCTCGGCCATGACCTTGGAGTACTCCTCCGCCGTGATGAAGCCGTCGCCGTCCACGTCGAAGCGGTCGAACGCCGCCTTGGCCCTGTCGATGTCCATCTGGACGATGCCCCTTCTGAGTGTTGCTGTGACGCCCGTACCCTAGCCCAGGCCCGACTCAGCTTGCGATGCCGCAGTACTGCTGCTGCTTGCCGATGGCCCGGTACATGCAGTCGGCGTTCTCCAGCAGCCGCAGCACCGCCTCCCGGTTGCGGGTGGTCTCCCGGGTGATGACCGAGCCCGGCGGGTAGAAGCCGCCGCCGCTGCTGGAGGTCGGGTACATCTCGAAGGTGTACGCCCAGATCCGCTGCGCGCCCCACAGCCAGTCGTCGATCGACCCGTCGGTGATGTACAGGTCGCTGGACTGCTCCGGGGTGTAGCCGTTGGTGCCGGCCATGTTCCGCCCGAAGGTGGCGAAGGTGTTGGCCTCGTCGGCGGTCATGCCGGTCGCGGTGTCGGCGGTGGTCCAGCCGAACGGCCAGAGCACCAGCTCGCTGTAGGTGTGGAAGTCGATCGCCGCGGTGATCTGCTGCTTGCCGCCGACCACCCGGGAGCGGACGAAGTCGGCGACCACCTTGACCTCCTTCGCGGACTCCGGGGCGGTGCCCCGGTAGGTCTCGCTGGAGGTGGAGCCGGACGAGCCGCCGCAGCAGCCGAACTTGTAGTCCCAGTTCCGGTTGAGGTCGGTGCCGATGTACCGGCTGCCGGAGTTGGGCTGGCGGTCCTTGCGCCAGCTCTTGTAGCTGCCGGTGGAGATGTCGTACTCGCCGCCGTCCGGGTTGAGGTCCGGGACGATCCAGATCTCCCGGCCGTTGACCGCGGCCGCGATCCGTGAGTCGGTGGCGTACTTGTCGCCGAGCTCGTGCAGCAGGTAGAGCGCCATCTCCACGGTCAGGTGCTCGCGGGCGTGCTGGTGGAAGGTGAACAGCACCTCGGGCTCGTTCTCGTCGGTGGCGACGTTGTCGCTGACCTTCACCGCGAGGATGTCCCGGCCCTCGTAGGACTTCCCGATCACCTGCTTGCTCATGATCCCGGGGTGGGCGGCGACCACGGCGTTGATGTCGGCGGTGGCCTCGGCGTAGTTGTGGTACGCCGAGTCCTTGCTGGGGAAGTCGTTGATGCCGGGGCCGAGCTGGGCGTTCTGCTCGGGGCCGGGCAGCTCGGTGAGCCGCCAGCCGAGGGCCCTCAGCCGCAGCAGTTCGGCGGCGTTGGCGGAGACGACCAGCGAGCGGGCGTCCACCTCGTCGATGGAGGCGCCGGTGGCGGCGACGGCGGTGCGCTCGGCCACCGTGGAGGGGCCGTCGACCGCGTACTGGCGGACGGTCTCCTCGGCGGCGCCGATCCGGGCGGCGTCGGAGCGGGCGGTGGCGGGAGTGGCCGCGCCGAGCGGTGCGGCGAGGGCGAGTGTGAGCAGGGCGGCGACGGCGAGGGCCGGCCGGCCGCGGCGGGGCAGTCGCATGACTGTCCTCCTGTGGGGGTCCGGTGGGGGATTTCGGAACGTACGGAGGAGGCGCGCCCAGCCGATGGTGACTCAATGTCATGGGACCGTCAAGAGAGCGCGTCATCAGTCAACACCCATGACATGACTGATGGTTGACTCGTAGTAGGCCGAACGGCGGCGCACCGACGGGTGGCACTGCGCCTGCCGGGTGACACTGGACGGGTGCCCGAGCTGCCCGAAGTGCAGGCCCTGGCCGAGCGCATGACCACCGCCTGCGCCGGCCGCACCCTCGCCCGCGTGGACGCCCTCTCCGTCCAGGTGCTCAAGACCTTCGATCCGCCGGTCCACGCACTGCACGGCCTTCCGGTGCGGGAGGTCGGCCGGCACGGCAAGTTCCTGGACCTGGCGACGGAGGGCGGACCCCACCTGGTGGTCCACCTCGCCCGGGCGGGCTGGGTGCACGAACGCGCCTCCTTCCCCGCCGAGCCGCCGAGCCGCCGCGGCCCGCTCGCGCTGCGGATCGTGCTGGACGACGGGTCCGGCTTCGACCTGACCGAGCAGGGCACCACCAAGCGGCTGGCCGCGTACGTGGTGACCGATCCGCAGCTGGTGCCCGGCATCGCCCGGCTCGGGCCGGACGCCCTGGCGGTGACCGCGCAGGAGTTGGGCGCACTGGCAGGCGGGGCGCGGCAGCGACTGAAGACCTTCCTGACCGACCAGGCGGTCATGGCCGGGATCGGGAACGCCTACTCCGACGAGATCCTGCACGCGGCGCGGCTCTCGCCGTACGCGATGGCGTCCGCACTGAAGGAGGAGCAGGTCGAGCGGCTGCACGCGGCGGTCCGGCAGGTGCTCGGCACGGCGCTGGAGCACGCCCGCTCGGCACCGCCCGGCGGCCTGAAATCCGAGAAGAAGGCCGGGCTCGCCGTGCACGGGCGGGCCGGGGAGCGCTGCCCGGCCTGCGGGGACACCGTCCGCTCGGTCAACTTCGCCGACTCCTCGCTGCAGTACTGCCCGACCTGCCAGACCGGCGGACGGACCCTGGCCGACCGGAGACTGTCGCGACTCCTCAAGTAGATGATTGAATCTGCGCGGAACGAGTTGCTTTCGCGCGCATTCAATCATGGGAGCCTACCGTCGTGATCCTGACCGTCACCCCCAACCCGGCCCTGGACGTCACGTACACGGTGCCCGGGTTCCGGCCGCACCGCAGCCACCGAGTGGCCGAGGTCGCCGCCCAGGCCGGCGGCAAGGGGGTGAACGTCGCCCGGGTGCTGAGCGCGCTCGGCCGGGAGGCACAGTGCGTGCTGCCGCTCGGCGGCGCGACGGGCGACGCGGTCGAGGCCGACCTGCGGGCGGCCGGGCTGCGGTACCACGCGGTACGGATCACCGGCGAGACCCGCCGGACCGTCGCCGTGGTCGACGAGACCGACGCCACCATGCTCAACGAGGCCGGTCCGGAACTGACGGACGCCGAGTGGCAGCTGCTGTGCCGCGAGGTCGAGCGGCTGCTGCCCGGGGCGGGCGTCCTGGTGCTGTCCGGCAGCCTGCCGCGCGGCGTACCGGCCGACGGGTACGCGCAGCTGGTGGCCCTGGCGCGGCAGGCCGAGGTGCCCTGCGTCCTCGACGCGGACGGCCCCGCCCTCACCGCCGCGCTCGCCGCCGGCCCCACCGTGGTCAAGCCCAACGCCGCCGAACTGGCCGCCGCCACCGGCCTCGCCGACCCGGCCGCGGCGGCCGCCGTCCTGCTCGAACGCGGCGCCGGCGCCGTCCTGGCCTCCCTCGGACCGGACGGGCTGCTCGCCGTCGACCCCGAAGGCACCTGGCGCTGCGCACCGCCCGCCGCCGTCACCGGCAACCCCACCGGCGCCGGCGACTCCGTGGTCGCCGCGCTGGCCGCCGGCCTGCTCGGCGGAGCCGGCTGGCCGGCGATCCTGCCCGACGCGGTGGCCCTCTCCGCCGCCACCGTGCTCGCCCCGCGGGCCGGCCGGTTCGACGCCCCGACCTACCACCGCCTCCGCGCCACCACCACCGCGCACGCGGGGCGGTAGGCACGGGGCGGTGCGGGGCCGGCGGCGGGGGCGGTAGGTGCGGGGCCGGCGGCGGGGGCGGTAGGTGCGGGGCCGGCGGCGGGGGCGGTAGGCGCGGGGCAGTGCGGGACCGGCGGCCGGGCCGCGGCCGGGTGAGGTCGTCCCCTACCGCACGTACTCCGCCAAGTGCTGAGCCGTCAGCGTGCCGCCCGCGGCGATCAGCTCCGCCGGGGTGCCCTCGAAGACGACCCGGCCGCCGTCGTGGCCGGCGCCCGGACCGAGGTCGATGATCCAGTCGGCGTGTGCCATGACGGCCTGGTGGTGCTCGATCACGATCACCGACTTGCCAGCGTCGACCAGCCGGTCGAGCAGGCCGAGGAGCTGCTCGACGTCGGCCAGGTGCAGGCCGGTGGTGGGCTCGTCGAGGACGTAGACGCCGCCCTGGTCGGCCATGTGGGTGGCGAGCTTGAGCCGCTGCCGCTCGCCGCCGGACAGCGTGGTGAGCGGCTGGCCGAGGCTGACGTACCCGAGGCCGACGTCCGCCAGGCGGTCCAGGATCCGGCTGGCGGCGGGCGTCTTCGCCTCCCCCGCCGCGAAGAACTCGCGCGCCTCGGCGACGGGCATCGCCAGCACCTCGCTGATGTCCCGCCCGCCGAAGCGGTACTCGAGCACCGAGGCGTCGAAACGCTTGCCCTCGCACTCCTCGCACAGGGTGGCCACCCCGGCCATCATCGCCAGGTCGGTGTAGACCACGCCCGCGCCGTTGCAGTTCGGGCAGGCACCCTCCGAGTTGGCGCTGAACAGTGCCGGCTTGACCCCGTTGGCCTTGGCGAAGGCCTTGCGGATCGGCTCCAGCAGCCCGGTGTAGGTGGCCGGGTTGCTGCGCCGGGAGCCCTTGATCGGGGCCTGGTCGACCGAGACCACGCCCTCCCCCGCCGGGATCGACCCGTGCACCAGCGAACTCTTGCCCGAACCGGCGACACCGGTGATCACGGTCAGCACCCCGAGCGGGATGTCGACGTCCACGTCCCGCAGGTTGTTGGCGGACGCCCCGCGGATCGACAGCTTCCCGGTCGCCGTGCGCACCGACGGCTTCACCGCGGCCCGGTCGTCGAAGTGACGCCCGGTCACCGTCCCGCTGGAGCGCAGCCCGCCGACCGTCCCCTCGAAGCAGACCGCGCCGCCCGCCGTGCCCGCGCCGGGGCCGAGGTCGACGACGTGGTCCGCGATCGCGATGGTCTCCGGCTTGTGCTCGACCACCAGCACCGTGTTGCCCTTGTCGCGCAGGCGCAGCAGCAGGCCGTTCATCCGCTGGATGTCGTGCGGGTGCAGGCCGGTGGTGGGCTCGTCGAAGACGTACGTGACGTCGGTGAGCGAGGAGCCGAGGTGGCGGATCATCTTCACCCGCTGGGCCTCGCCGCCCGAGAGGGTGCCGGCCGGGCGCTCCAGCGAGAGGTAGCCGAGGCCGATCTCGACGAAGGAGTCGAGGGTGTGCCGGAGGGTGGCGAGCAGCGGGGCGACGGACGGCTCGTCCAGGCCGCGGACCCACTCCGCGAGGTCGCTGATCTGCATCGCGCAGGCGTCGGCGATCGAGACGCCGCGGATCCGGGAGGAGCGGGCGGCCTCGCTCAGCCGGGTGCCGCCGCAGTCGGGGCAGGTGGTGAAGGTGACGGCCCGGTCGACGAACTCCCGGATGTGCGGCTGCATGCCCTCCTTCTCCTTGGCGAGCATGGACTTCTGGATCCGCGGGATCAGGCCCTCGTAGGTCATGTTGATCCCGGCGATCTTCATCCGGGTCGGCTCGTGGTGCAGGAAGGCGGTCAGTTCCTTCTTGGTGAACTTCCCGATCGGCTTGTCCGAGGGGAAGAGCCCGGACTCGCTGTACAGCCGGTAGTTCCAACCGCCGGGCTTGTAGCCGGGGATGGTGAGCGCGCCCTCGTCCAGCGACTTGGTGTCGTCGTAGAGCTGCGCCAGGTCGATGTCGTTGACGTTGCCGCGGCCCTCGCAGCGCGGGCACATGCCGCCGGTGATGCTGAAGCTGCGGCGCTCCTTGACGGTCTGTCCGCCGCGCTCCACGGTGACCGCGCCGGCGCCGCTGATCGAGGCGACGTTGAAGGAGTACGCCTTGGGCGAGCCGATGTGCGGGTCGCCGAGCCGGCTGAACAGGATGCGCAGCATCGCGTTGGCGTCGGTGGCGGTGCCGACGGTGGAGCGCGGGTCGGCGCCCATCCGCTGCTGGTCGACGATGATCGCGGTGGTCAGCCCCTCCAGGACGTCCACCTCGGGCCGGGCGAGGGTGGGCATGAAGCCCTGGACGAAGGCGCTGTAGGTCTCGTTGATCAGACGCTGCGACTCGGCGGCGACGGTGTCGAAGACCAGCGAGCTCTTTCCCGAGCCGGAGACACCGGTGAAGACGGTCAGACGGCGCTTGGGGATCTCGACGCTGACGTCCTTGAGGTTGTTCTCGCGGGCGCCGATCACCCGGATCAGGTCGTGGCTGTCGGCGGTGTGCGACTCGGCCCTGCTCATCGTGTCTCCCTCTCGTCCTCGCCCTGGTCACCGATCTAACCAGGTCCGGCTGTCACTGACTTCACTGAAGAGAGGCTGAACGCACCCCCTGAGGTCACACCCGACTTCTACGCTCCGAGCATCTGATAACAAGAGTCCGAAAGACGTGACGATGCTCTTCATCTCCCTCCTGCTGCTGGCCGCCGGCCTGGTCGTCCTGGTGCTCCGTCGCCGCGGCGTGGTCCGGGGCCGGGCGGCGACCGCCGGCGGCATCCTGACCGGCGTGCTGGGCGTCCTGCTCGGCGTGACCACCTTCGTCCACGTGGTGGAGCCGTACGAGGTGGCCGTGCCCACCACGCTCGGCAAGATCGGCGGCACCTGGCAGCCCGGGCTGCACCTGAAGTCCCCGCTCACCGACGTGACGAGCTTCTCCACCCGCCCGTCCGACCTGAACCTCAACGGCAACGACACGGTCGAGGTCCGCTCCTCCGAGGGCGGCGTGCTCTACGCCGACCTCACCGTGAAGTGGTCGATCGACCCGCAGCACACCCTCGCCCTGTACAAGCTCGCCGGCAGCGCCGAGGCGGTGCAGCAGCGGCTGGTCTACCCCGACAGCCGCGAGATCGTCCGCAACGTCTTCGCCAAGCACACCGGCGTCGAGGGGTACACCTCCCAGCGCGAGGCCATCGCCGCCGAGATCGAGAAGCAGATCACCGACCGGCTCGCCCCGCGCGGCATCCTGGTCAACGGCGTCAACCTGCGCAACGTCAAGCCCAGCGACAGCCTGCAGCACGCGATCGAGGCGAAGATCCAGCAGGACCAGGCCACCGCCCAGGCCGAGGCCGCCGTCCGCACCGCCAAGGCGGAGGCCGAGAAGCGGAAGATCGACGCCGACTCCACCGCCGCCGCCAACGCGGCGATCGCCGGCTCGCTGACCGACAAGCTGCTGCTCAGCCAGTGCATCGAGGCCTTCAAGGCCGCCGCCGAGAAGAACCCGGTGTACGCCAGCCCCTGCGGCAGCGGCGGCACCCCGGTGATCGTCGACTCCACCAAGCGCTGACCGCGGCGGCCCGCCGTCGGGCCGCCGTCGGGCCGCCGTCGGGCCGCCGTCGGGCCGCCGCCACAAGCGCAGGCGCGGCCGTCCCCGGCCCTCGCTGCGTCCTGCCGCACCCTTGCCCCGTCTTCCACGCCCTCGCCGCGTCGCTCCGCGCCCTTGCCGCCGGACGGCGGTGAGGGCGTGGAATGCTTCTCGTACGAGGCGCGACGGCGGAGGTGCCGCGGTGACAGCAGGGCTTGGCGAACGGTCCAACGGGGAGACCGACGCGGTGGTGGTCGGCTCCGGCCCGAACGGGCTGGCCGCCGCCCTGGCCCTCGCCGCCGCAGGCCTGCGGGTCGAGGTGTACGAGGCCGCCGACACCCCGGGCGGCGGTACCCGGACCGCCGAAACCACCCTCCCCGGCTACCGCCACGACCTCTGCTCGGTCGCCCACCCGATGGCCCTCGCCTCACCGTTCTACCGGGCCTTCGGCCTCGCCGACCGGGTCGAGCTGCTGCAGCCCGAAGCCGCCTTCGCCCAGCCGCTGGACGGCCGCCCGGCCGCCGTCGCCTGGCGTGACCTGGACCGGACCGCCGCCGGCCTCGGCCGGGACGGCCGGGCGTGGCGCGCGGTCTTCGGCCCCCTCGTCGACCACTGGCCGGACCTGGTCGACACCGCCCTCTCCGACCAGCGGACCCCACCCACGACGCCGCTCACGAAACCCCTCACCGCGCTGCGACTGCTGCTGCGGGTCGCCGAGTTCGGCACCCCCGCCTGGACCGCCCGGTTCCGCGAACCCGCCGCCCGCGCCCTGCTCGCCGGCGTCGCCGCCCACGCGATCCAGCCGCCTCGCACCCTCCCCGCGGCAGGCGCCGGACTGCTGCTCGCCACCCTCGGACACGCCGTCGGCTGGCCCGTCCCGCGCGGCGGCAGCCAGGCCATCGCCAACGCCATGACCGCCGAACTCGCCCGGCTCGGCGGCCGGATCCACACCGGTCGGCCGATCGACCGCCTCACCGACCTGCCCCGGGCCCGCGCCGTCCTGCTCGACACCAGCCCCGCCGGACTGCTCCGCATCGCCGGTCCCGCCCTGCCCGAACGCCACGCCCGGCAGCTGCGCGCCTTCCGCTACGGCGCGGGCGCCTGCAAGGTCGACTTCGCGCTCTCCGGACCCGTCCCGTGGACCGACCCCGACTGTGCGTACGCCGGCACCCTGCACCTGTCCGGCACCCAGGAGGAGACCCTCGCCGTCGAACGCGAGGTCGCCGCCGGCCGGCACCCCGAGCGCCCGTACGTGCTCGCCGTCCAGCCCGGCATCGTGGACCCCACCCGCGCCCCCGCCGGCCGCCACACCCTCTACACCTACGCGCACGTCCCGCACGGATCCACCGTGGACGTCGCCGACGCCGTCACCGCCCAGGTCGAGCGCTTCGCCCCCGGCTTCCGCGACCTGGTCCTCGCCCGGCACACCACCACCGCCGCCGACCTGGCCCGGTACAACGCCAACTACGTCGGCGGGGACATCAGCGCCGGCGCCATGACCCTGCGCCAGACCGCGTTCCGGCCGCGCCCCGCGCTCGACCCCTACCGCACCCCGCTCCCCGGGCTGTACCTGTGCTCGGCCTCCACCCCACCCGGCCCCGGCGTCCACGGCATGTCCGGACTGCACGCCGCCCGGCGGGCACTGCGCCACACCTTCCACCTCGACGCCGACCCGCTCGCCCTCCTCACCGACCTCCGGACCTGAGGCCGACCGGCTGGGCGGCTCGTTGGGCGGCTGGGCGGCTGGGCGGCCGGCCGACGATCAGCGCAGCCGCGGCGGACCCAGCAGATCGAGCACGGTGACCCACTCGAACGGCGCGTCGTCGTCCGCGGCTGTCCGTGGTTGTGCCTGCTCCTTCGCCGGGAAGCGAACACCCATCCCGGACAGCCGCTCGACCGCCGCCCGGTACGCCGGATGGGCGGCCAGCGCGGCGTTCACCCGTGGATGCACCGCCGTCGGAACACCCAGTCCGTACGCCTCGCACAGGATCGCCAGCGCCAGGGTGTCCGCGATACCCGCCGCCCACTTGTTGACCGTGTTGAACGTCGCCGGAGCCACCGCGATCGCGTCCGGCGGCGGCAGCGGCCGCGACGCTCCGGGCGCCCGCCACTCGCAGCGCACCGGCAGACCGGTCTGCGCCTCCAGCGCCGCCCGGTCGACGATCGCCAGGGAGTTCGGCGTCGCCACCACCCCCACCCGCCAGCCCCTGCCCCTGGCCGCCTCGATCAGCTCCGACACCCCCGTCGCCACCCCCGCCGCACACACCACGACGTACAGGAACGGCTCACGCTGCGCGTCCACCCCACGACTCCCCTCGTCCGCCGGCTCGCGATCCCTGCCCGACCGCCGCGAGTCTAGGCGCGGCCCACCGCCGCCCTGCCGGTCAGCCTTCGGACGGAGCGGCGTCCGGCGGTGGCGGGGTCGCGGGTGGCGGGCTCCCGGGTGGACTCCCGGGTGGCGGAGTCGCGGGCGGACTGTCGGGCGGACTCCCCGGCGGGGGCGGGGAGGAGAGCTGCTGGGTGACGACCACCTCGGCGGGGCGCAGCAGGTGGTCGCCGACCCGGTAGCCGGCGCGGACGATCTCGACACAGACCGGTCCGTCTCCCGCCACAGCGGTGCCGTCGTCGCCGGGCGCCCGGTCCACCGCGTCGTGGCAGGTCGGGTCGAACGGATCACCGGGCTCACCGACGGACTCCAGCCCGAGCGCGCCGAGCCGGCTCTCCAGCAGCTCGGCGACGGCGCGCAGCCCGCCGGTGAGGCGGCCCTGGGCGCGGGCGGCGTCCAGCGCGTCGAGCACCGGCAGCAGCCCGGCCAGCACGTTGGCAACGGCGGCCTCGCCCACCACGAGCCGGTCCCGGTGGACTCGCTTGCGGTAGTTCGCGAACTCCGCCTGCAGTCGCTGCAGGTCCGCCGTCCGCTCGGCCAGCAGCCGTTCGATCCGATCACCACCGGGGTCGGTCATCGCCGTCCGCCTCCTCAGCCCTCCCTCTCCGGCATAGGCACCGCCGGCAACCGTGTCAAGGCGGGGCTACGGGAGCACACCCGCCAGCACCAGCAGGGCGCAGACCCCGAGGTTGACCGTCCGGTACGCCAGGAACACCGCCAAGAACTCCCGGATGGTCGCGCTCGGCCAGAAGTACGCGGCGGTCGGCGAACCGACCACCTGGCCGTTGATCCCCGCCTTGCGTGCGAGCAGCGCGGCGCGGAAGGCGTGGAAGTTGTTGGTGACCACCACGCAGAGGTAGTCCGGTTTCTCCCGGGCCATGATCACCTGCGAGAAGGTGAGGTTCTCCTCCGTGTTGCGCGAACGGTCCTCCCGCTCGATCCGGTCGTCGGGGACGCCGCGCTCCAGGAGGTAGTCGGCCATGGCGTGGGACTCCGGTACCCCCTCGTCGGGCCCCTTCCCACCGGAGGCGATGATCACCGGGGCCCGGCCGCGGAGCGTCTGCGCCTCGTACAGCAGTCGCCCCCGGTCGAGCCGGCCGGCGAGCAGCGGGGTGACCCGAACGCCGCCGGCCAGGCCCGCACCGAGCACCACCACGTAGTCGACGTCCTCGCGCGGGGTGAGCCGGCCGTACAGGAAGCCGTAGCCGATGAAGCAGAGGAACAGGAACGAGAGGTAGCTGGCCAGCAGGAAGACCGTCCTGGCCGCGACCACCAGGGCGTGCGAGTCGGCCTGGGTGGCGGCGAGCAGCAGTCCGACGACGCCGAGGATGCCGAGGCCGGCGAGGAGCGACAGCAGGTTGGCGAGCCGGCGGCCCTCCTTCTGGATCATCTTCACGCCGTTGGCGATCAGCAGTCCGGCCAGGACCAGGGTGCCGACGGCGGGCAGCAGCACCATCGCGACCAGGACGAGTTCGGCGGCGACGGAGTCGGCCCGGCCGAGCTCGACCAGCATGGCGAGGGCGGTGAAGGTGACGGTCAGCCCCAGCAGGACGGCGTTGCTGAACCGTCGGGGGTCGCGCAGGACCCCGCCGATGAACAGCGCCAGGAAGATCGCGGCCGGGGCGTAGACCAGCAGGCCTGTCATTGTCGGCGCCCCCGCTGTCTCGGTTCCGTCGAAGTCGTCGGCTCGGTCGAAGTGGTCGGTGCAGTCGGTGCGTCGACGTGGTCGGTGTGGTCGATGTGGTCGGTGCCGTCGATGTGGTCGGTGCCGTCGAGGGTGTCAGCGGGCCGCAGAACCCGCGTTCTCCCGGGCCGGGTGGTCCTCGGGCAGGCCCTCGGCGAGGTCCTCGGCGAGCAGGCGCTTGGCAATGGTGTCGGCGGCGGCGCGCAGCTCGGCACTGCGCGGACGGCCCCGGTCCTCCTCCAACCGCTCGTTCAGCCAGTTCGACCAGGCCTTGGTGATCGCGGCGGCCTCCCGGTCGCCGGCCTCGGTGTGGGCGTAGAACCCGTTCTGTCGGCTCAGGTAGCCCTCCTGGACCATCCGGGTGAACGTCGGCTCCAGCACCTCCGGGGGAATGCGGCGGCGGGCCGCGATCAGGTTGATGTTGGCGTGGCCCACGGCGCGGGTGAAGAACTCGACCTGCATCACCGCCCAGGCCCCGGCAACGTCCAGCCGGGTGCCGGAGGATCCGACCACCCGGCGCGCGGTGTCCATGCCCACCTGTCGGATGATCTTGCCGACGGCCAGCTCCAGCACCTGTGCGGAGTCGCCGGAGGTCGGCTGGGCGAAGCCCTCGCCCATGTCGGCGGAGCTGGCCCTGGCGGTGTCGCGCAGCTTGACCTGCTTGAGGAAGAGCGCCACCACGAAGCCGATCAGGGCCACCGGGACGGTCCACAGGAAGACGGTGTGCAGGGAGTCCGCGTACGCGTCGATGATCGGGGCGGCTTGGTCGGGCGGCAGCGCGTGCAAGCCCTGCGGGCTCTGTGCCGCGGCGGCGAGTTCCTGCGGGTCGGCGCCGGTGGTGCGGGCGGCCTCGGCGACGCCCTGGGCGAGGTTCGGCTTGAGGGAGTTGACATAGATGGTGCCGAAGACGGCGGTGCCGAAGGAGCTGCCGAGGGTGCGGAAGAAGGTGACGCCGGAGGTAGCGGTGCCGAGGTCCGTGTAGTCCACGGTGTTCTGCACGGCGATGGTCAGCACCTGCATGCACAGGCCGATGCCGACGCCGAGCACGAACATGTACAGCGAGGCCAGCCAGGCGCTGGTGCCGGCCCGCATCAGCGAGAGCAGGTAGAGGCCGAGGGCCATGACCAGCGAACCGATCACCGGGAACCAGCGGTACTGGCCGGTCTTGGAGACGACGTTGCCGCTGAACACCGAGGCGATCAGGAGGCCGATCACCATCGGCAGGGTGCGCACGCCGGAGATGGTCGCCGAGTCGCCGTCGACGTACTGCAGGAAGGTGGGCAGGAAGGTCATCGCGCCGAGCATCGCGAAGCCGACGATGAAGCTGAGGACGGAGCAGACGGTGAAGACCGGGTTGCGGAACAGCCGCATCGGCAGCATCGGCTCGGCCGCGCGGGTCTCCGCCCAGCAGAACCCCGCGAGTGCGAGCACGCCGACCACGAACAGACCGATGATCATCGGCGAGCCCCAGGCGTACTCGTTGCCTCCCCAACTGGTGGCCAGGATCAGTGCGCTGGCGCCGACCGCGACGAGAGTGATGCCCAGGTAGTCGATGACCGGCCGGGCCACCGACCGCACCGCCGGGATGTTCCGGGCCGCCGCGATGACCACCAGGATCGCGATCGGCACGTTCACGTAGAACGCCCAGCGCCAGGTCAGGTGGTCGGTGAACAGGCCGCCCAGCAGCGGGCCGATCACCGTGGCCACACCGAACACCGCGCCGATCGCGCCCTGGTACTTGCCCCGCTCGCGCAGCGGGATGACGTCGGCGATCAGTGCCATCGAGGTGACCATCAGACCGCCGGCGCCGACGCCCTGCATCGCCCGCCAGGCGATCAGCAAGGACATGTTGGTCGCCAGGCCGCACAGGAACGAGCCGGTGATGAAGACGATCGCCGAGACCTGGAAGACCACCTTGCGGCCGAACAGGTCACCGAACTTCCCGACCAGCGCGGTGGTGACGGTCTCCGCCAGCAGGTACGAGGTCACCACCCAGGACATGTGCGAGGCGCCACCGAGGTCCGCGACGATCGTCGGCAGCGCGGTGCCGACGATCGTCTGGTCCAGGGCAGCCAGCAGCATGCCGAGCATGATGGTGCCGAAGACGATGTTGCGCTGCCGCCGGTCGAGCACGGGCGGCGCCGACGACGGACTGGCGGGTGCGGTCTCGCTGGTGGTGGTCACCCTCGCATCGTCACACCGGTGATCGTCCGCCGCCCGTCCGCAGGTCCGGCTCGGTGACGGTGTGTCCGGACCGGCTTGGGCCCCGACAACTTCCGGCGATCCGTCTGACACAGCGTCGGGGGTCCACCGCGTTAAACGGTCATGGACCGCACAACAACCACTGCGCCAGGTCACCTGGACTTCCGGGAGTTCGCTGCGGCGAGGGGGCGCCACCTGGTCAGAACCGCTTATCTGCTGACCGGTGGCGACGCACACCTCGCCGAGGACCTCGCCCAGGAGGCCCTCGGCCGGGTCTACGGCCGCTGGCGGAAGGTCTCCCGTCTGGAGAACCCGGCCGGCTACACCCAGACCGTCCTGGTCAACACCTTCCTGTCGTACCGGCGACGCCGCAGCAGCGGGGAGCACGTCACCGACACCTTCGCCGACGCCGCCGCCCCGGAACCCGATCCGGCCCTGCGGATCACCCTGCTGCAGGCGCTCTCCGAGCTGCCCGCCCGGGACCGGGCGGTGCTGGTACTGCGCTTCTGGGAGGACCGCAGCGTCGAGGAGACCGCCTCCGCCCTGCACCTGACCGCCGGAGCCGTCCGCTCCCGCAGCAGCCGCGCCCTGGCGCGCCTGCGGGAGCGGCTGGGCGCCGATTCGCTTTCGATGCTGAGGAGCTGACCGATGGTTGTCGACGCATTCGAGGAAGAGTTCGCCAAGGCACTGCGGAACTCCGCCGAGCTGGCGCCGGACCCGCCGGGCGAGATGCTCGCCCGCGTCGCCGAGGCCCGCGGCCAGGCCAGGCGGGGACGCCGCCGGGCCGCCTCGGTGGCAGGCGCCGGAGTGCTCGGTGTGGCGCTGCTGGCGTCCGCCGGCCACCTGGGTCTGCCGTTCCCCGGCGGGGACGGGGACAAGGTCAAGCCGGGCGGCCCGCGCGGCCGGATCACCGGTACGTACATGAGCCAGACCCTGCGTGCGCTGCTGCCCGCCGGCGGGATCAGCGACGAGCAGGGCTACGGCATCGGGCAGATGGCCATGCCCGACATGGGACCGACCGCCTGGCTGCAGTTCGACGACGGCCAGGGCTCGGTACAGGTCAACCTGTCCACCGACCGGGTCGACCTGCCGATCGGCGCCGACACCCGGGGCACCCGGTGCGAGGACCCCTACGACACACCGATCGAGAGCTGCGACCGGACCGTCCGCCCGGACGGCTCGATCGTGGTGGTCACCAAGCAGTTGCCGCGACCCCCGGCCGACGAGCGCATCTGGATCGCCGTCTACACCGGCACCGACGGACGCCAGGTCCGTCTCTCGGAGCGTGACTACCAACAGAACGGCACCTCTTCCGGTCGTACCCAAATGCCACTGACACCCGAACAGCTCACCTCTGTGATCACCAGCTCCACCTGGGATCCGCTGTTCGAGGACTTCCGGCGCGGCGCCACCGGCCGGCCGGCCGCACCCGAGCCGGTCGGCGCCGCACCCAAGGACCTGCTGGCCACCCTCCGGCAGCTCCTTCCGAACGGCGTCACCCCGGGCGAGCCCGGTCCGCAGGACACCCCTGACCGGGCTCACCTGCCCGTCACCGTCGCGGACCGCACCGGCAGCCTCGTCGTCCAGATCCAGCCGAAGTGGGCGAACACCGAGAAGAAGCGCAGCTCGTTCGGCACGGAGAGCGGGCAGCAGGACCTGGTGCGCGCCGCCGACGGCACCGTCTCGGTGATCCGGCTCACCGGGACGTCCAAGGGCCAGCCCGAGCCGGTGCAGTACTGGGAGGCCGAGGTGCTCCGGCCCGACGGCACGCTGGTCACCCTCGCCCAGGTCAACAGCGCCACCTGGTACGGCGCCAAGCCCGGCACTCCGGTGCTGACCATCGAGCAGCTGCGCGCCATCGCACTCGACCCCACATGGGTGCGGTGAACCGTGGCGGTCAGCTGCGGCGGCCGGCCTGGGCGCTGAGCCCCGCCGGTAGGCACTGCCGGTGAGCCCCGCCGGTGAGCCAAAGGCGCCGAGTAGGGGGCGCCGAGTGGGGAGTGACTGCCCACAATGAGGGGATGGAGCGTCAGGACCGTCCGGAGTGTCTGTTCTGCCAGGTGATCACCGGGGAGGTGGCGGTGCACCTGGTGCTCCAGGACGAGGCGGCGGTGGCGTTCCTCGACCACCGGCCGCTCTTCCCCGGGCACGTGCTGGTCGTGCCCCGGACGCACGTGGAGACCCTCACCGATCTGCCGGAGGACCTGGTCGGCCCGTTCTTCGAACGGGTCCGCGAGGTCACGGCAGCGGTCGAGGCCGGGATGGCTGCGGCGGGCAGCTTCGTCGCCGCCAACAACCGGATCAGCCAGTCCGTGCCCCACCTCCACGTCCACGTGGTGCCCCGCAACCGCAAGGACGGCCTGCGGGGGTTCTTCTGGCCGCGCACCCGCTACGGCGGCGACGCCCAGGCCGCCGATACTGCCGCACGGATCCGCGAAGCACTCCGGTCGGAGAGCTAGAGGACGGTTATGGACAGGGGGCGGGTGCCGGCGGGGAGGCGGTGGGTGTCGCCGCTGGCGAGGTCGATGACGGTGAGGCCGTTCCAGTAGCCGTCGCGGGTGAAGCCGCCGGTGACGTAGGCGGTGCGGCCGTCGGGGCTGGTGGCGGCGGTCTCGTGGGGGCCGTCGAGGGGATAGAGCCGCTCGGTGCCGTCGGGGTTGCGGACGGTCAGCGAGGGGCCGGCGTCGGTGGCGGGGTCGATCGGCCCGGTGCCCACGACGAGGAGGCGTCCGTCGGGGGCGAGGGCGACGCCGTGCTGGTGGGTGTTGGCGGTCATCGGCTCGATGGTGGTGCGGCCGGTGGCGGGGTCGACGACGGCCAGCCGCTCCCCCTCGAACGGGAGCAGCAGTCTGCCGTCGGAGGGACGGACGACGGTGTAGTGCGGCTTGAGCCAGGACCCGAGGCCGCCCTCCGTGCCGTACGGGGCGACTTCGATCCGCCGGGGAACGAGTGTGGCGGTGGGGACCACGGTGACGTCGAAGGAGTCGTGGTCGGTGGCGTAGACCGTGGCGCCGTCCGGCGAGACGTCCACGTCGAAGGGGCGGCGGCCGACCGGGACGGTGTCGGTCACCTTGCGTGCCGCGGTGTCGACGACCTCCAGGACGCCGTCGCCGCCGGGCACGTTCACCCCCACGTACGCGCGGCCACCGTCCGGGGAGAGCGCTATGCCCATGCCACCGCCGCGGTACTCACCGGTGGTGACGCGGCCGGTCGCCGTCCGGTACGGAATCAGGTCGAGTCGGGTGCGGGACGCGGTGTCGACGACGGCGACACCCTCGGCGGTGGCGACCCATGCACGGCCGGCACCGTCGACCGCCAAGCCGTAGGGGGCGGTGCCGACCTTGACGGAGCCGATGGCGCCGCGTTGCGGGTCTACGAAGGTCACCGTGTCCGCACCGAAGTCGGTCACCAGGAGCGTGCCGGTCGGGGTCGGTGCGGCAGGGGTGGCCGGTGCGGTGGGAGAGGTCGCTCCGGCGGGAGAGGTCGAGGACGGGGCTGCGGCGGTGGAGGGCGGGGACGCCGCCGAAGGCGAGGCGGCCGGGCCAGGTGCACAAGCGGTGACGAGGCCGGCCATGGCCGCGACGGGGACGATCAAGGTGCGAAGCACGCGGGGACGGGGGCGGGGCTCGCTGGGGGCGGGCCGCTTGCGCATCATCTGGACACCTCCGGGCTTCTCCTCGGTTGGTGCCACCATCCTGGTCCGACGGTCGGTACCCCCACATCGACGGACCGGCTCCGTTGCGCTCCCGGATCGGTCGACACCCATGTCAACCGATCGGTGGACGCGCGGGCCGGCCCGGATGCGAGATGGTCTAGAGGCCGAGCAACGCGGGGTCCGAGGCGAGGGCACGCAGCGGTTCGCGGGGGTCGGCGACCAGACGGCGGGCGTTGAGGTCCAGGATGCCTCCGACCACGTCGAACTCGGCAGCGAGTACACCGTCGGTGCGGGTGATCCGCTGCTCCAGGCTGAAGGTCTTCCCCTCCGCCCAGATGAAGGCACAACTCACATCCACCTCGTCGCCGGCGCGCAGCTCGCGGCGGTACTTGATGGTGGTCTCCAGGACTACCGGCCCGACACCCTTGGAGAGGAGGTCGGCCTGGCGGATGCCCGCCGCCTGGAGGTGCTCCCAGCGGGCGTGCTCGGCGTACTGGAGGTACACGGCCTGGTTGAGGTGGCCCTGGGTGTCGGTCTCGTACCCGCGGACGGTGATCCGTACGGAGAATGCCTCGTCGCTCATGTCTCGGCACGCTACTCCCGACGGTCCGTCAGCGCCGTGTCCGGCATCACGTGCCGCCCGGGGTACCGGTCCGACCTGCGGGTCCGTCAGGAATGCCGGCCTCGACCGGGAGATCGGGGCCGTCGGGGAGGTCCCGCCTGTCAGGAAGGGCACCGGCACCGGGGAGGTCACGGGCGTAGAGGAGGTCACGGGCGTCGGGGAGGGCGCATGCATCAGGGAGGCCACGGAGGCGGGAGGGGTCGGCCATCACATTGATCTCGACGATCCGACCGTCCCGGACGGTCAGGCTCACGACGGCTTGCGGGTGGCCGCCCGGAGCAGCGAGGAGACCGGGCTCACCGTTGATCAGGATGCGGCAGGAGCCGTCGGCGAGCCCGGCGAGGGCAAGCGCTTCGCGCGCGACCGCCTCGGCGCCACGAACCACCCGCGAGTGGCCGATACCGGGTGGCACCCCGGAGTGCCCCGCGGGGGGCTGGGACTGCTGCTCAGCCATCGCCCGCTCTCCTCGTGGTCGGTACGGCAACAGGGCCGGTCGGCCGACGGCTGGTCGGTCCGTTACCGGGGCGACGGAGTGGAACCGGCAGATGTGACGGCGGTACGGAATGCGATCGGGGAGGTGCCAGTCCGTTGATGGAAGTACTTGGCGAAGTTGGCGGCGTCCGCGAAGCCGAGGTGCTCGGCGATCCGGGCGGCGGAGCGGTCGCTGTGCGCCAGCAGGCGCTTGGCCTCCAGGATCACCCGGCGGTCGACGAACTCCTTCGCGCCGACCCCGGCCGCCGCCAGGGTTGCCCGGGAGAGCGTGCGCGGCGAGTAGCCGAGGGCCCGCGCGTAGTCCTCGACCCGGCGGGTGCGGGTGTAGTCGCGTTCCACGGCCTGGCGGAACCGCAGGTACGTCTCTCCCGGCTCGACGGCTCCGGCCCCGGCCGGCGCCGTGAGATGGGCGAGACGCAGCACGACGGCGGCAAGCAGGTGCCGCAGCAGCGCGAGGTGGACGTCGGCGGGCAGCGCCCCGCCGGAGTCGAACTCGCGGTGCAGGTGGCGGACGGCGTCGTCGAGGGCGTCCCGGTCCTCGCCGAACGGCTGCTGCACGGCAGGCGCGAACGGATCGTCGAGCCGGGCGGAGGCAACCGTCGCGGGGTCGGGGAAGCCCGGTTCGAACAGCACCAGCGTCCCCTCGGCCCCGGTGAGCCCGCCCCACTGCTGGACCTGACCGGGCCGTACCCACAGCCACGTACCGGGTTCGAGCGTGTAGCCGGTGAAGTCGACGGTGTGGCACAGCGTGCCGGTGTCCAGCGTGAGCAGATGGTGGAAGGCAGGCCGCTGGGGCCGGAAGAAGGCGTCGCCGGGGTGGCGTCGGCGCAGCTCGGCCAGGGTCATCACCTCGACGCCCGCCGGGGTGCCGGGCGGAGCGGCGAACGGGACTTCCGGAATCTCCGGTCCGCGGGTCCGCTGCTGAGCCTGTCGCATTCTCACCACATCCGCTGCCAGGCTACCTCTCCGTCGGCCCCCTCCGGCGCGCGCCCGTACCGCTACGGGTTCCGTGCGTCAGTACCATCGCCGCATGGTGATCATGTACGAGTGGCGCGACGGGTTCACGGACGGGGAGTTGGGCGAGCTGCACGCGGCCGGCTTCGGCTACCGGCCGACCGCCCACGGGTGGGGCGAGCAGGTGCGGCGGCACAGCCTCGGCTGGGTGTGCGCCCGGGAGGCGAGCGGGCGCCTGATCGGGTTCGTCAACGTCGCCTGGGACGGCGGACGGCACGCCTTCCTGCTGGACACGGTGGTGGCACCGGATGCCCAGCGCGGTGGGATCGGCTCCCGACTGGTCGCGGAGGCTGCGCGGGAGGCCCGTGCGGCTGGATGCGAGTGGCTGCACGTGGACTTCGAGCCGGAGCTGTCGGCGTTCTACCTCGTCGAGTGCGGGTTCCGGACGACAGCGGCCGGGCTGCTCTGCCTGACCGACTGACTGTGAGGATGTAGATGGCACCGCTTGGCGGTCTGACCCTCCGACTGACTGACACCCCGGGCTGTCCTTGGCTGGAATCGTCGGCCG